>NZ_CP072913.1:4138653-4443076 GCF_017968885.1 Pseudomonas sp. Tri1 | reverse complement strand
CGTTCGAGCGGGGCCTGAACGACAGCAGTGCCGGTTTCGGCCTGGGTTTGGCAATCGCTTCGAGGGCCGTGGAAATACACGGCGGCACGATCATGGCGCGCAACGAGCCAGCCGGTGGGTTGACCGTGGAAATCAGCTTGCCCCATCAGGCATGATCTTTACACGATATTACATTGGCTTGACGGCTCTGTACGCCCCGCCTCAGTAGACTTTGCGCTCAAACTTATTCAGCGTGGAGGTGCTCATGTTTCTGGTTCATAAGAAGGGCTTCGTCCCCGGCAAGAGAATGGTCGACGGCCTGGTGCCCTACGACTTCTTCTGCGAGGACAATCCGGGCCTCAACCTGTTTGTCTTCACTGGCTCCGCCACCCCGGGCAAAGTGGTCGAGGAACAGACACTTTGGGGTTTTACTCGTCTGGAGCGTTTTGAAGCGCTGAGTGGCACGCTGGTGTCGAACAAAAAGCATGCAGGCTGGTTCCAGAAGGTCAATGTGCTCACCGGCCCCGCCCAGAACGGTACTCAAGGCGTGAAGTTCCAGCGGGTGCTGAAAATCATCAAGCACACCGATGCATCGGGTCGTGTGGCCAGCAAGGCTGACTACGAGATCCAGACAGACGAAGGCGACACCTACTTCACTCGTCGGCCTGCGATGGGCGATAGCGCGCAAACTATTATCTATTCGGCTGATCAGTAGGCTCGACTTCGAGATGCCGGGGTGCCTACTGCGCAATGTCTGTTTAATGGGGTGCCAAGATCAACAGCCAAAGCAGAGCAGGAGACCCCCAGCACCTATGTAGCTGAACGACCGCTATCGCGAGCAAGCTCGCTCCCACATGGGGCTGCGGGTGTTCACTGTATCTGCAAACAACACAAAAACCTGTGGGAGCGGGCTCGCCCCAATCAGGCCGGCTATGAGGCCGCCTCGTTTTGCTGCAACGCCTCAGCCATCGGCAAGCTGAAACCGATAACCCACCCCATACAACGACTCGATCGGCTGTTCACCCGGGCAGGCCTGTTCGAGCTTGCGCCGCAGATTACGGATATGGCTGTCGACGGTGCGATCAGTGACTACCCGGTGATCGGAATAGATCCTGTCCAGCAACTGATCCCGGGAAAACACCCGCCCGGGAGAGCGGGCGAAGGTGCTGAGCAGGCGCAGCTCCAGCGGTGTGAGGTCCAGTGCGATGCCGTCGAAAGACGCCAGGTACTGTTTTTCGTCAATCAGCAGACGCTTTGGCCCAGAGCTCAGAAGTTGCGGGCTACGCCGCAGGATCGCCTTGACCCGGGCCACCACCTCGCGCGGGCTGAAGGGTTTACAGATGTAGTCATCGGCCCCCAGGTCCAGCCCGAGCAGGCGGTCCACTTCCTCGACGCGGGCGGTGATCATGATGATCGGCACGGCGCTGAAGCGACGCAGCTCCTGGCACACTTGCAGGCCGTCGCACCCGGGCAGCATCAGGTCGAGCAGGATCAACCGCGGTTCGCTGGCACGTACCGCTGGCACCACTTGAAGGCCATTGTCCAGGCACTGGGTCGGGTAGCCGGCGGCGATCAGGTAGTCGCGCATCAATGCAGCCAGTTTGGGTTCGTCTTCGACGATAAGGATCGGACTGTCATTGGTCATGTCAGGCGTTCCGTGGCAGGCGCAGGGTCAGCCAAAGGCCGCCCAGCGGCGAGTGATCGGCGCTGAGGCTGCCGCCGTGGGCCAGGGCGATGCTGTGGCAGATGGCGAGCCCCAGACCGGCGCCACCACTGGCGCGATTGCGTGAGCTTTCGCCGCGGTAAAAGCGCTCGAACAGCCGCGGCAATTGATCCGCATCGACCCCGGGGCCGGAGTCGAGAAAGTCGATGCGCACGACGTCGTCCTCGCTGGCGGCTCGAATACGCAGCACACCGCCTTCATCTGTATAGCGCACTGCGTTTTCCAGCAGATTGCCGAACAGTTGCTGCAGGCGTTTGGGGTCGGCTTCGACCTGCAGCGGCGTTGTCGGCAGCTCCAGCTCCAAACCCAGATGCCGGGCATTGCAGCGCTCCTGGAACATCGCCACGCAACCGTCCAGCAAGTCGTTGAGATCGCATTCGCTCTTGCGGTAGGTCAGCGCACCGACATCGGCCAGGGACAGTTCATACAGATCGTCCACCAGTTTGCTGAGCATGCCGACTTCGCCTTGCAGCGATTTCATCGAGGCCTGATCGAGGGTGCGCACACCGTCTTCGATGGCCTCCAGCTCACCGCGCAATACCGACAGCGGGGTACGCAGTTCATGAGACACGTCGGCCATGAACTCCCGGCGCATTTTTTCATTGCGCTCCAGGGTATACGCCAATTGATTGAAGTCCCGGGCCAGTTGACCAACTTCGTCGTTGGAGGACACCGACACCCGGTTGCTGTATTCCCCGGCGGCCAGTCGGTGCGTGGCGGCGGCCACTCGCTTGACCGGATCGAGCAGGGCACGGGCGATCCACCAGGCGATCAGCATCGCCAGCAGCAACGAGAACACGCCCACGGCCAGGCTGGTGCGCACCAGGTACTGCCGAAAGCGTTCGCCCCCGGCTTCCGTCACGTTCTGGAACGGCGTCACCGCCAGCCAGCCGACGGTTTTGCCGCCAACCTCCACCGGGCGCATGAGGGCGTCGTTGGCAATCGCCGAGTAACCCATGACCAACTGTTTTTGCTGGTCCAGCAGGGCGATGCGAAATACCGCGCCGGTCAGGTCGGACATCGGCATGGACGGCCGCTGCGGGTCGCTGTCGTTTTCCCCCGGTTCCGGGCGCAGCAGTTCGAACCAGCGATCCGGCTGGTTGCGCAGGAATTCCCAGTCGCCTTCGCGCGCATAGGCGCTGGCCAGACGCGGTAGCACCGGCGTCATGCGCAACAGCGCCTGTTCGTTGAGGTAGTCGAGGAAACCTTTGCCAAAGCTCCAGCCGTTGGCCACCCCCATGCTCAGGATGACGAATAGCACGCTGGCCAGTACGGCAATAAACAGCTTGGTGGAGATGCTCAGTTTCATGGGCTCGGGCAGGTCGATGAATGCCCGTCCATTTAGGCCCTGGTGCGATGAAGATTCAAGGGCAGCGGGCAATCTTCAATTTTCCTGCACATTTGCCTCTCAGTATGGCGCCTGGCTTGAACCATCCGTCTTGCAGAGGCATTTATGTCGACCAAATTATTCGCCAAATCCCTGGTGACCGCCGCCTTCCTGGTGGCCTTGATCGTTCTGTTCATGTTGGGCGGGTGCTCCGGTGAATCCGCCCCCGCACTGGAACCGTCCAAGGTTTCCGTGATCACCGTGCAGCCACAAAGCCAGGCCCTGACCACGGAACTGGCCGGACGCACCCAGGCGTTCATGGTCGCCGAGATTCGTCCGCAGGTGGGCGGTATCGTCCAGCAGCGCCTGTTTGTCGAAGGGGCCGAGGTCAAGGCCGGACAGGCGCTTTATCAACTGGACGCTTCCTCTTACAAGGCCGCGTTGGCTGAAGCCCAGGCGAACCTCGCCAAGGCACGCGCCACCCTGAAGTCAGCCCAGGCTAAGGCCAAGCGTGATGCACAGCTGGTGAAAATCGATGCCATCAGCCAGCAGGACAACGAGGATGCCCAGGCCAGCCTGCTGACCGCCGAAGCGGAATTGCAAGTGGCCCAGGCCGATGTCGACACCGCACGCATCAACCTGGCGTATACCCGCATCAGTTCTCCCGTCAGCGGCCGCATCGAAACCTCGACGGTCACCCCTGGCGCGCTGGTGGTTGCCAACCAAGACAGCGCACTGACCACGGTGCAGCAGTTGGACCCGATGTATGTCGACGTCACCCAATCGACCGCCGAGCTGCTGCGCCTCAAGCGCGACCTGGCCAGCGGTGTGCTCCAGAGCAATGGTGAAGGCGAGGCGCGGATCAGTCTCAAGCTCGATGACGGCAGTACCTACGCCCATGAGGGGCGCTTGAAGTTCAGCGGGGTCAGCGTCAATGAGGGCACCGGTACGGTGACCTTGCGGGCGCAAATCGCCAACCCCGAGCGCCTGTTGCTGCCGGGCATGTACGTGCGGGCGGTGCTGGAGCAGGCGCGGGATGACAAGGCCATCCTGATTCCACAGAAGGCGGTGACTCGCAGCGCCAGCGGCGCGACTTCGGTGCTGGTGGTGGTCAATGGCAAGGTCGAGCAACGGCTGCTGACCATCGATCGGGCCGTGGATAACCAATGGTGGGTCACGGCAGGGCTGAACGCGGGAGACCAGGTGATTGTCGAGGGCGGGCAGAAAGTCCGGGTCGGTGACACCGTCGTGGCGCAGAACGCCGGCACCCGCAGCCGTACGCAGAAAGCCACGCCTGTTGCCATTGCGCAGGAGGGTTGACCATGGCGCGCTTCTTTATCGACCGACCGATCTTTGCCTGGGTCATCGCCATTGTCATCATGCTCGCCGGCGCCTTGTCCATCAGCCAGTTGCCCTTGGAGCAGTACCCGGACATCGCGCCGCCGACGGTGCGTATCTCCGCCACCTACACCGGCGCCTCGGCCAAGACCGTGGAAGACTCGGTGACCCAGGTCATCGAACAGCAGATGAAAGGCCTGGATAACCTGACCTACATGTCGGCCTCCAGCAGTTCGGACGGCAGTGCCAGCATCAGCCTGACCTTCACCGCCGGCACTAACCCGGACGTGGCCCAGATGCAGGTGCAGAACAAGCTGCAACAGGCCGAGTCGAGGTTGCCGCAGTCGGTGCAAAGCGAGGGGTTGACCGTGACCAAGGGCGGTTCGGACTTCCTGATGATTGCCGCCCTGGCGTCCGACAACCCGAGCGTCACCGGCACCCAGATTGGCGACTATATCTCCAGTACCTTGCTCGATTCCATCAGCCGCATCGACGGTGTTGGTGATGTGCAGACCTTGGGTTCGGGCTATGCCATGCGCATCTGGCTGGACCCGGCCCAGCTGGAAAAGTACGCGCTGATGCCCTCGGATATCAGCAGCGCCCTGGAGGCGCAGAACACTGAGGTCTCCGCCGGTCAGCTCGGCGCCATGCCGGCGGTGAAGGGCCAGCAGTTGAACGCCACTATCAGCGCCCGCAGCAAGCTGCAAACCGTCGAAGAGTTTCGCAATGTCGTGGTCAAGTCCACCAGTAACGGTGCGGTGGTGTTGCTTGGGGATGTGGCACGGGTTGAATTGGGCAGTGAAAGCTACGACGTAACCTCCGCCCTTAACGGTAAACCCGCCGCTGCCATGGGCGTACAGCTCGCTGCCGGGGCCAATGCCCTGAATGTGGGCGAGGCGGTGAAGGCCAAGCTCAAGGAGCTGGAGCCGTTCTACCCCACGGAAATGCAGCTTAAGAACGTTATCGCCTACGACACCACGCCCTTTGTCAGCCTGTCCATCGAAGAGGTGGTCAAGTCCTTGGGCGAGGCCATTGTCCTGGTCGTGCTGATCATGTTCCTTTTCTTGCAGAACCTGCGGGCCACGCTGATCCCGGCGATCACCGTGCCGGTGGTGCTGCTTGGTACGTTTGGCGTGCTGGCGCTGTTCGGTTACTCGATCAACACCCTGACCATGTTCGCCATGGTCCTGGCCATCGGCCTGTTGGTGGACGACGCGATTGTGGTGGTGGAGAACGTCGAGCGGGTGATGGGCGAGAAGGGCCTGTCGGCCCTGGATGCCACGCGCCAGTCGATGGATGAAATCACCAGCGCCCTGGTCGGCATCGCCCTGGTGCTCAGCGCAGTGTTCATTCCCATGGCATTTTTTGGCGGCTCTACCGGGGTCATCTACCGGCAGTTTTCGGTCACCATCGTCTCGGCCATGGTGCTCTCGGTGCTGGTCGCGATGACGCTGACGCCGGCATTGTGCGCGACCCTGCTCAAGCCGTCCGATGGCCAGGACCATGGCGCCCAAGGCGGCTTTTTCGGCTGGTTCAACCGCACGTTCGAGCGCACTGCCGAGGCCTATAAACGCCAGGTGGGTGGGATTTTGCAGCGCGGGCGCCTCAGCTGGCTGGTGTATGGGCTGGTGGTGCTGGTGATGGTCGCCGGTTATCTGAGCCTGCCGACCTCGTTCCTGCCTGATGAAGACCAGGGCATTCTCATGGCTCAGGTGCAGTTGCCAGTAGGGGCCACGGACAGCCGCACTCAAGCGGTGGTCAAGCAATTCGAAAGCTACCTGCTCGAACAACCGGAAGTCGAAGCGCTGATCAGCATTTCCGGCCTGGGCATGAACGGCAACAGCCAGAACAGCGCCCGCGCGTTTATCCGGCTCAAGGACTGGAGCGAGCGCACGGGGGCAGGGCAGGATGCGGCGTCCATTGCCCAGCGCGCGACCATGGCGCTGTCGAGCATCGGCGATGCCAATGTGTTCGTCATGCAACCGCCGGCCGTGCGTGGGATGGGACAGACATCCGGCTTCGACCTGCAACTCAAGGACCTCGCCGGCCTGGGGCACGACACGCTGGTGGCGGCGCGGGAAAAACTTATCGAGCTGGCCAACCAGGACCCTCGCTTGCTCGGCGTACGCAGCAATGGCCTGGACGACGCCCCACAGCTCAAGGTCAGCATCGATGATCGCAAGGCCGGGGCGTTGAGCCTGAGCACCAGCGACATCAACACCACGCTGTCCACGGCGTTGGGCGGCACTTACGTCAATGATTTCCTCAACCAGGGCCGGGTGAAGAAGGTCTACGTCCAGGGCGAGGCTGCCGCACGGATGCAGGCGGCCGACCTGGAGCATTGGTTCGTGCGCAACAGCAACAACGAGATGGTGCCTTTTTCCTCGTTCGCCAGCAGTGCCTGGAGCTACGGCTCGCCGTTGCTGGAGCGCTACAACGGCAACGCGTCGTTGGAGGTGGTCGGCGACCCGGCGCCCGGGGTCAGTTCCGGGGACGCCATGGACGCGGTGGAAGCGATTATCAAGCAATTGCCGCAAGGCATCGGTTACGAGTGGACCGGGCAGTCCTATCAACTGCGCCTTTCCGGTTCGCAGGCACCGTTGCTGTACGGGATATCGGTGCTGTTTGTGTTCCTGTGCCTGGCCGCGCTCTATGAGAGTTGGTCGGTGCCTTTCTCGGTGATGCTGGTGGTGCCGTTGGGCGTGGTGGGCGCGGTGCTGGCCACCCGAGTCAGTGGCTTGAGCAACGACGTCTACTTCCAGGTCGGGCTATTGACCACCGTGGGGTTGGCGGCCAAGAACGCGATTCTGATCGTCGAGTTCGCCAAGCACCTGCAAGAGCAGGGCAACAGCTTGCGCGAGGCGACGTTGATCGCGGTGCGCCAACGCCTGCGGCCGATTCTCATGACGTCCCTGGCCTTCATGTTCGGCGTATTGCCCCTGGCCCTGAGTAGCGGCGCAGGTTCCGCCGGACGCCAGGCCATTGGTACCGGTGTGCTGGGTGGCATGTTGTCCGCCACGCTGTTGGGGATCTTCTTCGTACCCTTGTTTTTCGTGCAGATTCGCCGGCGTTTTTCCCGGGTTTCCACGGCTTCGACTTCTGTTCCAACCACCCAGGCAGGTGACGCATGATCAAGTTTCGCTGGCCTTTGCTGGCCGTTCTCGCGCTGCTCGGTGGCTGCATCAATCTGGCGCCGCAGTATGAGCGCCCGGAGGCGCCGGTCGCCGAGCAATGGCTGGCGCCCGCCAGCACACCCAAGGGGCAGGTGGCCGCCGATATCGAGTGGCAACAGTTTTTCACTGACAGCCGTCTGGCGCGCTTGCAAACCCTGGCGCTGAGCAACAATCGCGACCTGCGCCTGGCCGCCTTGAACGTCGAAAAGGCCCAGGCGCAATACCGCATCCAGCGCGCTGAGTCGTTACCGTCGATCGATGCCAGTGTCAGTGGCACTCACAGCCGTACGCCTGGTTCGTTGTCCAACAGTGGCTCGGCGACCACCACCCATGACTACAGCGCGCAACTGGGGCTGAGCAGTTATGAAGTGGATCTGTTCGGTCGGGTGCAAAACCTTCAGGACGAAGCCCTGGAAGACTATCTGGCCCTGACCGAAACCCGGCGTAGCACGCAGATCAGCCTGGTGGCCGAAGTGGCCACGGCCTGGTTGACCCTGGCGGCGGACAACGAGCGGCTGCACCTGGCCCAGGAGACCTTGCGCAGCCAGCTGGCGACCTACGAATTGACCCAGCGCAGCCACGCGCTGGGTGGTTCCTCCGGTCTGTCCGTGGCCCAGGCGCAAACCACCGTGGAGTCAGCCCGGGCCGACGCGGCGGAGTATGAAAGCCAGATTCTCCAGGATCGCAATGCCCTGCGCCTGCTGGTGGGCAGTGATGTTCCCGAAGAACTGCTGCCAGGCTCGACCCTGGAATCGGCTGCGGCGCTGGTCCAGGTACCGGCCGAGCTGCCTTCCAGCCTGCTGCAACGGCGTCCGGATGTATTGGCCGCCGAACACACCCTCAAGTCGGCCAATATCGACATCGGCGCGGCCCGTGCGGCGTTCTTCCCAAGCATCAGCCTGACGGCCAGT
Source organism: Pseudomonas sp. Tri1 (assembly GCF_017968885.1). Classification (NCBI taxonomy): domain Bacteria; kingdom Pseudomonadati; phylum Pseudomonadota; class Gammaproteobacteria; order Pseudomonadales; family Pseudomonadaceae; genus Pseudomonas; species Pseudomonas sp. Tri1. The sequence continues at coordinate 4,434,625 of NZ_CP072913.1, read as the reverse complement.
GCCGGTTCTTCCAGTTCGGCCTTGTCCAGCCTGTTCAAGTCCGGCAGTGGCGCCTGGTCGTTTGCTCCGAGCGTCAGCCTGCCGATCTTCGACGGCGGCAGCAATCGTGCGACGCTGGACGCGGCCAAGACCGAGCGCGAGATTCAGGTACAGACTTACCAGCAGACGCTGCAAAGCGCGTTCAAGGAAGTGGCCGATGCCCTGGCGGTACGCAGCACCCTGGATAGGCGCATCGAGGCCCAGCAGGCGTTGACCGACGCCAGCCGCAAGAGCTTCGAACTGTCCGACGCCTTATACCGGGGTGGTTCCCAGAGCTATCTCGAAGCCCTGGATGCCCAGCGCTCGCTGTACAGCGCGCAGCAGGACTTGATCAGCTTGCGCCTGACCGAACAGAGCAACCGCGTGACGCTGTACAAGGTAATGGGGGGCGGCTGGAACTGAGCCGACCTTCAGAGGCGTCGAGCGCCCCTGAAGAGCAGTTCGCCGTGGCGTTCAACCTTGCGGCTCGGCCACCAGCAGCAACGACTGCGGTGCCGTGCTTTGCGGGTGTTGCGGCTCCTGCAGGCCGGCCAGTCGAAAGCCGGCCATATCCAGGGCATTGAGCCAACTGGACAAGGTGCGAAAGTACCAGGGCATGGGCTGCCATTGCCCCTGGAAGCCGGCGAAGGTTTCTTCTCGCCAACCGTCCTGGTAGTTGCCCGCCGCTGCGGCCCACGGATGCAGTGTCTGGATCACCAGCGTGCCGCCAGGGGCGAGCAGGGCGTTCATGGCGGTGAGCAGCGGGATGATGTCCTGGTGCAGCAGGGCGAAGTTGGCGCAGATCAGGTCGTAGTTGCGACCGATGTCCACCGTGGCCTGCGCCAGAGCTTCGTAGCTTGCCAGATGCACCGGCGAAGAGCCGGCGGCCCGCGCAGCCTCGACCAGCGTTGCATCGCCGTCCACGCCGACCGCCTCGATGCCCCGTTCGGCCAAGGCCCGCAACAGCCAGCCCTCGCCGCACCCCAGGTCGAGCACACGCTCGGGTTGACGGCTCAGTACCGCCAACAGGATGGCTTGGTCGGTGACTTTGACGCGGCTCTCGAGGGTGCCGGTGCGGATCGCCTCGATCCACGATTGGGCGTTGTGCTGCCAGCTCTGGAGGAGGCTGGATTCGGAGGCGGGCATGTCGATCTCCTGCGTTGTCCAGCCGAACCTGGGTTGATACTAGGTCACGATGCTGGTGGGCGGCCTGTTACCCTATTTTGCTCTCGACCAACGGTCAACCTTGGCGCCCTGGTTGGCAGCGGTTTCATTCCCCCTCTCTTCTGGAGGCTTTGAGCGCAGAAGCTGACTCAGGCCGCCGTCGATTTCACCCGGCTGTCGCTCGCGGTTTCCCGGAACAGCCGAGGCGACATGCCGAACGTCGATTTGAAATGCCGGCTGAAGTGGGAGCTGCTGCCATAGCCCCAGGCATAGGCGATCTCGGTGAGCGAGCGATGGGCATGTTCCCGGCTGCGCAGGTCTTCGGCACAGCGGGCCAGGCGCCGCTGCCAGATGTACTCGCTGACGCTGCACCCCAGCTCATCCTGGAACGCCCGGTGCAGGCTGCGTACCGAACACTGTTCGGCGTTGGCGATGCGCTCGATGGTCAGATCGCGGTCGGCCAGGTGACGTTCGATATACGCCTTGAGGCGGTTCTGCTTGAAGAAGCGGAAGTCGTGTTCGAGTTGCTTTTCTTCCTGTTTGTTCTTCAGTGCGTTATCCAGCAGCCCCGTGATGCTGTCGCCGATCAGCCCGGCCGAGTGGTTGTTGAGCAAGGGGTATTGGTTGTAGGCATCGCTGATCAGGTGCATCAGCATCCGGCCCAGGCCGTTGCGACCGTTTAGGTGCATGTCGCCGGTTTGCGCCAGCTGTCCGGGGGAGCCCTGGAACAGCAGGATGAAGTGCTCGCAGCCTTGGGTGCTGGTCACGTCGAAAGGTTTGCCGCAGTCCACCAGGAGCATTTCGTCAGGCGCCAGTACGCTGCGTTGTTGCCCCTGCTCGAAATGGCTGACCCCCGCAATCTGCATGATCAACATGCGCGGTGTGTCGAGCGAGTCGATGGCCTTGCTCAAGTGGCGTGAGTAACGATGGGCGCTGGCGGTCATTCGACAGAACCGCAGCTGACCCAGGTCGCCATACTCCAGCCGGCCCTGGAAGTTGCTGTCATGCAAGGGGTCTATGAAGGTCGACTCCAGGCGTTTTATATAGTCCGGCGTGCGTCCCAGGTGGTCGCTCATGAATTCTTTCCACTTCATCAGCCGATCGGAACGCACAACCTGATCAGTGGACACACAGGCTAAATGGGTCATTTTGGCGCCTCTGGTTCTTATTTTTTTGTGGATTGGGCAAAGAGGTCAACTTGCCCAATCCTGGCTGCGTCCATGCGGGTTAGTGATCCAAAAGGTTATTGATCAAAAGGGATATTGATGGCTTCCGGGCTGCCAGGTGACCCAATGGGCACGGGTGAATTCGTCCAGGGCATAGTGACCGTTGAAGCGGCCGAGCCCGGAGTTCTTTTCCCCGCCGAAGGGCGCGTTGGGTTGGTCATCGACCGTGATGTCGTTGATATGGGTCATCCCGGCCACGATGCCGCGGGAGAAGTTCAAGCCACGGGCCATGTCCCGGGTGAACACCGCGCTGGACAGGCCATATTCGCTGGCGTTCGCCAACGCCAGGGCGTGAGCTTCGTTCTCGGCGATCAGCAGCGGCAGCAAAGGCCCGAACGTTTCATCGCGGGCCAGTTCCTGATCGGCCCCCACTTCACCGAAGACATGGGCAGGCAGCACCAGCCCGGATGCCGGGCCACCACAAAGCTGCTTGAGGCCGGCGCTCTGGGCTCCATCGATTTTACGCAACAGGCCATCGAGCTGGCTCTGATTGACCACCGGCCCGATCACCGTGTCGGCCTTGGCCGGGTCGCCGGTCTTGAGGTTGCGCACGCGTTCCACCACCAGCGCGGCGAAGTCGGCATACCGCGAGCGGTCTACGATCACCCGGTTGACGCTCATGCAGATTTGCCCTTGGTGCAGGAAGCGTCCGACCACGGCAGCGTGGGCGGCTATTTCAACATCCGCGTCGTCCAGCACCACCAGTGGTGCGTTGCCGCCCAGCTCGAGGGCGACACGCTTGATGTGTTTGCCGCCGGTGGCAATACGGCCGACATTGCGACCCACATCCGTCGAGCCGGTGAAGGAAATCAGGCTCGGTACCGGGTGCGCGACAAAGGCGTCGCCAATCTCCGAACCGGCACCGACCACGACGTTGAGCGAGCCCTCGGGGAAGCCGGCTTCTTCGAACAGGTGGGCAATCAGCAGGCCGCCGGTCACCGCCGTGTCGCTGGCAGGCTTGAGCACGATGGTGTTACCCAGCGCCAGCGCCGGCACCACCGAACGCATGCTCAGGTACAACGGGAAATTCCATGGGCTGATCACGCCCACCACGCCCAGTGGCTCGCGAAACACAAAGCTCTGTTCGCCGGGCTTGTAGCTGGTGAGGATGCGTCCCTCGACCTGCATCGGCATGCTTGTGCACTCGCGCACAAGGTTGAGCGTGAACTGCCATTCCATGCTCGCCTTGATTCGGGTGCTGCCCGATTCACCAATCAGCCAGTCGATGATTTCGTCACGACGGTCCTGGATGACCTGGGCGAGTTTTTCAAGGTATGCGCTACGTTGTGTCGGGTGCAGTTGGGCCCACGCCGTTTGTGCTCGATGGGCCGCCTGATAGGCGTCATCGAGATCGTCGATCGAGGCCAGTGGCATTTCCAGCAGTTGTTCGCCGTTGAACGGGTTGCGGTCGTCCAGGCGTCGTGCGGAGCGACCGGTACGCCAGGTGCCGTTGATGTATTGATCGCCATTGATGGCGTAGGGGGCCAGCTGTTGAGTGGTCATATTCTTACCTTTGGCGGCAGGTGATTGCGTCGTTCAAGAGGTTGAGGGGGCCAACGTTGTGGGCGAAAAGTGCTCAGCTGCGGATCCAGGCACGTCCCCAGGAATTGAGTGTGTATTCCTCCTGCGGCCAGACGCCGGGTTGGCGCGAGGCATCGGTGACTTCCAGCTCGGCCGAGAACTCCAGGCGATTGCGATCGGCATCGACCACCATGAAGAACAGGTTGTTGCCCGGCCCATGCCGGCCAGGGCCGAAGAAGAGGGTGATGCGCTCCTTGGCGAAGCGATCACCCCAGTCGCGAATGTCGTTCCATTCGTTGGTTTCGTAGCAGTGATGATCCCACTCGTTTTTCGAACCACGGAAAAACGCCAGCGTGTGATGCTCATCGTCCGAGCGCAGGAAGCACGTCGTGAGCTGGCCAGTCTGCTCATCCACGACATTGTCCGAGACGGTAAACCCTACCGTGTTGACGTAGAAATCGATCATGGCTTCCAGCTCAGTGGTCTGGAACACCACGTGTTGCAAACGCCCCGGCATGCCTGGCCGATGGGCCTGGGCATTGGCGCGCGAGACGCCGAATATCGTTTGTCGGCCCTGAGGGTCACGGATCAGGAAGGCTCCCGGTTCGAGCAACGGGGAGTCGAGTTCTTCGACAGCACAACCGTTCTTGATCAGGCGAACACGCAATTGCCTCAGGCGAGCCTGGTCTGCCAGGTCAAAAGCGGCCGCCAGCAGGCCGCAGTGGTCGGCGGGCGACACGAGCATGGCGCGTTGCGGGCCACTGAGTAGCCAGCTGCCGTCGGCCTGCGCCAGGCTATCCATGTCCAGCAACCGCCGATAGAAATCGATTTGCCGTTGTGGCTCTTTGCTCGCCAGGTGCAGGTAGCACAAGCGTGCCGGTGTGGAAGTCTGGAGTGTTTGCATAAACACCTCGGGGGCTTGGAAGGTTCAGTGAAAGACGGGGGCGATGCCCGACTCGATTTCGCTGCTTCTCGGCGCGGCGATGCCGAACAGCGACTGCAACGATTCGGCAGCTTTCGTTTCGGTGGCCTTGTCGAAAATGGCGGCGATATAGCGATCCGGGCGCAGCAGCAAGAAACTGTGTGCATCGCCCAGTATTGCCTTGAGCGATCCTTCCCGGTCCTGGAGCACCGTGCAGCCTGGAATCGCCGGCATGGCATCGATGGGCTCGGGGAGGATCAGGATGCGTTTGGCTTCCAGATGGTTCCAGAAACCATGCTTGAGTTCGTCGATCCGTTGGCGGGTAGGGGCGCCGTATTGAACCAAGGCGAAACCGGCACCGATGGCTTCGTCGAGCAGGCATTCATGGCCCTGGGCATCGGTGAGCATCGGTTGCGGGAACATCTGCCCGCAAGACAGCTTTCCGGCGGCGCCCTCGGTCAGTACCAGGCCTTTGGTGAACCGGGGTTTGGGCTTGAAACGCATCTGCAGGAAGTAATCGCGCAACGGTGGCAACAGGCCGATCAGGGCAAACGCAGAACTGATCAAGCGAGCGCGAAGGACGGTGGCCGGAGCCATGACCACACCGAGGTTCAAGGCCAGCTTGATCAATGCCCAGGCATGATCGCGCCGCTCGCTTTCGTAAGACTGCAGGGCGGTTTCCGCCATTTTTCCTTTCAGTACACCGATCAGCTTCCAGCCCAGGTTGTGGGCATCGCGCACGCCGCTGTTCATGCCTTGGCCGGCATAGGGCGGGGTCAGGTGCGCAGCGTCGCCGGCGAGAAACACGCGCTCCACCTGCCAGCGCTCGGCGACCCGCGCGTGGAAGGTGTAGACCGTCTTGCGCACGATGGAAACCGGCGTGTCACCCTTGAACGGGCGTAGCAGCGCCTGCAGGCGGGTCTCGCCGAGCACTTGCTCATCGGTTTCGTCCGCTTTGAGCAGAAACTCGAAGCGGCGCGTACGGTGAGGGCCGGGTACTTCAACCACCGGGCGCCGGGCATCGCAATACACGCGGGTTTGCCAGAACGGGTCGTCATCCTGGTCGGTGTCGACCACCAGCCAGCGCGAGGAGAAGCTCGAGCCGACCATCTCGATCCCGAGCTGCTTGCGCACCGGACTGCGGCCACCGTCGCAGGCCACCAGGTAGGCTGCTTGGATTTCCAGCAGCTCGCCATCGGCGTCACGAATCAGCGCACGCACGCCGTGAGGGTCTTGATGAAATTCCAGCAGTTCGTGGTTGAAGCATGCCTTGAGGCTGGCAAAGCGTTCGAGGCCTGCCTTCAGCGTGGCCTCGAACAGCGGTTGGCGAAAGGCGTTGCGCTTGGGGAAGCCGTACAGCTTGCCGGTCGGCTCGACCTTACCGAAGCAACGGCCCCCGGGCCGGGTGAAATAATGCACGCCGTAGCCGGGAACCACGTCCTTGAGCACGGCCTGGTCCAGGCCGATGGCCTGCATGGTGCGCAAGGATTCATCATCGATTGAAACCGCCCGTGGCTCGGTCACGGTGCCGGGCTTGCGATCGATGATCAAGGTGTCGACATCGGCCTGGCCGAGCAGGTTGGCCAGGGTCAGTCCGGTAGGGCCGGCGCCGATGACCAGTACCTGGGTGTTGATACGTTTGAGGGTTGTCATTGTTATTCCCTTTGCGGATGGCTCAGCCCAGTGACTTGGGACGGTTGGCGAGCGCCGCCATGCGCTGCGACAGGTCCTGGGCCAGGGCCAGGATCTGCTGCCCTTGTGCCGCTTCCTGGGCGTCGTCACGGGCTTGGATCGGGCGCACGCAACTGATGCTGCCGACGACCTTGCCATCACCGTCGAAGATCGGTGCGGCGAGGCCATAGACGCCAGGATCGACTTCGCCTGCACTGGCCACATAGCCCTGGCGACGCAGTTGTTGCAGCGTGCGGCGAAACTGGTCCCAGGTCTGGCCCAGGTGGCTGGCACGTACCTCATCGGGGTTGTCCAGAAACAGCTGGTTATGTTGCCGCGGGGTCATGTTGGCCAGGATCGCCTTGGACGTCGCCCCCAGGAACAATGGCCTGGGTGAACCGCGCGAATAGCTGACTTCACTGAACAGATCACCGTGCTGATGAATGCACACGACCTGGTCCTTGAACAGTCGGCAGATCAGCCAGACTTGTTGCTCGTTCCACTGCGGAAAGCTGGGCTCCAGTGATTGCGCTGCGCGTACCAGCGGGTCGCTCAGGCGCAATTGGCGATCCCAGGTGATGATCCGGGCGCCCAGCGCATAACGTCCGGCTTCGACCTGAAACAACAGGTTGGCCTCGGCCAGTTCACGCACGTAGCGGTAGATCGTCGAACGGGTGAAACCCAAGGCAGCGCCCATGTCGTCGACCGCCCAGATCGGGTTTTCTTCGGTGAACAGGTCGAGCACCCGCAACATGCGTTCCAGGCTCGAGCCTTTGCTGTCGGCTTCCTGTTCTGGCAGTTGTTCAGCGGTGTGTGGGTGATCCATGGTTTATTGCTCGTCCACGATGCTGTTGCGCAGAGTGCCGATTCGAGCAATCTCGATCTCGACTTCATCGCCTGGTTTCATCCACACCGGTGGCTCGCGGAATGCGCCAACACCGCCAGTGGTACCGGTCACAATGACGTCCCCAGGCGCCAGTTCGGTGAAGGTGGAGCAGTACTCGATCAGATGGCGCACATTGAAAATCATGTCGCTGGTGCGGGTGTGCTGCATCACTTGGCCGTTCAGGCGGGTGGTCAATTCCAGGTCCTGTGGGTCGCCGATCTCGTCGCTGGTCACCAGCCAAGGGCCGAAACCACCGGTATTCGGGAAGTTCTTGCCCGGTACGAACTGAATGGTGTGCTTCTGCCAATCGCGGACGCTGCCGTCGTTGTAGCAGGCGTAACCGGCGACATAGTCCAGGGCGTCGGCTTGCTTGATGTGCCGCGCCGTCTTACCGATCACCACAGCCAGCTCGCCTTCGAAATCAAGCTTGTGGGAGGCCTTGGGGCGAACGATGGGTTGCAGGTGGGCGGTCTGGCTGTCGGCGAAGCGGGTAAAGATCATCGGATAGGTCGGCATCTCCCGACCGGTTTCGCGCACGTGAGTGGCGTAGTTGATGCCGATGCACAGCACTTTGCCCGGGTTCGGGATCACCGGCAGGAACGTCACCTCAGCCAAAGGGATGCGCGGCTGGCCTGCCAGGGTCTCGCGGGTCAGCTCGCCCAGGCGGTTGTGGGCGATGGCTTGCTTGAGATCGCCGCCGAAGGTGGGCTTGAGCGTTTCCAGGTCGATGATTTGATCACCTTCGACCACACCGTAGCTGCTACGGCCTTGGACAATAAAGCTTGCGAGTTTCATGGAGGCTCCTGGGGAGAGGGAGGGTGCAATGAGGGTTAATCTAATCTTGCTATAAAGTCCTGTAAAGTGGGATTTATACAAAAATCCTAAAATATGGAATTTCTGTGTATTTGGCGAGGCTCTACCTTTGGCGGACTTGGGGAGCGAAGGGGAGGCGGCAGGCAGCCAACCGCAGATGGCAGGGGTGTTGTGAGAGGGGTCGGAAAGGGATTTAAACCTGTGGGAGCGAGCTTGCTCGCGATGAGGCCAGCCAGCTCAATATTCATGTAACTGAACCGCCGCCATCGCGAGCAAGCTCGCTCCCACAGGGATTTGACGGGCATCAGGGCCGATGCCAATCAGTCGCTCGGTGCCCAGCACCCATGCAGCGACATGCGCATCCGGAAGGGAATCCTGATTCGAGCTATGGGCCCACTGGCCATGTCACGGGAGTCCAGCACGACCAGCTCACTGCGCCCCTCGGCGATGAGGTTGAGCAGGGCAACGACGTAGCCATCGCCTTCCTCCGCATCAGCAGAGCGCGGAATGAAAATGGGCTCCTGGAAGCAGCCGCTGTCACCAGGAAACCAGGCGTCGGTGATGCCTGTCTTCAGGTTCAAATGGACCAGCAGGTTGAAGAACTGAAAGGGTATCGGTCCATTCGCCGGGTTGTAAGGGCGCTCAGGATCGAAGGCGAGCAGGAAACCATGCTGGTACTTTCGACCGATGTAGCGGTCGTCACACCTTGGGAACTCGCAGGGGTACTCGGTCAGTGGTTGCGGTTCGACCTCGTCCCGGGGGCTGTTCAGGTCAAAGGTCCAGCGCATCAGGCTGGCCGCCAGGGTTTCCGGCGGCGGGACGTAACCGTCGGCCTGTGGGAAGAAGTAGAAGATATTCCCGCCTGTGACCGGCATGTCTACGTAGACCGTGTCGTTCTCATCGAACGCATTGAGCGTATGCCCCTGAAAGCCGTCCTTGGGGCCCTTGAACCAGCGCACATCCCGCGCCTGCCCGTGGCGCGGCACGACGGCGAACAGCTGGGGCAGGTCAGGTTGCCATTGGAAATGCGGCCCGCCGTTTTTCATGCGTTCGACGTCCACCGTCAGTGGAATCAGTGGGAACACGACGTAGCGTTCAGTCACCGCGAAATCATGCACCATGGCCGCATAAGGTGCCTGGAACCAGATTTCATGCAGCAGTTTGCCGTCCGGCGAGATCTCGAAATAGGCCAGGTCGGGCGTGCCGTCGCCTTTGGCTTCATAACTGCAGGCCAGCAGGTTACCTGTCACCGGGTCGAGCTTGGGATGAGCGGTGAACGTCGCGGATTTGATCTGACCGTCAAATGTCCATTCGCCGAGGGTCTCCAGGGTTTCGAGATCCATCGCCCAGGGCAGGGCATCTTCCTTGAGCGCCAGCAGGACGCCGTTGTGCGGGACAACGGTGGTATTGGCGGTGGTGTTGTTTTTCGCCGCAAGGCGGTCATTGGTGTAGACGTTTCGATAGACACCGTTGAGCGAACGCCCTTCACGGCGCTGGGCCAGCAGGCGATCGGTCTTCACGTAGCGGCGTCGCATCGAGACCTTGCCATTGGCAAAGTTGAAGCGGCTGACCACACCGTCGCCGTTGAAAAAGATATCGTTGCCCAGCATGGGTGGGTACTGCGGATCTGGCGCCACCTGATAAAAAGTCCCGTTGATCGAAGCGGGCAGGACGCCTTCGATCTCGAGGTCGAACACCTCTGCTTCCACACGGCTGGGCGTGTAGAGAGCACCGGAAAACTCAGGGGTTTGCGGGAATGTAATAGTCATCGGGCAATCTCATCAATGTACAGTTTCATTCAGGTTCAGACCGATTGTGGAGACAGGGCCGGGCCGGAAGACTTCACGCCGCGGCGATAGCGTGCAACCACCAGGCACGAGATCACCAAGGCTAGTAAATAGGCCGAGGCGGCGAGCCATCCGACCGCCCGGAAGTGGCCCTCACCAACGACCAGTGCGGCGCCAAACGGCCCCAGTCCCTGGCCGACGAAAATCGCCGCGTTACCCAGGCCCGCCAATCGACCGGAAGGGTCCAGTTCGGCGGCCATGGAAAGCAGGTACGGCAGGCTGAAAAACCAGACCATGTGGATCAGGCAGGCCGTGGTGACAAAGGCCGCGGGGCTGGTGCCATAGACCATGATCAGCGTCGCCAGTAATGCCGTGCCGAAGCTCAGCAGTTGCGGAAACAGCAGGCCCAGGCGTCGCCCAATCAGCCCGGCCAGGCCTGCCCCCAGGGCGCCGGCAAGGATGCTGCCGCCGAGAATCCCGCCGATCTGCTGCGGCTCCAGGCCAATACTCTTGCCGATACGCTCCTGGTAGACCCACAGGGCCGAGTGCCCGAAAAACAGCAGGGCAAACAGCAGGATCAACAGCACAGCGGTGAGACCAAATGGCTGGATAGAGCCATTGGCCGCGCGATGGGCTTCAGGGTAATGCTTGGGCACTCTCCAGCACCCCAACGCCGCAAGCACGCTGGTGATCGCCAATAGGGAAAACGCCCCATTCACGCCAAATGTTTGAAGGATCAGGGGCATGGTGGTCACCAGTAGCATGCCCCACAGCAGGTTACCGATGTTGATGACAGCGAAGGTCGCATCCTTGGATGTGCGCAGTGCTGCGGTGGCATAGACCACCGCCATGACCGCGCCGCCGCTTGCGCCACAGACCATCCTGGAAATGACCAGCCCAGCCTGGCTGTGCAGTTGTGTGCTGACCAGGTTACCCACTGCCAGGATCAACAAGGCCACCAGGGCGAAGCGGCGCCGGTCGACGCGGGCCATGAACAGGGCGCAGACGCCGCAGGCGATGGCCATCGCCATGAGTTCGGCTGCGAAAATGGCGCCTATCGCATTGAGCGGCAGGCCGAGCTGGTCGATCAAGGCACCGCCCAGGATCGGCTGGATCTGCAGTGTCCCCAGGGAAATGACCATCATCAGGCAGATGGCCCCCAATGATTTTTTGCTGTCGATGGAGTCGAGCGCATTCATGAAGCATCACCTCGGGTAAAGGGCCTGCTCATGCATGAGCAGGCGTACACGTCAGTCAGAACTTGTGAACGTAACGAACCTGCACCTGGTAATCCGCTCGGGAGCGATTCTCCACGCCGGTTTCCTTATAGATGTTAAGCCAAAAGGCTTTGTCTTCGGTGATCTTCCAGAACAGCCCCGGGCCAATGCCCAATACTTTTTCCCGGGAGTCGGTCATGGTGTTGCCGTTGACCTTGTCATCCGAGATCTGCCTGAAGTAGTAACCGTTGATGCCCACCGAGACCTTTGGAAGCACCTCATACGAGACGGTGAAGTTCGCCCATGCTGACTGTCCCGACTGGGTGTCGCGTACGGATTGCCCTTCGAAGAACTGCGCCGAACTGCTCGCCGGATCGTCGTTCTTGAAGTTGTACAGGTAATTCAGTCTCCAGCTCACCTCCCAGCGTGGCGCCGGCATCCAGGTCGCCGCCCAGTAGGGGTTCAGGGAGAAGTAGTTGGAGCCTGGGTTCAGGTCTTTGTGTTTGTCGTATTTGCCCGTTGGCAGGATGGTGTCGAAGGCCATGCGCTGCACGAAAACCGGCCTGCCGGAAGCGTCGACGATCGGATCGAACTGGACCTGGGGCCCGACCGTAACATCGCCAAGGCCTGCGGCGTTATCCTTGAGCTTGGCACCGTTGTCACCGAAATCGCCGTCCAGGGAAACGACGGGCACCAGTAGACTCCAGCCCAGGTGCGCCCCGCCCGCGAAGGTGTCGGGTGAGTAGTAACTCAATTGATTGACCATCGTGATGACGTTGATCTTCGGATCATCAAAGGCGCTGTTTTTCTTGCCCCCGTTGGTCCTGATGCTGCTGGCGGTGCTGAACTTCAAATAGGTCTGATGAGTCAGCCCGGGCGGCCCTGCAAAGCCATCGTAGAAACTGGTGCCGCCCAGGTTGATACCGCTGGGCTGACTCACCGAAGGTGGAGGCGGGCCATCGGCGGCATGGGCGGCAAATGAGGCGAAGCTGAGTGCCAGGCACGCTGGCAGGGATTTGGTCAGGCTCATTGAAGTGGCTCTATTCTTGGAATTGTGAGCGGGGGAACTTCCCCTGGCACTTCGACTTTAAGTCCGGGATGTGGGCGATGCTTGTGCACAGCGGCCAGAGTTGACTGGGAGTGCCAGCGTGCGAAAGACAGTAGGGCTGTGCGGCTCTTCAGTCGTTACTTGCCGCTCAGGTGTCATCGGTTCCTGTCAGTTGGGCCGGGGAGGTCAGTCCGTACGTCCAACGCTGCGCCAAGCGGCCTCAGCAAGCTGCTGCCTGTAGAGCTCCGGGCTACGTTTGACTCTGGCGGAGAGCCACGCTCGGCAGTAGCTCTCTGCCGAACCGATGATGAGCGAAGGCATAAGCTCAAAAGGCAGGTCTTGTAGATCCTGGCGGTGAGCAGGGTCGCTGAACCATTCCTTCAACTGGGCGTTTCTCACGAGGTTGGCCTCTGCAAGCCGATCACCCAGGCTGCTTTTCGCGACGGCAAAGCGAGCCTGGTACTGGAAGCGTGCCCAGTCCGGTTGGCTGACGACCCAGTCGACATAGCTATAGACCAAAGCATGAACCCAGTCCTTGGTCGACGTGACTTCGCTGAGGTAGCTATCTCTAAGCCGCCCTTGATCATCCAGGGCGGTCATGTACAACGCAGCGACCAGTCCTTCCTTGTTTTCGAAATGGTGATAGATCGCCCCCACGCTCATCTCGCTTTCGGCGCGGATGATCTCGATAGTGGTCGCTTCAATGCCCTGCTGGTTAAACAACGCCAGGGCGCATCGGAGGATGTGCCGCTTGGACTCGGCACGACGCCCTGGGTAGCAGCGCTCGAGGAGATCGACAGGTTCCATTTTTCGGCCCAGGCAAAAAGGGGCCATGGTAATTGAAACGAAGGCTCGACACGAGAGATTGACAGGTTGGCCAATTACAGAATAATGTTCTGTAACAGAGCAATATTCTGTAATTGGTAATGTTCTGTTCATGACTTTCACCCACCTGACCAGAGATACCCCATGAGCCAGACTCTCAGCATGTACCAAAGCGTTGGCGCTTCTGCTTTCAGCAATATGGCCTGCCAGATGGCACCGTACTTCGGCACCATCAACCCGGAAATTTCTGTGTTGACCCCCGGTCGGGGTGAAGTGAAGGTGCCGTTTCGCAAGGAAATCACCAATCACCTGGCCTCCGTACATGCGATCGCGCTGTGCAACGCGGCGGAACTCGCAGGCGGCATGATGACTGAGGTGTCCATCCCCAGCGGCGCTCGCTGGATTCCGAAGGGCATGACCGTTGAATACCTGGCCAAAGCCAAGACCTCCATTCATGCGATTGCTGATGGCAGCGAAATCGACTGGGCGACCTCGGGCGACAAGGTTGTCCCGGTCGATATCTTCGATGAGGGCGGCGTGAAGGTCTTCACGGCGCGCATCACCATGAACGTGAAAGTCGGCTAGCTCGATTGGTCCATCAAGCGTCAACCGTTGCTGCCAGATGTGCCATCAGCCACTGGCGGAAGCGGTTGACGCTTTGTCTGTTTGGGGCGCGGCCTTGAGGTTCCAGCAGGCAGAACTGTGCGTCGGTGCGCAGGATGGTTTGCGTCGGCCGCACGAGGTTGCCGGTCTGCAAGTGGTTGCTCAGCAGGCCAGACCAGGCCAAGGCGATCCCCTGGCCGGCCAGCGCGGACTGAATCAACATGGAGTAGCTGTTGATATTAATACGCCGCCGGGGCTCTGGCGCGGGGTAGCCAAGGCGTTGGAACCATTCTTTCCAGCCAATCCAGTCCCGGTGCTGGTCTTCCAGCCACAACCAAGTGCATCCACCCAACTGTTCCAGCATTTCGATTCCTGGGTGCTGGGCCAGATAGGCGGGGCTGCATACCGGGAAAATCTCTTCGTTGAACAACGGCGTGACTTTCATGTTTTTTGGCGGGGTGCTGCAGTAGTAAAGCGCCAGGTCACAGTCCAGTCGGGAAAAGTCACTGACTTGATCCGTCGCGATGATGCGCAAGTCAATCTCTTCGTTCTGGCGCTGGAATTCCGATACTAGTGGCAGCAGCCACAGTGAGGCCATCGCCGTGCTGGTGACGACGGTGACCTGCTGCGCGCCTTGCCAATGGCGCATTCCCGCTGTGGCATGGGCGATTTGCTGCAACGTATCGCGGATACTCTCGTAATACTGGCTGCCCGAGGCGGTGAGGTTGATTTCACGGGTCGTACGGGTGAACAGCGCCGTTCCCAGATAGTCTTCGAGCAAGCGTATCTGGCGACTGATGGCGCCTTGGGTGACGTTCAGTTCGCGCGCCGCCACGGTGAAGCTCAAGTGGCGGGCGGCGGCCTCGAACGCCACCAGGCTGTTGAGGGGCGGCAAGGGTTGCAGTTTCATCAGGCTGGGCCACTGTCTTATAAGGGTTAAGCGCACGGAGATTGTGCAGACGCCAGTGTGCAGTGACTACCTTATTAGCGATGCCAGGCTAAAGATCAAGGACCAGGTCAGACGTGGGCTTGCTGCAGCACAGTAGACGCAGGCCTTTGTCGACTTCCCGTTGCCGGATTCCGCCGTTGTGGCTCATGTTCACCGTACCCTGCAACAGGGCGGTCTTGCAGGTGCCGCAAACGCCTTGGCTGCAAGAAGAAGGTACGATTGCGCCGGCCTTTTTGGCGGCGCTCAGCACGGTCTGGTTGCTTGGCATGCTGAAGGTCTTGCCTGAGCGCGACAGGGTCACCGTGAACACGTCCTGCTGATCGAGCGGAGTGGCTTGTTCGGTCAGCGACTCTTCATTCAGTGCCGCAATGTCGAAGCTTTCCTGATGGTAGTGGCTGAAATCGAACGCCGCTTCCCTGAGCAGCGATTTGACTGCGTCCATGTACCCCTGGGGCCCGCAGGTGAAGATCTCCCGCTCCTGGAAGTCCGGCACGTGCTGGCTCAACAACGCCAAGTCGAGCCGGCCTATCGGTTGTTGCCATTGAGCGGTGTCGCCGAGCCCTTCGCAAACACTGATGACCCGCAATCCCGGCATGGCGGACTGCATGCGCGTCAACTCCGCGTGGAAGATGATGTCTGTGGGCGTACGCGCGCTGTGCACAAAAACGATGTCGAGGTTGCCGGCCATGTCGCAGGCGGCCCGGGTCATCGACATCAAGGGCGTCACGCCCGAGCCGGCGGACAGGTACAACAACTTGGTTGCAGGATGGCCGACCGGTGTAAAGCTGCCCGCCGGGCCGGAAGCTTTCAGGCTGTCTCCCGGCTTGAGGTTGTTATGCAGCCAGTTCGACACCGCTCCCCCCGGCACTCGCTTGACGGTAATGGAAAACGCAAAGGGTCGGGTGGGGGAGGACGACAGGGTGTAGCAGCGGGCGACGGTCTGCCCGTCAATGACTGGCGAGATCGTGATGAACTGACCAGGTTCGTAACTCAGTGCGCTGAAGTCCGTGCAACGGAAGATGAACGTCTTCACATCGTGGGTTTCTTGTCGAACCGCGCAACATTGCAAGGTTTTCTGTTCGCCGCTGTTCCATTGCGAACCGAACGCGTTCCAGGTCGTTGGGTCGGTGAAACATTGAACGGCCCGGATGCTTTGCGGACGCGTCAGATGTTCATAAGTGGTCATGTTCATTCCTCACACGCCATGGGCGGCCAGACGCGCCGCGTACCAGCGAGAGAACTGGTCGACATAGGTTTCGGTAAAAGCTGAGAACGGCCCGGGCGTGTAGGCAGGATCCTGGGTGCCGCTATGGGTAATGCCGACGAGGCTGGCGTCCTGCAGGTTTGTCGCCGCCCAGACTTCAGTCAGTTTATCCACTTGGTAGTCGACGCCCTCGATGGCATCGGCGTGTACCAGCCATTTGGTTCGCACCAAGGTTTTATCGGGCGCCAGCGGGATGATGTAGGACACCACGGCATGGTCGCTCATGACATGGGTCCACGAGTTGTGCGTCCAAAGATGCACGTCGCCCAGGTCGCGGCGGGTGAGCTCGCCAAACAGCCGGGTGCAGGCCACACGGGTATCCAGGGTCTGGGATTCGCCGTTGCCGGCAATGACCAAGCGTTGGGAGCGAAACTGAGTGACTGCGTCTTCACCCAAGTGTTCGACGGCGTCGCAGATATAACCTTCGCTCTCCCAGTTGTTCTTGGTGTCGGCATTGCGGCGGTGATACTCGTCCAGCGCTTGAAGTGAATCCTCTCCAAGCCCATCGGTGCAGAAACCGAAATCTTCGGGCAGGAAAGACGCGGTCAATTCCGGGTGGGTGGCGGCGCAGTGATAACACTCGCGGTTATTCTCGATAACCAGTTTCCAATTGCCGTTCTCGATGATTTCCGATTCGTAGGCGATCTTTGAGCGGGTGATGTCGTATTGAGCGAAACGCGGTGTCATGACCTGGTCAAGATGCACGATGTCTTCTGGCGGTTCGTCGCCCAGGCAGACGAAAACATGGGTGCCGATGACCCGAGTATGAACAGGGATCAGGCTTTTGCATTTGGGGTCGAAACTTTGGCCCATGTGCGCCGCATGTTTGAGGCTGCCATCGAGGTCGTAGCTCCACTGGTGATAGGGGCAGACCAGCATGCCCACCGTCGATTTGCCGGCCTGTTTCAAACGAGCCCCGCGGTGACGGCAGACATTGCGAAACGCTTGTACATGTTCGTCATCGTCGCGCACCAGGATGATGGATGATTTGCCAATATCGATGGTCGAGACATCACCGGGTTCGGAGATGTCACTGGTGACACCTACCAGAATCCAATGCTTGGTAAAAAAGACATCCACGTCGGTTTCAAAAATGTCTTGGCGACCAAACAAACCGCCAGGCATGCCATGGCCGGGCGTGCGGTCGGCGAGAAGTTCACGATGGGTTTTCACAGTATTTATATTCATGATGGGGCTCGCTCAAACTCAACATCGGTCAGTGGCGGTAGCATCGATTCAAAGGGAACGGGGGGTGACAGGTTGTGCCCGAGTGTGCGAGGTGTTCGCGTGGGCAGTTATCGAAGTTTGGGCAGGGGATGAGTAACAGCGTGCACTGCAAGATTCATAAGGGCGGCTCGTTGTTGTTTGGTTTGGAGTCCTTTGCCTGTGGGAGATATTTATCCAGGTGCACTTCGCCGACAAACCATTTTAAGTCAACGGACCATGAGTTTTTGTCATTAATGACTATGGGTCTCAAGGGTATCGAAATGGAGGGGAGTCAATAAAATGTACTTCGGTGTACATTTGGCGGTCATCCGGGTACATTCGCGTTACGCATTATTTAAAGAAGGTAAGCACGATGTCCCAGGTAGGGAAGGCACGTGGCAAGGCTCAGGACGCAGGCTGGCGGGGCTCGCCGGAGGGGTGGCTGGAAGCGGCCTACGAGGCGCTGAAGGAGTCGGGCATCGATGCGGTTCGGGTCATGCCGCTGGCCAAGCGCCTAGGGTTGTCACGCACCAGCTTCTACTGGTTTTTCGAGGATCGCGAGCAGTTGCTGGCTGCTTTGCTGTCTCGTTGGCGGGAGACCAATACAGGAGGCTTGATCCGGCAAAGTGAAAGCTATGCCGAAAGCATCTCCGAGGCGATCCTGAATGTGTTCGAGTGCTGGCTTAACCCGCAGTTGTTCGATTCGCAGTTCGAGTTTGCCGTGCGCAGTTGGGCGCTTCAGTCCGCTGAAGTGGCTCAAGAGGTCGCTGCGGTAGACGAGCAGCGAATGAACGCTCTGGCGAGTATGTTCAAGCGCTTTGGCTATGACAGCCAAGCCGCTGATACCCGGGCCAGAACGATTTATCTGACGCAGATCGGCTATATCACCATGAATACGAGTGAGCTGATCACCGTGCGTTTCCAGCGCATTCCGCATTACGTGAGTATTTTCACCGGCAAAGTCCCGAAGCAGCGCGAACTGGATCGTTTCTATGGGAAGTTCGGCTACGCCGAAAAAGAGCCCGGGGTTTTCGTTCCCTTGACGGACACGTTCGATGAAGGCACCGCCGATGACTCATGAAACCCTGGGGATCATTGGCGGAACCGGCTGGCTGGGCGGTGCGATCGCCAAGGCGGTGTTGGCGAAGGCGTTGCTGCCAGCAGGCAACCTGGTCATTTCCAACCGCTCGGGCAGTCATCCCTTGGCACAACACGGTGCCTGCCTAGTGACGGATAACCAGGACCTGGTGAATCGCAGTGACCCGGTCATCATTGCGGTTCGTCCCGAGCATTTCGCCAGCCTGAATATCAACGCGACAGGCAAAACCGTTATTTCCCTGATGGCCGGGATTAGCGCACAGACGATTGCCGCACAGACCCAGGCTTCGGCGGTGGTGCGGGCGATGCCCAATGCGGCGGTAGAGATCGGGCAGTCCTTTACGCCTTGGTATTGTTTTGCAGAGGTAGCGGCGACGACGAAAAGCCTCGTGCAGCGTTTGTTCGAATGCGTGGGTACGGCGGCAGAGGTTCAGCAAGAAGACTTCATCGATTACCTCTCGACGCTTTCGGGTACAGGCCCGGCTTTCCCTGCCTTGTTGCTGACGGCGCTGGCCAATCAGGCGATGGCTGCCGGCATTCCCCCCGACATCGCGCAACTCGCCGCGAAGAATGTCGTGGTCAATAGCAGTCAGCTGCTGGCCAGCCACGATGCTCAACAGATGATCGACGCCTTGGTGGCCTACCGGGGTGTTACGGCCGCCGCCTTGCAGGTGATGATCCAGGGGGATTTCGAAGAGCAGATTGGAAGGGCGTTGCAGGCAGGTGCAGCGGTTGCTCGCAAGGGACTTCAAGCCTGATAAACGATCGGGTTCGTGTGCAAATCATAGTGCCGTAGAGCCAAGCACTGCCTTCACCTGTGCGTCGGGTGGCAGACCCCCATCCAGTGCCTTGTCAGTTTTTATGGGCTAACACGTAATCCACGAAAGCGCGCAGCTTCGGAAGAACCGTACTCCGACTGGGGTAGTAGAGCGCCAATCCAGGAAAGTTCGTGGAGTAGCTGCTGAGAATGACCTCCAGCGTTCCTGCATGAATCTGGCGAGCAACGATGGAGCGTGGGAGCCTGAACAGCCCCACGCCTTGTTCCGCAGCGTGGACACACGCGCCAGCGTCGTCGAGTATCAAGGGCCCGCGTACGTGGATGCTGTGCCGCTCGCCACTGATGCTGAATTCCCATTCGTCGAGTACGATGCCGGCCTGCCGAAACGTGATGCACGGAATGTTCTGGATGTCTTCCGGTAGCGCGGGCTGTCCATAGCGCGCCAGCAGTGCGGGGGAGGCAACCACTACTTGTGGCTCCTCACTGGTGAGCGGCACCGCCACCATGTCCGCATGTACGAATGACCGGGGTCGTACGCCAGCGTCACACCCCTCAGCCACAATATCCACCAAGCGGTCGTCGCCGACGAACTCCAGTTGCAAGTGGGGATGCGCAACAAGAAATCCCGCGACAAAACGCTCGGTCAGTAACGGAACGCTCGCCTTGGGAACGCTGATGCGCAACAGCCCGGTGACCGAGTGTCCCAGGCTGCGAGCGGACTCGATTCCATGGAGCAATTGCTGTGCTGCCGGTCGAACTTGCAGTAGCAGCCTTTCCCCGGCTTCGGTCAGCCCGACGCTTCGCGTCGTACGCGCCAGCAGCGTCACCCCGATACGAGCTTCAAAAGCGCGGATTGCCTGACTAACGGCGGATGGGGTAATGCCCAGGCGCCTGGCTGCCGCGCGGAAGCCGTGCTCCTCAGCAACCGCCAGGAATACCACTATGCCGTCCAGATCGCCTCGACCAATTGTGTAGTTCATCTACACAGTTTGAGCAGTTGGAGACGGATTCTCAAGCGTAATTCAATGGGGAAAGATGGAGGCCTCAACCTTCGAGGAACGCTCATGATCACCGCTACCAAACAATCCCGCGCTTTTATCATCGATAAAACCGTCGGCATAGCCGGCCTATCCGTTCGTACAGCTCCTGTTCCTACGCCAGCGCCAGGCGAAGTACTCGTGCATGTGCGAGCGTCATCGTTGAACTATCGGGACGTGATTATCCTGGAAGGCAATTATCCCATGCCCGACCTGGAAGGCCGTATTCCGCTTTCGGACGGCGCTGGTGAGGTGGTAGCCGTGGGGCAGGGTGTCACCCGGTTCAAGGTAGGCGATCGGGTGACGAACTCGTTCTTCCCTGAATGGATCGACGGCCCTTTTACCGGAAAGTACTCACAATACTCTGGTGATATAGACGGTTGGCTCACTGACTATCGAGCGGTGGCCGCTGACGCGTTGATCTCGATTCCAGACAGCCTGGAGTATGACGAAGCGGCTACGCTGCCGTGCGCCGGTATCACCGCATGGTCTGCCGTCAAAGGCGTGAAAGCGGGCGACATCGTTCTCACTCTTGGCACTGGCGGTGTGTCGTTGTTTGCCGTCCAACTGGCGAAAGCGATGGGGGCCAAGGTCATCGCCACCACTTCCAGCGACACGAAGGCCCAGCAACTCAAAGCCTTGGGGGCGGACGAAACGATCAACTACAAAGAACAGCCGGAATGGTCCCAGCAAGTGCGTGAGCTGACTGGCGGAAACGGTGTTTCTCGCATCGTTGAAGTCGGAGGTGCAGGAACATTTGCGCAATCGATCAAGGCCATTGCTGTAGGTGGACAGGTATCGATGGTAGGGGCGGTGGCGGGATTGCAAGGAGCGGTCGAAGTTCTGCCCATGTTCATGAGCCAGGCGCGCTACCAGAGTATCGCGCTGGGCAGCCGCCAGGATCTTGAAGCCTTGGTGCGATTTATTGCCGAACACAAGATCCGTCCGGTCATCGACAGCCGCTTCCCATTCGTGGATGCGCAGGCCGCATTTGAGAGGTTGATGACTCGCAACGTCTTCGGAAAGCTAGTGATCAATCACTGACACTAAAGGCCTGCAACCAGTACTCACTGTTTAAGGAGTCGTCATGACCGCGTACGTTATCTTTATTAGAGAGAAGACACTGGATCAACGCGAAATGGATATCTACGCCGAAAAGGTTCCGGCCACGTTCCCCAGTGTTCCTGTCCAATTGCTTTCTGCTTATGGGCACCTGGAAGTATTCGAGGGCGAAACGCCAGAAGGCGTTGTTCTCTTCTCTTTTCCGACCATTGAGGATGCCAGGAATTGGTACTACAGCGAAGCGTACCAATTGGCGGCTAAACACAGGCATGCAGGTGCCTCGTACAGAGGGTTTGTCGTAGAGGGCGTGGCGTAAAAGCCGAGCGCTGCCATTGGAGGTCAGGCCCATTCCGAGAGGCCTCGAGTCGGGCATTCAATTCACTACATTAGGGTCGAGCTCATCGACCCAGCGGCATGTAACCCAAGAGATAAGCAACGGAGGCCTTTTGACGGGCCTTCGTTGTTCAGGCGTCAGACTGGTACGCTTATTCAGCCTTGAAGCAATACACCGCCAGCTTGTTTCCGTCCAGATCCCGAGCATAGGTTCATTGGGCGCGAACGCGACCGCAGCCCTGGACTTCAAGGTCTGTGCTGGCATGGAAGAGCCTCGTGTGAAATATGAAAGTGCCCCTGATTCATGGGGTCAGGGGCATGACCTCAGATGTCTTTCACCAGCCGCAGCGCATCGTAGATGGCTGCGTGGGTATTACGTGCCGACACCGCGTCGCCGATCCGGAACAGCTGGAAGCGGCCTTCAGGGGTGGTCACGATATTTTGGGGTTTTCCGGCGATCAGATCGTGCTGTTCAACCGCGCCGTTGTTGGTTGAATGCGGGCGCAGGTCGAAGTACAGATCGTCCAGGGGCAGGGTGCCGTGGTTGACCACCACCTGATCGACCACGCGCTGATTGTGCACCTGCCCATAATCGCTGCCGAAGCTGGCCACCAACTGGTCGTCACGCTTCTCTACGGAGTCGACCCGATAGGTGACCGTGAAGGTGACGTTCAGGTCTTGCAGGCTGCGCATGTAAGGCACCAGGTTCATCGCCATTACCTCCGGCGCAAACGAGCGGTCCGGCGTGACGATCTCCAGTTTTGCGCCGCTGTTGGCAATGACCTCGGCCGCTTGTAGCGCTGCGTGGTCGCCGGCGTCATCGAAGATCAGTACGTTCTGGCCGGGCTTGACGTCGCCGGAAATGATGTCCCAGGTCGACACCACCAGTTCATTGCCCTGCTTGAGCACCTCGGTGTGAGGCAAGCCGCCGGTGGCGACGATGACCACGTCGGGTTCTTCGGCCATGACGGTCTCGGCTTCGGCCCAGGTGTTGAAGTGGAACTTCACCCCCAGCCGTTCGCATTGCGCCATGCGCCAATCGATGATGCTGATCATCTCGCGACGACGCTCGCTCAGGGCGGTCAAGCGGATCTGGCCGCCGGGCTGGTCGGCGACTTCGAACACCGTGACGTCGTGGCCGCGTTCACCGGCGACCCGTGCCGCCTCCAGGCCCGCCGGGCCGGTGCCGATCACCACCACCTTGCGCTTGACCGGCGCATTGGGGATTTCGTGGGGCATGGTGGTTTCGCGGCCAGTGGCGGCGTTGTGGATGCAATACGCCGCGCCGCCCTGGTAGATACGGTCCAGGCAATAGTTGGCGCCGACGCAGGGGCGGATGTCTTCCTCTCGTTTTTCGATGATCTTGCGCACGATGTGCGGATCGGTCATATGTGCCCGGGTCATGCCGATCATGTCCACCTTGCCGGAGGCTATGGCGTGCCGTGCCGTGGCCACGTCCGGGATCTTGGCCGCATGGAACGTCGGGAAGCCGGTGGCCGAGCGGATCTCGCCAGCAAAATCCAGGTGTGGCGAGTTACGCATGCCTTGGATCGGAATCACATCGGTGAGGCCCGCATCAGTATCGATGTGACCGCGAACGACGTTGAGAAAATCCACCAGCCCGCTGTCCTTGAGCATGTGGGAAATCTGGATGCCGTCTTTGGCACCGAAGCCGCCCGGCAGGTCCTCGTCACCGGTGTAACGAACCCCGAGCAGGAAGTCTTCGCCACAGCGCTGGCGGATGCCACGCAACACATCAAAGGTGAAGCGCAGGCGGTTTTCCAGCGAGCCGCCATAGGGACCGTCGAGGTCGTTGGTCAGTGGCGACCAGAACTGATCCATGAGGTGCCCGTAAGCCTGCAATTCCAAACCATCAAGACCGGCAGCCTTCATGCGTTCGGCGGCATCCACGTAGTCCTTGATGATCCGGTCGATATCCCACTCTTCCATCTTTTTCGGGAAGGCCCGGTGGGACGCTTCACGGCGATGAGAAGGCGATACGACCGGGAGCCAGTCGGCCTTGTCCCAGCGCGTACGGCGTCCCAGGTGGGTCAGTTGAATCATCACCGCGGCGCCGTGTTCGTGGCATTCGTCGGTCAGGTCTTTCATCCATTTGACCACTTCATCCTTGTACGCCAGCACGTTGTTGAACACTGGCGGGCTGTCACGGGAAACAGCGGCGGAGCCCGCCGTCATGGTCAGGGCCACGCCGGCTTTCGCCCGTTCAACGTGATAAGCCCGGTACAGATCCTTCGGCATGCCGTCGACGGGATACGCGGGCTCATGGGAGGTGGTCATGATCCGGTTTTTGAGGGTCAGGTGTTTGATCTTATAGGGCTGCAGCAGAGGATCGCTGGACATGGTGTTGCGCTCCGGGAACAGAACATCAGGCTTGGTTTTGACATAACGGTATGTTGAATGTTCATGTGTGTCAACGATTGAGACACAGGTGTACATTTTTCTTGCGTGGTGGAAAAACCAGGATTAACATCCAGCCGAAACAGGGGGGATCGGGTTCGTGTGGTCGGTCATTCCAGGCATCGATCCATGGACACATAACGCTTCGCCGAAACGGCGGAGGAGGGCCGGACGACCTGAAAACATCGCATGACTAAAAGTTGTCCATGCCTCATACAAAAGCCCTTGAGAGCACGATGTATTTTGCTTTTATGAGGGAAGTTAATTCTTCTGCTGCCCTGCCAATAACTATTAATACAGTACGCGGAGATGCACCATGGTTACGTTATCCAGTAAAACGTGTATCGGCTGGCTTGCAGGCCTGGCGATGGCCTCCAGTAGCCTGATGGCTCAAGCCGAGGAGCCCATGCCCATCCGTATCGGATGGGTGAATTGGTCGGATACGGAAATCGCTGTAAAGCTGGCAGACACGGCATTGCGCGACCATCTCAAGCAACCGGTCAAATTGGTGCTTGCCGACATCGGCATTCAGTTCCAGGCCCTGGCCAACGGCAATATCGACCTGATCCCGATGGTCTGGCTGCCGAGTACTCACAAATCTTTCTATGACAAGTACAAAGACAAACTCGAAGACCTCGGTGTGCTGTATGAGGGTCGGATCGGCATGGCGGTGCCCACTTCTATTCCGACCAGCGAGATTGCCAGTGTCGAAGATCTTAATAAGCCAGAAGTGCGGGAGAAACTCGGTGGCAAGATCTTAACTTCGGAAGTAGGTAACGGCCAATACAAACTCACGGAGCAGGCCATCAAGGAATATAAACTCGATGGTTACAAGATGGTCGCTTCTTCAGAGTCTGGAATGCTGAGCGAGTTGGATCGCAACCTCAAGCGTGACAAATGGTCGTTGATCAATGCCTGGAGCCCACACTGGATGTTCGCCAAGTGGCCGCTGCGCTACCTGGATGATCCAAAGCAGATTTTCGGTGGCGCTGAGCAAATTCACGCGATTGCACGCAAAAGTTTCAGCGCCGAACATCCAGACGTCGCCCGGTTCTTCGCCAACTTCAAGATTCCTAAAACTGACCTTGAGACGTTGATGGCCGCCGCACGCGATAGCTCGGCCGACAAGGTCGTTGCAGAGTACTACGCCGCCAACAAGCCTCGTTTCGAAGCGATGTTTGGCAGCCGGACCGCTTCCGCGACACCGGTCCAGTAATGGCGGTTGCTGTCCGATAGTTGCGTTGCAATCCGCTGACCTTGACCGAACGTGAAGGGCGGCGGATACATCGAACGAGTTCGATACACTGCTCGGGAAATGGGACTGAAGACGATGATAAACAGCACTGAAGAGCCATCGTGGGATCGGGACATCATCAGCAACGGCGACTTGCTCAGGCGTTCGCTTCAGAACGTCCTGTCGGGCAGCGGTTGCGATAAGGCGCAAGCACATATTGTGTCTCTAAATACGGCCCAATGGAGTATCAGGCAGACTGCGGAAATTTCAAATGCGTTACCAGGCTTTCTGGAGCGCCATTTATCCGAGGCGCTTGATGCTGCACCTAGAGCCAATGAGTCTCTGGTGTCGATACTGGATGCGCTAGGCAAGCTCTTGCCCCATGTCACCTGGATAAACCGTCAAGCCAAGGCTGGCCAAGACAGTGCTTTCGTGGAGCGACATCGCCACGGGATGATCGCAGGACCTGGAGGGCTATTTGAATGTTCCACCTTGACCTTGGGGTTGGCGCTCATGATGCCTGAGACTTGTTACCCCTATCACCAACACCCGCCTGCCGAGTTCTATCTCGTGCTGTCACCGGGTGACTGGTACCGGGAGGACGTGGGCTGGTGGAGTCCTGGACCAGGAGGTTTAGTCTTCAACCCCCCATCCTGTGTCCATGCGATGAAGTCGATGGGTGTTCCACTTTTGGCACTGTGGGGCTTGATGCATTAATGCTTCGTTATAAAAAGTGAATGAATTCGGGTAGCGATTGAGAGGATGAAATATGGCGGTGACCACGCAGGGCATCAAGTTGGATGAAGAAACGCGGGCCAGGCTGAAGTCAGCGTCGGCCAGGTTGGATCGCACCTCTCATTGGTTCATGAAAAAGGCAATTCTGAATTTTATTGAAAAGGTTGAAGCCGGTGCCGGCATCGAAGAGCTAATAGCCGTCGAACTTTTGGAAAAAGATACGAGGCGTCACAGCATCGCACGACGGCTTTGCAAAGATTGCAGTAGCGATGGCTTGACTTGATGGCGGAGTTGTCTGCCCGGAGCTGCCAGGCCGAATGATAATTGACGAAATTTGATCTAAGCAAACCATGAAAGGCCATGCCTGTATGACATCGAAAGATACAGGCGCGGTCGTATTCTCATACTTGATTTTTTCTCATGAGTATTGAATGAAAAATGGTTTGTTCGTGCCCATTCAGTTCTGAACAATGAGTTCAGCTTACAAGGTCAAGGTGAATATGCTTGGTCCCAGGAGCTACAACTCACTTCAGGATAATTAAAGCACGGCGCTTTCGTTGAGGATCGACCGATGGTTCAGATGACCGATACCAGACTTACAAGCAAGCAGACGACATTCGAAGAGATTCCCTTCATTGATGTCGCACCGTTACTCGATGGGAGCGACCCGCGAAAAGTTGCGCGCCAGATGGGAGAAACTTGCGAGAAAGTTGGTTTTTTCTATATTAAAAACCATGGAGTGCCGCGCGCATTGATCGACGCGATGTATGCCCAGACGAAAGGCTTCTTTGCCATGCCTTTTGATAAGAAGAATAAGTTGAACGTGGTCAATTCAGGTCCCACGCTTCGCGGCTACATACCCATGTACGCGGAAAACGTCGATCCGGAAAATACCCGCGATTTCAAGGAATGCTTCGACTATGGCGCCCACTATGACGAAGTGTCTCCTTTCTTCGGGGCAAACCTGATGCCGGTTGAGCTCACGGATTTTTCGGATGTCTGTGACGCCTACCATCGTGCAATGCTTGACCTGGCGCGCAAGCTCATCAGCGCCATTGCACTGAGCCTCGATCTGCCAGCGGACTACTTTGAAAAACTGCAACGCAAACCGATCACCATCCAGCGCTTGCTGCACTATCCCCCGCAGAGTGGCGAAATTTCACAAAAGGAAATCGGGATCGGAGCGCATACGGACTATGGCTTTCTGACGATCCTTTTCCAAGACAAGGTCGGTGGCTTGCAAGTGCGCAATCGTGCGGGTGAATGGGTCAGCGCCCCACCGGTGGAAGATACGTTCATCGTCAACATCGGTGATCTGGTGCAAACCCTGACGAATGACCGCTACACCTCGACTATGCACCGCGTCATCAATACCAGCGGTGTCGAACGGTACTCCATTCCATTCTTCATCGACTTGGACTTCGACGCGACTGTCGAGACTGTGCCAACGTGCATCAGCCTCAGTAACCCTGCCAAATATGCGCCCTACACCTGTGGCCAACACAAATACAGTCGCTTTGTCGCCAGCTACG
Source organism: Pseudomonas sp. Tri1 (assembly GCF_017968885.1). Classification (NCBI taxonomy): domain Bacteria; kingdom Pseudomonadati; phylum Pseudomonadota; class Gammaproteobacteria; order Pseudomonadales; family Pseudomonadaceae; genus Pseudomonas; species Pseudomonas sp. Tri1. Next base: position 4,407,278 of record NZ_CP072913.1, on the reverse strand, counting down.
CCCACTTGCAGGCTGTCGAAGCCGTCTAAGGCCAACCCTTGGTGGATGAAGGCTCGATGCATTCGGGCCCCATCACAAAATCCAGTCACCGTCTGCGTGGAGACGGTGACCGTCCTGGGAGGCGTTGGAGTTACCCATAGCTATTCGACGAAGTGCGTTCATCACGAGGTATCACACCGAAATACTCCGCAGATGAACCAAAGCCATCCAACAAAAGGAATCCGGCGGATCGTGGTGCAGGGCCCTGCGAAGTGGGCACGGTGCGGCGCTCCTCTTGAGATCTGAGAGATGGGTTCTTCAGAGTTCCGCGCCTGCCTGCCACTCCTTCCAAGCAATGGAAGAACGCAGCCCCAAGCCCAGGAACGGTTCCGGGGGATTCCAGCAGGGGTCAGGTTGATCGAGCATGATGTCCAGCAGTTCACTGCCCATTCCCACGGCGTATTCGGCGATCAGTTTGCCCGCCACGGTGCTGCGGGTCAGGCCCAAGCCGTTGCAGCACACGGCGCTGAACACGTCCGGCGCGATCTCGCCAAAGACAGAGCCGGAGTTGCGCGAAATGCACAGCGCGCCGCCCCAGGTGTATTCGAACGGCACGCCTGACAACATTGGAAAGCGTGCCTCGAAGGAGTGGCGGTGAGCGCGGCGTACACGCTCAAGCGTACGGGGACTCGCTGCCAGGCGCGGGTTGTAGGTGAAGGAGTTGCGAATGCAAATCCGGCCATTGGCGAGCCTGCGCACGGTGGTGCCCAGCGGGTCGGCGGGAATGAGCCCCCAGCTTTGCTCCCCACCCAGGCGGGCCTGCTCTTGGGCAGTCAACTCTCGGGTCAGGCTGGCGTACGTGTAGACGGGCAGTAACCGACCCTTGAGTCCAAGCTGACCGAACGGTGCCGCGTAGGCATTGTTGGCCATCACCATGCGTGGCGCCGAAAGCACGCCTTGGGCGGTAGTCAGCTCATGAGGTTTGCCGAGTTCAATGTTCAATACCGGGCTGTCTTCATACAACGTGACGTTCGCTGGCAACGATTGCGCCAGGCCCCGGCACAACGCGGCGGGTTGAACGAGTACGCAACCGGGGGCATGCAGTCCCGATTTGTAGAAGTCGGTACCGGTGATCGCTTTCATCCGTGCGGCATCCAGCATCGTGTAGGGCTCCCCCAATCCGCTCAGCCCTTTGGCAAAGGACTCAAGCGCGGCGATGCCTTGTGGGTTGACGGCGCCATGCAACTTGCCCTGCTCGCGCCAATCGCACTCGATGCCTTCGCGCTGGACGATCTGGCGCATGAAATCGATGCCGCCACGACTCAACCGAATGATGCGCTGGTCGGCGGTACGGTCGGAGGTGTAGCTGTGGGACGTCAGGTCATGGGGCAAGTCCACCATGAAGCCGGAGTTGCGTCCGGCCGCACCGAAACCTACCCGCTTGGCGTCGATCAATGCAATCGACGCCTCGGGTAAGAGTTCGGCCAGTCTCCGGGCGGCAGCCAACCCCGCCAGGCCGGCACCGAGAACCGCCCAGTCGGCCCTGACGGCGCCTTTGAGCGGGGTGCTGGGTGCCGGTGGTGGCAGCGTTTCGTACCAACCGGGTTGGCCATCGTTTTGAGGTAGAAAATTACACTGAAGCTGCATGGCAAGCGCCTCCGCCGTATGTGTCAGGCGCGATGAGCCGTCAGCTGTTCATAGACAGTCTTGAATGCGCTTTTCTCTGCTTCGCTGAGCGGTTGCAAAGGCAGACGGGTCACACCCACCGGCTGGCCGGCCAATTCGCAGCCGTGTTTGATGTACTGGCAGAACTTGCCGCCTTGTTCGAGCAGGTTGAGCATCGGCAACAAACGGGTCGCCAGTTCACGACCTTTGATCATGTCCTTTTCCACGACACACGCCTGGTACAGTGCGACATGTTCCGGCGCAAGGAAGTTGGATGCGCCAGCGACCCAGCTGCGGGCGCCCCAGGTGAAAAATTCCAGCACCTGGTCGTCCATGCCGCAGCTCACTTGCAACTGATCGGTGTGTTCGTTGAGCAGGCCGTGCATGCGTTCAATTGAGCCGGTGCTTTCCTTGATCGCCTGGAAGTTGGGACGGCCCTTGAGTCCGTTGATGAATTCCCAGGACATTTCGGTCCCGGTACGCGCCGGAAAGTTGTAGAGCATGATGGGCATGTCGAGCGCGTCATCGACGCTCAAGGCATGGACCAGCAGTTCTTGTTGGGTCGGTTGGCAGTAGTAGGGAGCGGCAAGAAGAATGGCATTGAAGCCCACTTTTTTTGCATGCAGGCCCAGCGTGAGGCTTTCCTGGGTGGTAGTGGCATTGATGCCCGCCATCAAGGGAATACGCGATTTGGCATAGTCGGCGATGAAATCGAACAGCGCCAATCGTTCATCATGGGACAAGGCATAGTATTCGCCCGTCGTACCACCGACGATCAGGCCATGCACACCTTGTTCGATAAGTGAGTCAATGATGTTTTCCAGCGACCTGAAGTCCACGGCGCCCGAAGTATTAAAGGGAGTTACAACGGGAGTCCACACGCCATCAAAGTTCATACAGTGCCCTGTTATTAAAATAGTTGCGGTTTTGGTTTGTATGCAGATTACGGGGGCAAACCCTGGCGCAACAACTAACATTTATTAACAGCAATACATGACCCTGCGTTATAAGTTGACGCCGGACCTATAGGGGTCGCGGCTGCGGACTGGTCACTCATCGCCACTCATTGCCAACGTTCAGGCAGGCTGGGTCGCGGCCGCCCGTAGTCATACGAACGTCCGTCGGCACAGCCGAATAATCTGTCGGCCAATGCTATATCTCGTAGCGATTTTCTTTCGACGGGGGGCAGTTGAAGAAAGTGCTATAGCATTTGCTGAAATGAGGGGTCGAGACGAAACCGCAGGCAATGGCCACATCAGTGACTGACAGTTTGGAATTTTGTATCAGGCGACGCGCTTCTCTAAGTCGCAGCTCCAGATAGTAGCGCTGTGGGGATGTGTTGATTTGCTCTCGAAACAGGCGTTGGATCTGGCGCTTGGAAAGTCGAACGCATTCTGCGAGCAAATCCAGGCCTAACGGCTCTTCAAGGTTGCACTCCATCAGCTTGATTATTTCTTGCAGCGGTGCGCTCACGTTACGACCTTGGACCTTGACCGAGGTCCGGAGCCGAGACTGGTCATAATCCAATAGATCGAACACGGCGTCTGCGACTTTGTGGTCGAGAGCGGCGTAAAGCCATTTCATCATGACTTGAAAGGCGCCAGCGGGGTTGGACGCTGTGAGTCGGTCACGATCGAACACCACGGTGTCCAAGGTCACCGTCGTGTTAGGTGAAAACTCCGATAAGGCAATGCGTTGTTCTGCATGGATGGCGCATCGGTAGCCATCGAGCAGTCCGGCTTTGCCCAGGTACCAGGCGCCATTCCATAACCCACCGAGCGCAATGGGCATGCTTGCGAGTTTGTTCAGCAGTTTTATCAGCCCTTCAGGGACTACTCTGGGCGTGCGTAGCCCGCCGCAGACAACCATCAGATCCAATGCCGCGATTCTGATATCGGTCAGGGGCGTATCGGGTCTGATGGGTATTGCCAGGTCGCTGATGACTTCGCAATCGTTGCGACTGAAGGTATGGACTTTTATCGAGCCAGGCTGGATGAAGTTAGCGGTCATCAGCACGTCCAGGCATTGCGTGAAGCAAGTCAGGGAGAAGCTATCAAGCAGGAGGAACCCTATGCTCGATGCTTTGCGGGCCTCGATCGATTGGCTCATGAGTTGGGCTTCGTATCCAGCAGAAAACTTTCGTCGAAGGGGTAGTGGGTGAGCAGTTCATAACCGGTTCCCGTGACCAACAGTTGGTTCTCCAATTTGATCCCGTCCTGCCCACCCACTTCACCCACATACGCCTCGACACAAAGGGCCATGCCTGGCTGCAACTCACCTTCGTATCCGTAGGAGTCCAAGTCTTCCGGATAGCGAATGCTGGGGTACTCATCACACAGCCCTACACCGTGGTAAAGCACGCCATAGCGCTGAGCCCGGCAGGGTTCGGGCAACCGGTGTGCCTTGGCGGTCAGCTCGGTAAAGCGTACACCTGGCTTGATCAACTCGGTGTTATGGATGATATGGTCATGGGCGATTCGATAGAGGCGCTTCTGTTCGGCTGTTGGCTCCAGCCCCCCACAGATCCAACTGCGGGACATGTCCACGCACATACCGTAGGTGCCGATCAGGTCCGTGTCGAACGACAACAAGTCGCCATCGTTCAATACCCGTGGGCCGGACTCCTGGAACCACGGGTTGGTGCGTGGGCCGGAACTGAGTATTCGCGTTTCGATCCACTCACCGCCCCGGCGGATGTTGCCGGCGTGCAGGGCGGCCCAGACATCGTTTTCCGTTGCGCCTGCCCGCAGTGCCTGATGCATCTCGGTGATGGACGCTTCGCATGAAGCCACTGCGCAGCGCATCGCCTTGATTTCATCGGGGCCTTTGATCATCCGCGCAAACTCGGTCACTTCCTGGCCGCTGCAAATCTCCACCGCGAGTGCATCCAACGCGCGCACGCCTGCCACTTCAATCCGGTCTACCGCCAAGCGTCGGTTGGCTCCGGCGTGTTGACGCAGCAGCTCGTCGATCTGGCCTGCGAAATGCCTGGCATGGCGATCGGTGTGTTCACCGGTCTCGAAGTAAAAGAACGACGCGCCACTGCGTAACTCGGTAATCAACGGCAAGTGGGCGGAGAGGTGATCACAGCCATGGAAATCCCACAGCACTACGTGGCCGCTGGCCGCGACGAAACACGCTCGCGCGGGATTATGGGTCGTCCACAATTGCATGTTCGTGGTGTCGGTGGCATAGCGGATATTCAACGGGTCAAACAGCAGGATGCCGCCCAGGTCTCGCGCTACCAATTGGTCGACGATCCGCTGCAGTCGGTATTGGCGCATGGTCGGTAGATGAGGTGCTTGCAAGCCCAATTGGGCCCACTCCGCGAAAGCCAGCGGTGTAGGGCCTATCTCGACGCGATCGTTGTCGTCGACGGAGCCGTCGGCTTTCAGCGCAGCTGCGCGTTGCCGGGCTGGATCGATGCGGCGAGCGCTGGCGGGAATTGAAAAAGGTGAAGTCGTCATAAATCCCATCCTGATTCATTACAGAAGGGGCTGCTCGAGCGAGTGATAGTCGAGTAGCGGTTCAAAACCATCGTGGATATCGCAGTCAACGTGCCGGGATACACCGCCACTTCACCCAGCCACGAGGAGCTGCTTTGTCGATGGCTGGATAACCATCGGACACAGCGCGTCATTCAAGGCCAGGTTTGGTGGCCAGGCGACAAGCGCGCCTGCGAAGGGGGAGGGCCGTTACTTGCTGGCTTGGGCGGCATCCCGTGAAGCCTGGAGCCAGGCGTCGAATTGCTGACGGTGAGCGGCAATCCACTCCTTGGCATGCCGGGTGATATCCGCTGGCTTGTTCTCACCTTTTTGCATTCTCAGGTTCTGCGCACTTTCGTCGTCAGTGCTGATCTGCATTTGCGAAAGAAACTTCAGGGCCGCTGGATTCTTGTTGGCAAAGTCCCGGTTGAGTACCGCTTCTATCTTGTCTACGGCGAAACCGAGATTCTTGCCTTTGTAGGAGGTGTCGACTTTGTTGTTGCCGCCTGGCAGGTCGGTGTACGGCACTTCGAGCCATACCACGTCTTTACCCTCGACCAACACGCCGGCGATCCATTGAGGCACCCAGGTGTAATAGAGGATCGGCTGACCCTGTTTGTAGCGGGTGATGGTGTCGGCCATCAGTGCGAAATAGGAACCACGATTATGGCTGACCGTTTTCTCGAGACCATAGGCCTTGAGGTGATGGTCGATGGTCAGCTCACAGCCCCAGCCGGGGTTGCAGCCGGTCAGGTCCGCTTTTCCGTCACCGTCGACATCGAACAGCTTCGCGATCTCTGGCTTCTTGAGGTCCGTCAGGTATTTGATGTTGTAGGCGTCGGCCGTCTTTTTATCGATCAGATAGCCCTGCAATACCCCAGGCATGATATCGCCTGCCTTGATCATGTCCTCGTCACCGCCCGCTTTCTGGTAGAAGGTGTCGTGGAGCTTGTCCCACAAGTGCACGGTGAAATCCGCGTCGCCGCTGCCCAAGGCCACCAACATGACGGAGTACTCGGTTTCCTTCGGCTCCTTGATCTTGTAGCCAAGTTCACGCAGACCCTCCATGGCGATTTCACCCCGAAAGCGCTCTTCGGCGATGGAAGGAAAGATCGGTGTTACCGAGACACCATCGCCGGGCTTCTCTGCCGAGGCCATGGCATGGAATGACAAGACGGTCAGGGCGACAGCCGAGAGGCACCGCCGGATGTTGCGGGAGAGTTTCAATTCGCGCATTTCACATACCTTTCTTCGTTTTTTTAGTTGAGTGCGGCAGTTCTAAGTTCGAAGTGTCAAGCGGTCTTGCGCCGCGCTGAAGGCTGGCGTGAGCCGAAGAGGCGCATGACCAGCCCGACCGGGCCGGTGTGGTACCAGCGCAAACTTGGGTCGGCCTTGCTGCGTTCGCCCATGGCCTGTGTGAGGCGATCGAGGAAGATGGCGAGCAATACCAGTCCGACTCCCCCTACGGTGGCCAAGCCCATGTCCAAGCGGCCGATACCACGCAGGACCATCTGCCCCAGTCCGCCGACGGAGATCATCGAAGCGATGACCACCATCGACAGGGAGAGCATCAGGGTTTGGTTCAGGCCCGCCATGATGGTTGACGTGGCCAGTGGCAGTTGCACGCGCATGAGCATCTGCCGAGGCGTGCAGCCGAAAGCGCGGGCCGCCTCGATCTTGTCTTCCGGTACTTGGCGGATACCCAGGTTGGTCAGGCGCACCAGTGGCGGAAGGGCAAAGACGATGGTTACCAGAACACCGGGGACGTTGCCGATGCCGAACAACATCACCACCGGTACCAGATAGACGAAGGCTGGTAGCGTTTGCATGGCGTCCAGGGCCGGTCTTATGGCCCGTTCCAGGTGGTCGTTCCTGGCGCTGAGAATGCCCAACGGCACCCCGAACAACGCACAGAAGAACACCGAGGTGAGGACGAGGGACAGCGTGGTCATGGACTCGGACCACACCCCGATCATGCCGAGCAGGGTCAAGGTCACCAGGCAAAGCAGCGCCATGCGTTTGCCTGCCAGTTGCCAACCCAAGAGCGACGACAGCAGGATCCCGATAGTCGGCGGGATGCTTTGCAGGATGAACTCAATGCCGTTGAGCACTTGATCGATTGGCCAGCGCACCGCCCTGAACACGTCCCGGAAGTTGTGGACGAGATAGTTGAGCGCGTTTTGCACCCATTCGCCCAACGGGATGATCGCCGTTTGGAAGGGGTCTAAAAAACTGAAATCCGACATGGTGGCTACCTCTTTTCTATTTGCACCGACACTTAATGGCGACTCAGGGTTTGAAGTAGCTGACTCTTGGAAAGCGTCCCCTTGAGGGCGCCTGCGCGGTCAAGCACCGGCACTGGATAAGGCAGCGTCGCGGCGATATCCAGTACGTCATGCAGCGGTGTATCGAGGTATACGGGGCGTTGCTCATGCAGGCTGTGGCGTTGACCTGCCAGGTCCTGCGCTACGCCGCCGTGGCCATCGGTATCGACGACACCCAGCAATTGGTCTTGCTCGTCGATCAGGTAGCCATAGGGTGTGCCGGCTTTGAAACTGGGCGCTTTACCGTTCACCCGGCAGATCATTTCCGGATCCAGTTGAGCCACATCCCCTGCGGTCAGGACCCTTGAACTGTCAAAGCCCTTGAAGAAGTTGCGCACATAGTCCGTCGCCGGCTGGTTGATCAGCTCCTGCGGAGTACCGATCTGCACGACCCGGCCGCCCTCCATGATCGCGATGCGATGGCCGATGCGAATGGCTTCCTCGATGTCGTGGGAGATGAAGATGATGGTGCGCTGTTGTTCAGCCTGCAGGCGGATCAGCTCGCCCTGCATCTCGCTGCGGATCAATGGGTCGAGGGCCGAAAATGCCTCGTCCATCAGCAGGATCGTCGGGTCGTTGGCCAATGCTCTGGCCAGCCCGACACGTTGTTGCATTCCGCCAGACAGTTGATGAGGGTAGCTGTGTTCCTGGCCCGCCAAGCCAACCTGGCTCAAGGCTTCCCGGGCGCGCAGGTGGCGTTCTTTCTCTGGCACGCCGGCGATTTCCAGGCCAAAGGCGGTATTTTCCAGCACGCTCATGTGGGGCATCAGCGCAAAGGATTGGAACACCATGCCCATTTCCTTGCGCCGTACGTCGAGCAGGGCTTTGTCGGAGAGGCCGGTAATTTCGCGGCCGTTGAGGTGAATGCTTCCCGAGGTGGGTTCGATCAAGCGATTGAACAGGCGCACCATGGTCGATTTGCCAGAACCTGACAGCCCCATGATCACGAAAATTTCGCCTCGCTTGACCGAGAAACTTGCGTCAAATACACCGACCACATGGCCGGTTTTATCAAAAATCTCGTTCTTGTCGGCGCCATTGCGCAACATCTTCATGGCGATGTCTGGATTAGAACCAAAGACCTTGAAAATGTTTTTTACCGAAAGAATTTCATCGTCATGGCTCATACGACCCTCTTCTTATCTTTATGACCAAATATTTAACTTGTCTCAGTCGCTATTACAGCAGACGGGCAAGCGCATATTGGCAGTCCGTTCGAATGCCGAACGTGAGTCATTGCGGTGCGTCATAGTTCTGCCTTGAACTTTTAGTCATCCCTGGCTTAAGCGCACCCTGTATGGCATTGATCACCTCATGGGGCGTCCGATGCCATGTTCTTATTTATGGATAGAAGCATTTAAATCAAATGGACGGTTTGGGTCGGTGTGCGCTTCTTATCGAATTCTTGAAGCCGCTTCCGTCAGGCGACGGGTCATGACCTCGCAGTACCAGTCGACAAACTGGTTGACGCCATTCTCTACCAGCGGTGAGTACGGGCCCGGTTGATAAGCGGGCGAGGTGACGCCGACCTGCGCGCCCTCCACCAGGCGTCGGTCCTGGTCGTTGGTCGCCATCCAGACCTTGGTCAGGCGCTCGATATCGTAGTCCACCCCTTCCTGTGCATCCTTGTGCACCAACCAGCGGGTGGTTACGACGGTCTGGCCCGGACCTTGAGGCAGTACGCGGAAGCTCAGTGCGTGGTCGCCAAGAAAGTGATTCCAGGTCGATGGGTAATTGAAGTAGAGCAGCGCACCGATATTCTCGACGCCACTACGATCCAGGCGCCCGCTGACGGCGGGTTTGCCGTCCATGGTGTAGCTGCTGGCGCCATCACTGAGCGGAATCCGGGTCATTCGATATTGACCTGCCGGATCCATATTGATCCGGCTGGCCAAACCCGCTGCCTCGCAGGTGCTCCAATGGGCGGCAAGCTCCGGATCTTCGTCACCGCCGATGCCCTGGACGGATACGTTTTCTACAAACGACTTCAGCAATTCAGGGTGGGTCCCGTCACAGTGATAGCACTCGCGATTATTCTCGAAGACGAGTTTCCAATTACCTTTCTCGACCAGGTGAGCTTCGAAAGCAACTTTGCAGTCTTCCAGATTGTGCGGGCCGATGAACGGCGAAACGGCGCTGCGAAACTTCTCGAAATCCGGTGCGACCTTGGCGACGCAGACATAAATGTAGCTGTGCACCACTTCACAATGCGCTGGTATAAGTCCATGGTCGGCTGCGTTGAAGTCCGGGCCCATGTTGCCGGCGTAGAGAAGCTTGCCGTCGAGTTCGAACGTCCACTTGTGGTAGGGGCAGACCAGTTTCGCGACCTTGCCTTTTTCCTCGGTGCAGACTTTCGAGCCACGATGACGACAAGCGTTGTGGAACGCCCGGACGTTACCGTCTTTTCCGCGTACTACGACTACCGGGTAATCACCGATCTGCAAGGTCAGGTATTGGCCTGGCTTCTCTAGCTCAAAAGTGTGCCCCGCAAAAATCCACTCCCGATGCCAAATCTGCTCCAGATCCTGGCGATACAGATCGGCATCAGAATAAGCAGCGCCAGGAAGAGCATGCTGCGGTTTGCGCTGCTTGATCAGGTCTAATACGTCGGTGTACTTAGGCATTTCTTTCATGCACTCCTTATTATCGGGGCTTAGTGCAGCGTTTCTGCTCGCGCAGATGAATCGCTGACTTGGTAACGCTGCGAACTTGCTTCAACGCTGCGTCCAATTCAGCTAGCCTTACGGCATGGATGCGCCTGGATTTCGGTCGCTACTGCTTGCAAACAGTCTAGGACGAGGCCACAGGCCTGAAGAATCGACATTTTTTATGGGGTAATGATGATCTACTGTCATGGTTAAGCAGACCGAACCCGATCAGGCGCTGATCAAGATGCCCTCGCTGCGGGCAGTCAAGGCCTTCCTGGCCGCAGCCAGGTATCAGAACTTTACCCGGGCCGCTGAAGCGCTCTGCGTCACGCAGGCCGCCATCAGTCGCCATATACGGGATTTGGAAGAGCATCTCGGGACCGAGCTTTTCGATCGGGCAGGGCGTGCAGTCAAGCTGACCGACGCTGGCTCCAACTTCTATGATGTGGTGCAGTTGTCATTCAGCAGCATCGCTCAGGCCGCTGAGCGTATGCGCAGCAAATCTGTCTCCAAGCAGGTGGTCACGCTGTGCTGTTCGCCGGCCTTTACCAACTTCTGGCTCGGGCCGCGACTGCCGGCTTTTTTCGAAGCCCATCCTGAGATTGACCTCAACCTGGTGGTGACCCAGAACTTCCTGTCAATGGAGACGGGGGTGCATCCGGATATCATCATCTGCAAGATGATGAAGAGCCACGACGGCTACCACAGCGAGCCGCTCATGTGCGACGTCATCTACCCTGTGTGCACACCGCTCTATCTGGAGCAACACCCGGAACTGCAATCCATCCATGATCTTCGCGACAGCGCGTTGCTGAACCTCAGCCCCTTCGGGCGCTCGCAGGTGGCAGAGCATTTGGACTGGTATGGGTGGCTCGCCCACTATGATATCGACCTTAAGGCGCGCTCCAGCAAGGCGTCTCACTTTTTCAACGCCAACGACTACAGCCTCCTGATCCAGCTTGTGCTGGGCAATCAGGGCGTCGCGTTGGGCTGGGATCATCTGGTAGCGCCGCTGATTGAGAAGGGGCTGTTGGTGCGCCCGGTCGAGGAAAAGCTGGTGCACAAGGAAACCCTTCACTATCTGAATTTCAATGAAGACAAGGCGCGCGATCCAAGCTGCTGCAAGCTGCGCGACTGGCTCCTGGCACAGTTCGATAGGGAGGCGTTCGAGGAGCCTGAAGTAGCCCGTACATAACCGCAGATCATCAGTTGATCCACATAAAAGTCGCTGTGTGCTGTTCCCGCCTGTCTTTATTCTTTCACCTTGAGAGCCCAGACATAACGCATGTCTCAAGGTGAAGGAATGACCACTATTCCCTGAACGAACAAATGCGAGTGCTGGTTGATATCGGCGCGGTTCGTGTCGTATTCGCCTGCCAGGAATTCAGTTTCCGCTGGGCGCCGGTTGTTCGGTGTCGAATCTAACCAGCATTCGAATTAGCAACTACTGCCCCTCTGTGCCGATTCGGTAACTGACGTTGCCGGGAACGCTATCGCTCAAAACAAGTGTGCGGGAAGATCAAAATGACTCAGTTGAAAACAACAGAAGAATACCAGTCGATTGCTCGGCAACTGACCTTGCCAAACAAGGCTGTGATCGATGGTGAAATACGTTCGGCACTTTCCGGCGCAACGTTTAGCACGGTTAATCCCGCCAATGGTGAGCACCTGGCCGATGTGGCTGCTTGTTCGTCAGTTGATGTGGACGCGGCCGTCACAGCAGCGCGGGCCGCTTTCAATGATGGTCGTTGGTCAAAGCTTCACCCCAGTGCGCGTAAGCAGGCAATCTTGCGTCTGGCAGCGTTGATCGAAGAGAACGCAGTGGAACTCGCGGTGATGGAAAGCCTGGACAGCGGCAAGACCATTTTCGACTGCCAGACAGTCGATGTGCCGGAAACCATCAACTGCCTGCGCTGGCACGCCGAAGCCATCGACAAGATCTATGACCAGGTGTCACCTGCGTCCGACGGTCATCTCGCGTTGGTTGTCCGTGAGGCGATCGGTGTGGTTGGCCTGGTCTTGCCTTGGAACTTCCCGCTGTTGATGCTGGCCTGGAAAATCGGCCCGTCGCTGGCCGCAGGTTGCTCCCTGGTGGTCAAGCCGGCGGAAGAAACGTCGTTGACGACCCTGCGCGTTGCTCAGTTGGCCTTGGAGGCCGGCATCCCCGCCGGGGTCTTCAACGTTGTGACCGGGGGCGGGGCTGAGGTCGGTGAGCCCATTGGCCGTCACCCTGATATCGACGTCATCTCTTTTACTGGCTCGACAGATACCGGGCGCCGCTTCCTGAAATACTCCGCCGAGACCAATCTCAAGGAAGTGGTGCTGGAGATGGGGGGCAAGAACCCTTGCATCGTCCTGGACGATGTCAGTGACCTGGACAGTGTAGCCTCGCACATCGTGAACGGTGCGTTCTGGAACATGGGGGAGAACTGTTCCGCGATCTCCCGACTGATCGTGCATGAGGACATCAAGCAGGCCCTGCTCGAGCGCATCAAACATTTCGCCAACGACTGGCATGTGGGGGATCCGCTCGACCCGGCCAACCGCGTTGGCCCGTTGGTGTCCACCGAACATTTCAGCAAGGTCAGTTCCTACCTGGGCCAGGGTGAGCCGGTGCTTTTTGGCGGGCAGACCAGCCAGGGGCGGTACGTACACCCGACCATCATCGAAGCTTCGAGCAATGACGCAAGACCTGCGCGCGAAGAAATCTTCGGCCCGATCCTCACCGTGATCACCGTCAGCAGCCTCCAGGAAGCGGTGGCAGTGGCCAACGACACGGACTACGGACTCGCTGCTTCGGTGTTCACGGACAACGGCAAGCGCGCCATGCGTATTGCCCGCGCGCTCAAGGCCGGGACGGTGACCGTCAACTCATTTGGAGAAGGTGACATCACCACGCCATTTGGTGGTTACAAACAGTCAGGTTTCGGTGGCCGCGACAACTCGTTGCATGCCCACGATCAGTACACCCAACTGAAAACCATCTGGCTGGATCTCTCCAGCGAAGAAGAGATTTGATCCCATGACTGCATTCGCTTTTTCCGGGCTCAATCTCGCTGTCACCACCCCTTTTGATGCCCAGGGCAAGATCGACTATCCGCGCTTTGAGACCTTGCTCGAGCGCTATCTCGCCGCCGGCGTGCATGGCTTTGTCCTGAGTTCCGGGACGGGCATGCATGTCTACCTGAGCCAAGAAGAGTCCAGACAGTTGGTTGCCTTTGGCGCGAACGTCATTGACGGGCGTGCCCGCATCATCGTTCAAACCTCTGCCTTGCTGGCTGACGAGGTGGTGGAGCGTACCCGGCATGCCGCCGAGTGCGGCGCGCACGGCGTCATGGTGCTTCCGCCGTTTTTCGAAGGCCCCACCGATGACCAGGGCATCGTCGACTTCTATTCCACGGTGGCTGAAGCCGGGTTGCCCATCATCGGCTACAACGTGCCTCAGGCGGTGGGCGTCGAAGTCACCCCGGATCTGTTTCGCCAACTGAGCGAAATCCCGAACTTCGTATCGGTCAAGGACAGCAGTGGCGATCTCTCCGCGCAGGCGTCACTGATCCGTACGGGCCTGCCGACCATGAACGGCGCCGACCCGCTGGTGCCATACGCGCTCTTTGCCGGTGCGGCGGGCCTGATCTGGGGCGGGGCGAACATGGCGCCGCGCTCTTGTGTGGCGGCAGTGAAGGCCGCCATGGAGCAGGACTGGGCCCGTGCCCGGGAGATCTGGCGGTCGATCGAGCCGGTGATGTCGTTGATCTGGAAGGGTGATTACGTGCAATCGGTCTATGCCGGTGCCGAGATCACCGGCTATGGCGCGGGTAACCCTCGCCGACCGTTGGCGCGTCTGCCTGCCGAGAAGATCGCCGTGCTAAAGACAGCCCTTGAGCCTTTGATCGCTCTGGAGTCCGAACTCGCCTGACGATCTTGGGAGCAAGTCATGTACGTGGCCACTAAATTTCCAAAAAACAGCAGTCTTTCCGCCTGGGTGGCCCTGCTTCCCGCCCGCGTACCGACCCTCCCGCTGGAGGGCGCAGTGACCGCTGACGTTGCGATCATCGGTGCCGGCTTTGCCGGCCTCTCGGCCGCGCGTCGGTTGTCCCTGCTCGATCCGACGCTGCGGGTTGCGATACTGGAAGCCGGCGTTGTCGCAGAGGGCGCCACCGGGCGCAATTCAGGCTTCATTATTGATTTGCCCCATGAGGTCAGCTCGGAAGATTTCGGGGGCTCATCAACCGACCGGGCCCGACGGGACATCACGCTTTACCGGACGGCGATCGGCTTGGCCACCGACATGGCGCAGGAGTACGGCTGGGGGCGCGATATCATTGACCCGTGCGGTCGTTACAGCGTGGCAATCAGCCAGAAAGGTGATGCCCACATCAAGGCGTATGCCCGACAACTGCAAGGGCTTAATGAGGCCCATGAAATCCTGGATGCCAAAGGCATTCATGGGGTGACTGGCAGCCAGCTCTACACTTCCGGGCTCTACATGCCTGGTACGGTGATGGTGCAGCCAGCAGCCTACATTCGAGCGGTTGCAGACAGTCTGCGCAATCCGGTAACGCTGTATGAAAACTCTGCGGTCCTGTCCTTCGACAAGCAGTCGGGAGGCTGGTCACTTAAAACGTCCAAGGGCACCGTTACGGCCAAACGCATCATTTTGGCCAACAACGGCCATGCCCAGAGTTTTGGTCTGTTTCCCGGGCAACTGCTGCATGTCTTTACCTATGCGTCGATGTCGGAGCCTTTTGACCCACGACGCCTGAGCGGGAAGCGAGATTGGGCGGCCACGCCGGCGCTGCCCATGGGCACGACCGTGCGCCGGGTCAGTGGCGCTGAGGGTGATCGCATCCTGATCCGTTCGCGTTATTCCTATCACGCCGGGCTGGAAATCAATGAGGGCCATGTACGTAGCGCGGGACGGGTACATGATGGCAAGTTCGTTGATCGCTTCCCCGGCCTGGCAGGCGTGAAGATGCAATATCGATGGGGCGGTCCGATGGCGCTGACCTGGAACGGCGTGCCGATTTTTGGCGAGATCGAGCCAGGTTTATTCGCCGCTTGTGCATGCAATGGCCTGGGAGCTTCGAAATCTACGGCTGCCGGGATTGCAGCGGCTGAGGCCGCCGTGGGGCTGAAATCGCAGTTGGTTGAAATTTTTTCCAATTATGACTCGCCCAAAAACCTTCCGCCCCAGCCATTTCTGAGCATTGGCGCCAAAGCCGACTTACGTTTGCGTGAATGGCGTGCCGGGCGTGAATGATGTCATCGTGAAGTGCAAAACCGCCCAGGGGAATGTATGAGCAGTCAGCTGGAAAACGCCGTGCGTCATTACGATGTTCCCAGGCCTCAACTTGGAATCATCTTGTGTCTGCTGTCGATGTTGATCTTTGCAAGCCAGGACGGCATCACCAAGGTGCTTGTCAAGGATCTACCCATCGCGCAACTCGTCATGGTGCGCTATTGGGTATTCCTGGCCTTTGCTGTCGGTTACAGCGTTTATCAAGGAAGCTTGCGAACCGCATGTCGAAGCCAGCACCCTTTTCTCCAGATCATTCGTGCGTTGATCGGGGTCGGTGAAATCGCTTTGTTTGGATTAGGGCTGCGCTACCTGGGGTTGGCTGAAATGCATGCCCTGTACGCCGTGTTTCCCCTGATGACCCTGGCTTTGGCAGGTGCATTTTTGGGGGAGTACGTTGGCATTCGCCGATGGATTGCCGCCGCTATCGGTTTCACGGGCACGGTGGTGATCCTTCGACCAGGCACCGGTGTTTTTGAACTGGCAGCGCTTATCCCACTGCTGTCGGCCTTGGGGTTCGCTGTTTTCAGTGTGCTGACCCGACGAATCAGCCAAGGTGATTCGTTTGCTACGAACATGCTCTACATGGGGTTCTTCGGTGCGGTAGCCATCACCTTGCTGGGTCTTCCGGGCTGGGTTTCTCCAAGCCCGAAGCAATGGGTACTGATCGGGGTCCTTTCGATAACAGGCGTAGTGGCCCAGCTTTTACTTATCCAAGCGCTTAGATACGCGACGGCGGCCACGCTCCAGCCCTTCAACTACACGCTTCTGGTGTTTGCCACGTTGATAGGTCTGTTCGTGTTTGGCGAGCTTCCTGACACATGGACAGTAGTGGGGGCGTGCATGGTGATTGCCGGAGGCCTGTATGCGATCAAGGTGAAAGGGTAGACATCCTGTTCGAGTTTATTCACTGTCCCAGACCTGTGGCTATCCGTTAGTCACTTCGCTGCGGGGAAGGGTGAGGCTGATCGGGCGCCCGAGCTATGAGCTTGCCCATAGCTCGGGCGGTGACCATTGCAGTTTGCTGCTCTGTAGAGTTGATTCGGCCGTGACTGATCTGGCGGGTTTCCAGGGCAGCCATGGACTGATCAACGCTCAGGATTCCAATTCAGGAATGAATCTATTGCGTCATACGCTTGCCGGGATCAGCGCCCGTGGTTTTTTCTCAAGACTAACCTTGACCGGATCGCACAGGGAGAGCATGCGAATGCTCAAAGATGGCGACGGTGATCTGGCTTCTGTGGACAGCGTCACCTACGACTATCTTGCGAGGGATAACAGCGACGAGATCGAGGGTCTGAGGATCCTGGCGCGAAGTGTGCGCAGTCCCTGCCTGCCCTATATAACCTCGATTCGGCGAACGCCTGCGGACGTGGATTCAATCAGGAAGGCAATGAATGAAGCCTTGAGCCAACTTCCTGAGATATCTCGTGACCTGGCGATCAAGGAAGTGCTGCCGGCCAGTGAGGCGGACTATGAATGTCTTCTGGAGTATGAGCGCAGTGCGGCTCATTGCGGCTTTTCGTTCGTAGCGTCCTGAGTAGCGAGCCGTCCCTGGCTCATCACCTCAAATCATCTAGAACTTGAACCGCCCCACCAGTCCTTTGAGCTGCCCGGAAATATCGGTCAAGCGCCCCGAGCCGGTCTGCGCCGAGTGGGCGAATTCCTCGACCAGCTGTGCATCGGCATGGATCTGCGCGATGTGCCGGTTGATGTCTTCGGCCACTTGGTGCTGTTCCTCTGCGGCCGTGGCGATCTGGGTGTTCTGGTCGCGGATCGAATCCACTGAGGTGCGGATCTTGTCGAAACTGTCGCGGGCCTGTTGGATGCGTTCCACGCTGGTTTGCGACACCTGGAGGCTGCCCTGCATTTGCAGGGTGACTTCCTGGGTACGTCGGGCGAGGTTGCCCAGCAGGCTGTCGATCTCACCGGTGGAGTCGGCGGTACGTCGGGCCAGGGCGCGGACTTCGTCGGCCACCACGGCAAAGCCGCGACCTTGATCACCGGCGCGTGCTGCCTCGATGGCGGCGTTGAGGGCCAGCAGGTTGGTCTGTTCGGCAATCGAGCGAATGGTGTCGAGGATGGTGTTGATGTTCTTGCTGTCCTGTTCCAGCGCCTGCATGGTCTGGGTCGACTTTTGCAGGTCCTCGCTCAGCCTCAGCACACTGCCGGTGGCTTCGCCGATGTGCTGCTGCCCGTCGTGCACGTCGCGGTAGCCTTCGTCCGCACTGGAGGCGGCCTGGCTGCAGGAGCGGGCGACTTCGTTGGCGGTGGCGACCATTTCGTTGAACGCGGTGCTGACCAGCTCCACGGCCTGGCGCTGGCGCCCGGCAGCGTCGTTCATGTTTTGAGCCACGTGGCTGGTATCGGCCGCGGCCGTTTGCAGGTCGGAAGAGGCACTGCCGATACGCTGCATCAGTTGCGCGATCATGCCCAGGAACTGGTTGAACCAGCCCGCCAGAGTGGCCGTTTCGTCCTTGCCTTGCACTGAGAGTTTACGAGTGAGGTCGCCTTCACCTTCGGCGATTTCCTGCAGGCCGTTGGCAACACCACGAATCGGACGCACGATGACGCTGGCGAAACTGGCACCGACGACTGCGAAGACCGCCGCCAGCGCAGCGGCAATGACGGCGATCAACCAGGTCAGGCTCGAAGCCTCGGCCATCACTTCATCGCGCTTGATCAGGCCGATGAAGCGCCAGCCCAGGCCCTTGGAACTGACGACGTTGGCCATGTAAGGCACACCGTCAATCTCGATCTGGGTCACGCCATCGCTGCTTTTAGCCAGCTCGGCGTAGTTGGGGCCAAGGTCGGCCAACGGCTTGAAGTTGTGCTTGGCATCGGCCGGATCGACCAGGACATTGCCGTTGGCTTCGACCAGCATCAGGTAGCCGCTTTCGCCCAGCTTGATGTTCTTGACCAGCTCGGTCAGTTGCTTGAGCGACACGTCCAGGCCAACCACGCCCACCAGGTTGCCACTGGCGTCGGCGACGGTGTGCACGGTGCCGATCAGCGACACATCGTCCGGCGCCCAATAATAGGCATCTGTACGCACGGTAGTGCCCGGTTTGGCTATCGCAGCCTTGTACCAGGGGCGCACGCGCGGATCGTAGTTGGTCATTTTGGGATCATCAGGCCAACTGGCATAACCACCGTCGCTTTGCCCCACGGAAAGGTAGGCGGTGGTTGGATGGCTCTTGGCAAATCTGTCGAAGATCTCCAGAAGCTGTTGGTTGATTTCAGGAAGGGGCGTTTGTGCCGCGTCGGCAAGGGAGTAGTTTTTCAGGCCTTTGGCCGCGATGACCCGTGGATCCTTGGCGATGTATTCGACGTTCTGGCTGATGCCGTCGAAGAACTGTTTCATGCCATTGTCGATCTGGCGGATTTCACGGCCGCTGCTATCCAGGAAGTTGGCTTTTGCGGCGTCGCGCAGGTTCAACACCACGAGCACTGCCACCAGGACAACCGGGAGGCAGGCAATGGCCGCGAACGCCCATGTCAGCTTCTGTTTGATATTCATGACTTCTCCCGCGGAATATTTTAGGTGTTGGAGCGGCGGAAACATTAGCGGTGAGCGTTACGAATTCTGGAAGGGAAGCGCCCATGCCTACCCATAGCATATCGACCAAAGTCCCATGTACTTTAGGCCGATGGGTTGCCACCGGAGATCGATCAGGCTGCCGCGAGGCGATTGCAGACAACCTCGCTAATCTGGAAGATAGTGCCGGCGGCACTGCATCCCATTGGCCTTTTCTAAAGGTGTCGGCGTCAGGTAAGTACTGGTCGTCTTCATGTATCAACGAGGTCCTATGCCAAGCGCATTCGAAAGCGTACTTAAAAACAAGAACATGGCTTATCGACCGCTCGGGTCGGCACCTGCCAACCAGGCGCCGATCCGTGTCGCGTTTGTGTTGATGGATAACTTCTCGATGATGTCCTTCACCGGGGCGGTGGACGCGCTGGTGACCGCCAACCTGATGAGCGACATGCCGCTCTACGAGGTATTGACGGTGGGGGTTTCCGGGGCGCAGGTGACGAGCGACCTGGGAATCGTCATCTCGACTGACATCGAGCTGGCGCAGATGCCGGAGAACCAGGACGTGCTGATCGTCGCCGGTGGCTTTCGTGTGAAGTTGCAGGGCCATCCATTGCTGCGTCGCAAGCTGCGCGCCAATGCAACGTCCGGGGCGATACTGGGCGGGTTGTGGAACGGCGTGTTTTTTGTTGCCGATGCCAACCTGCTCGATGGTTTCGAATGCGCCGTGCATCCGGAAAGCCGCGCCATGATGACGGAGATGTTTCCCCACGTGAAGGTTTCCAGCCGCGCCTACGTGGTTGACCGGGAGCGGGTCAGTTGCGCCGGCGCGAACAGCTCGCTGCGCATGATGCTCCAGTTGATCAGCAAGACGGGAGGGCAGGCGCTGGTGGGGGCGATCGAGGAGATTCTTCGCTGTGATGAATCCGGCGATGATGCTTCGGATTTACCGCCGGTCTTTGTCGAAACGGACCCGACGCTGCCGGAAAGTCTCAAGCTGGCGTTGGAGCTGATGTGGCAAAACGTAGAGGAGCCCTTGACCATCGATGAGCTGGCGGCGTGCGTCAAGATTTCCAAGCGGCAGTTGGAACGACGCTTCTGCAGTTTTCTCGGGGCGACTCCAACGCGCTATTACCTGGAACTGCGCCTGACGCGCGCGCGCCAACTCATCCAGCAAACCAATCGGTCTGTGACAGAAATCGCCGTGGCGACGGGCTTTGTCAGTTCGCCGCACTTCCAACGGCGTTTCCGGGATTTTTTCGGCGTTCCACCGGGCAGTTATCGTTCCAGGCTTGAGCGAAAACAAGCGTTGCGCTAAGGCCTCGATGTAACGCGCTTTTTGCGTAGCCGAGTGGGTTCGATCTCTCGATCAGCTCGCTCGGGACTTCTGGATCATGTACAAAACGATACAGCCCGTGGCACACATCCAAATGATCGACCCGGTGGCGGCCACGATCAATGAGAGGTCTGAGTCTTGCTCGATCATGCTTGGAACGGCGTACGCCAACCAGAGCAGTGAGACAAGAGCGTAGGCCAACAGCGACATCAGGAACTCGAATATCTTTTTTGCGTGCATGAATCTTCCCCACCCGCCAAGAGTAGGTAGGTACTTCAGGTCATCGGGTCAGGTTGCCTTTTTCTGTCTATGCACAAATAAAGAGTCTTGCAGTAGTCACTGGCGAGCCGTCGCAAGGTCTCGCCATCCAATACGAAGACATCCATGTCAGAGCATTTTGCTCTGACTTTCGCTCGGGTGCGAAAGGCAACGCCGCAGGCTAGCGGCGTAGGGATCAAATCTTGTCGTCTGGTTGCGCTTTGGCAGGCAGTTCAGCGGACTGCGAGGCGGTCAAGGTGGAACCGCTGCAGAGTACTTTCCCTACTTCATCAGCCACGGTGCCCTCGACGATTCGCCCCTGCATCTCGTCAAACTGAACGTTTTCCAAGGCCTCGACGCTGCTGTACATGCCCATATGGCGGACATTGCGGTTGGCGCAATCAAGCTCCAATTTTGTATAGCTGGTGAAGTACGTCCCCGTTCTTCGTATGGTGGCGTGGATGGCAGGACCATATTCAGCAAACGAGACGATGGCGTATTCCGCCGCCGAATCGTCGTAGTTATATTGGATTTTCTGAACGTCCGCTGTGGCGTAGCATGCTACGAAAAGTACGGCGATCGATATAACCGTTTTCATGCTTTCTTCCATGAAATAAGCTGAAGCTAAGGGCTTGGATGGCAAATTGAAATCATTTTGCTCGGCTTGCAACAACGAGTCAACAATCCAACGAGGCGTAAGGTAACTGTTGGTCAGAAATCCGGATTGCCGGCGGAACTTTATAGACGATTCGGGTTCACGCGCAAGGCGTGGAAGCGTTATCTGCGAAACCGATGGGCTTCGCCTCACAGAGTGAAGCTTGAATTCGCCGAATTGCCGGGGTTCTTTAGATTTTTTTCACCTGAATTCGCTCATTTCGAGTCTTCTTTCTCCACGAAGATGAAGTCGAGTATCAGCGCAAAAATAATTGCCCCGCCTGAAACCAGGAAAAGCACGGCGTGATGCCCGCCGCTGGCATTGAACAGCGCCGAATAGGCAAACCCGGCCACGGCCTGGAAGGTGGCGAAGGATATGGTGGCACGGCTCCAGGCGACTTGTTGACGGTGATGGTCCGGTACCAGTTCATGCACCCGGGCCAGGGCCAAAGGCACAATGCCGGGTGGGAATGAACCGATGATCAGCGCCAGTGACGCCAATGCGATGAAGGTGTGTGAGATCGCCAGCAAGCCAAGGGCGATCGCTTGCACGACCAGGACCAGTCGAATACTCCTGCGCGCCCCGAGATGGTCGGCAAGAAAGCCATAGCTCACCGGCCCGATAATCGCACCGAGGCCATACATCACCCAGACCAGCGCCCCGATATGCGCACCGGCACCGAGACCGCGGGTCACATAATCCACCAGGAAGACCATGGCAGGCACGAGCCCGGCGGCCATGAACGCATATTGAGCGAACAATTGGTACACGGCGCGAGGCGTTGGCTCGTCGGGCTTGGCGTCGCTAGCGTTGGCGGCCACGTGCGGCAGATCCTGCGGCCAACCGAACCAGCTCAGCCCGGTCAGTACCAGCGACAGCGCCCCGAGCCCCAGCCAGGTGGCCTGCAGGCCGAGGCTCAACAGCGGCGGCACGATCGTGCCGGAGCCGGCGATGCCCAGGCCGATACCAAGGAAAATCGCGCCACTGGCCAGCCCTCTACGTGCTGCGGGGACGTGGGGCAGCACGGTTGCCGCCACCAGCACCATGATTGCACCGCCGGCGATCCCCGATAGCAATCGCCAGGCGAAATACCAGGTCACCGACACGGGAAAGGCGCAGGCGAAAAACGCGGCCGTCACGGCGAGCATCATCAGCCGCAAGGCGTTTTTATTCGTCAGCCGGCGGGCCACGGGCCGGCCGAGCAGAGCACCGATCAAGTAGCCGACCAGGTTCGCAGCCCCCAGGTAGACCACGTCATGGGCAGAAAACCACTGCGCCTGGATCAGCGAAGGAATCAGCGGTGTGTAGGCGAAACGCGCCAGGCCGATGCTGACGAGGCTGGCGCAAAGACCCGCAAGGATCGGCAACCAGATGCCGGCACGGGGGGCGTCGAGCGCAGCGGAAGGGGTACTCATGATAACGATCCTGCGAAAAGGTTTATGGTGCTCAGCATATCGGCTATCGTTGCTGCGTTTGCGCAGCGATTTCGCGGCAATGTGATGCAGTTGTGCATCATGTGGGAGGCCAGATGAATTGGGATGATGCACGGGTATTTCTTGCTGTCTGTCGAGCGTCGACCTTGCGCGGCGCCGCGCGGCTACTGGGGGTGGATCAGGCGACCGTGGGGCGGCGTATCAACGCGCTGGAGAAATCCCTGAGCGCCGCGTTGTTCCTGCGTACCTCCGACGGTTATGCACTGACGGCGGTGGGCGAAGCAGCGCTCAAGGCGGTGGAGAAAATGGAGCATTCGGCGCTGGAGCTGGAGCGACGGATACAGGGCCTGGATGAGCGCCTGATCGGCAACGTGCGTGTGGCTACCACCGATTCGCTGGCAATCGACTTTCTGATTCCGGCCATTGCCAGCCTGCATGCACGCCACCCTGACGTGCGGGTGCAATTGGACGCCTCCACGCAGATCCTCAGCCTGGTCAAGCGTGAAGCGGACATCGCCGTGCGCAACACCCGGCCAGACAATCCCGACCTGATCGCCCGGCGGATTGCGCGTTGGCCGGTGGGCCTGTTCGCCTCCCAGGCCTATGTCGATACCCATGACGTACCGTCGCCTGGCAGCGCATTCGAAGGCCATGACCTGGTGGTCTACCAGCCCTATTTGCAGGGCAACAAGGACTTTACCCTGGTCTCGGAACCGATCAGCCGCGGGCGGATCGTCGCCAGCTTGAGTTCGAGCCTGTTAGTGCGTCGCTCAATTGCCGCGGGCATTGGGGTGGGGGAGATTCCAGTGTATATGGGGGAGCGGGACGGGTTGGTGCGGTTGTGGCCGGAGCGCACGCGCCCGCTGCCCTATGAGGTATGGCTGGTCACCCACGCGGACCTGCGCCATACCGCGCGGGTGCGGGCGGTGATTGATGAGATTGTCGAGGTGTTTGCGCTGGAGAATGAGTAAAGCGGTCACAGGATCCAATGTGGAAGCGAGCTTGCTCGCGATCGCGTCAGTCCTGCCAGCATCAACGCTGGCTGGTACTGCGCTATCGCGAGCAAGCTCGCTCCCACAGGTGCTCACAGGCACCCCTGTCATGGCATCTGCGGCAGTTCCTGCGGCCGCAGATCAAACACCAGCACCTCGGCATCCTGGCCGTTGCTCAACGTCAGTGCCTGTTCCTGGCGCACTCGCACACCGTCACCTTCCTGTAGCGGCACACCGTTAAGCTCGACACTGCCCCGGGCCACATGGACGTAGGCATAGCGATCGGCTGGCAGCGCCAGGGTGGCGCTTTCCTGGCCGTTGAACAGCCCGGCGTAGACCCTTGCGTCCTGGCGCACCTGGAGCGAACCGTCGGCACCGTCCGGGGAAATGATCAATTGCAGGCGACCGCGTTTTTGTTCGGCGCTGAAGTGTTCCTGTTGATAGCGCGGTGTGGCGCCACTGACGTTGGGCACGATCCAGATTTGCAGGAAATGCACCAGCTCGTCGGCACTGTGGTTGAACTCACTGTGGGCCACACCGCTGCCAGCGCTCATCAATTGCACGTCGCCCGGACGAATGACCGAGCCCGTACCCAGGGTGTCCTTGTGTTCCAGCGCACCTTCGAGCACATAGGAGAAAATCTCCATGTCCCGATGGGGATGTTGGCCGAAGCCCTTGGCGGCGGCGACCCGGTCGTCATTGATGACCAGCAGGTCGGAGAAGCCTTGTTCATTGACGTTGCGGTAGCTGGCAAAAGAAAAGGTGTGGAACGAGGTCAGCCAGCCGTGACGGGCGATGCCGCGGTCCGAAGCTTTGCGAAGGGTCAGCATGGTAGTTCTCCTGGTTCAGTGGGCGATGGCTGTGGCCGTTCGCCGGGTTCAGAAGAAGGTTAATGGTTATCGAACTATTCAATAAGCAGGTGGAAAACGAAATACTGTCCGTTTTGAGTGGACAATGCTCAAATGTCACCAGCAGTCGCTTCGCTTCGCCATAATGCTGAGGCTTTGACTCAAGCCTGTCAGCCAAACGATGAACTGTGTGGGAGCGAGCTTGCTCGCGATGGCGTAGTGTCAATCTACATCGATTCAGCTGGACGGACGCTATCGCGAGCAAGCTCGCTCCCACAGGGGAAATCTACGGTCTGCACATTTATTGATTGGCGGGCGTTAGGCTTCGCTGCGTTCCCCTGGATTTTTTTGGCGTATCCCCAATGAAAACCGTTGCAATGGTGCTGTTCCCGGATTTCTTGCTGCTCGACATGGCCGGGCCTTTGGAAGTGTTTTCCATCGCCAATCGCTATCTCGATCCGGATCACCGTTATCAATTACTGACCCTGGGCACCGAACGCGGTGCATTAAGGGCTTCCAACGGCGTGACGGTGCAGGCCGACATTCATATCGACCAGGCTTGGGCGGCCTATGACGTGTTGCTGGTCCCGGGCGGGCCGGGGGCCTATAACAACCAGCATCCGGGCTTGCATACCTGGCTGCGGGCAGCGGCGCAACGGGCCACGCGCTACGGGTCCATTTGCACCGGGGCCTTTGTGCTCGGCGAGGCTGGATTACTCGACGGTTACCGCGTCACCACCCACTGGCATTACACCGAACGCCTGATCCGGCGTTTTCCCAAGGCAATGGTGGAAACCGACAAGATCTTCCTGCAGGACCGTCGCTTGATCACTTCCGGCGGCGTCACCGCCGGGATCGACCTGGCGCTGTCCATCGTCGCGCAAGACCACGGCCGCAAAGTCGCGTTGGATGTGGCCAAGGTTCTGCTGGTCGTGATGAAACGCCAGGGCGGGCAGGCGCAGTTCAGTCCCCTGGTAGCGGCGGTGGCGACGCAGGAATCGGCCATTACCCGGGTGCAGAATCATGTGATGGAGCGCCTGGAAGAACCCTTCACCATCGAGCGCATGGCCGCTTTGGCCGCCATGAGCTCGCGGCATTTCGCCCGGGTCTTCGCCCGTGAGGTGAAGATGACGCCCATGGAGTTCCTGCAGGGCGCGCGCATCGATCGCGCTCGTCAGTTGCTGGAAACCACTGACCTGCCGCTCAAGACCGTGGCGTTTCGCAGTGGCTTCGGCAGCGTGCGGCACATGCGTTATCTGTTCAGTGAAAAGCTCGGCCTGACCCCGGTGCAATATCGCCAGCAGTTCAGTTGATCCATCGGTGTCCGTCCAGGGCACCGTGATGTCCGTGGTGCTCCCTGTGCCAGCATTGCCCTGAGACCTGTGCCTGCCAAGATAACGGCGAACCCTTTGGAAAGGATGCGCAGGAGCCAGGGCAGACGCGTTCGATGATCCGTAACGCCATGCCCGCCCCGGTTACCCGGCGCTGGATCGCCCATGAACAGTTTCGTCAAACCCGATACCGAGCCGGCGGTGGGCTTCGGTCCGTTTGCCTTTTATCGACAGCAGCGCCTGGTCACTTGTGACGGCAAACCCTTGGCGCTGGGCGGACGTGCCCTGGACATTCTTCAGGTGCTGGTCGAGCACGCCGGCACATTTGTCAGCAAGCAAGCGCTTATCGCGCGCGTCTGGCCTGACAGCGTCGTGGAAGAAATCAACCTGCGGGTGCACATCGCGGCGCTGCGGCGGGCCTTCGGCGATGGGCGGGACGGCGTTCGCTATATCCTCAATCATCCCCGGCAAGGTTATTGCCTTGCCGCCCCGGTGATTCTGGAAGCGAATGTCGAGCGGCATGTCAACCGATGGCCCGAGCGACACAACTTGCCCGCCCGCCTGAGCCCAGTGATCGGTCGCGACAAAGTGCTGGGCCAGTTACTGGCCGAAGTGCCCCGCCAGCCGCTGACCACCGTGACCGGCCCGGGCGGTGTCGGCAAGACCACCGTGGTGTTGCGGGTGGCGGAACTGATGCTGGAGTATTTTGACGACGGTGCCTGGTTCGTTGACCTGTCCGTCATTAGCGATTCTTCGCAGGTGCCAGCGCAGGTCGCCCGCACGCTCGGTTTGGAAGGCGGGGAGTTGAACCAGCAACTGGCATCCCGTCGAATGTTGCTGGTGCTCGATGGTTTCGAATATTTGATCGAGGGCTGCCGGGAACTGGCTCAGGCACTGCGCTCGGCCCCTGGCGTGTCGCTGTTGTTGAGCAGTCGCGAACCTCTGGGCATTCCGGATGAGAGCGTTGTGCGGTTGCAGGGATTGGCGGTGGCGTCGGCCCTTGAACCTGAACATCAGATATTGGCGTGCCCGGCTGTGCAGTTGTTGATCGAGCGGGTCGGCGCCCGGCAGCAAGGCTTCAAACCGTCAGGGCGCGACGTGCAGACCCTCGCTCAGGTCTGCCAACGCCTGGACGGTTTGCCATTGGCGTTGGAGTTGGCGGCGGTCCAGGTCGATGCTTTGGGGGTGGCGGGAGTGCTGGAGCAGTTGGATTATGGCCTGTCTTTCCTGAGCCATGGACGACGCACGGCGGTGATCCACCATCAAAGCCTGGAGGCTGTGCTGGATTGGAGTTTCGAGCGCTTGAGCGCTGACGAGCAAGCGGTGTTCCAGCGCCTGGCGGTGTTCGAGACACCCTTTACCCTGCGGGCGGCGATGGCGGTGATCAGTTGTGCCGAGCTGAGCGTCGGGCAATTGCCCTGGCTGCTGTCGCGGTTGGTGAGCCAGTCGCTGCTGATGGTCGAGCAATGCGCCGACGGGGTTCGTTTTCACTTGCTCCACACCACCCGCGCCTATGCCCTGGAAAAGCTGCGGTGCAGTGGTCAGTGGCAGGCGCTCCATCGGCGTTATGTGCTGCAAGAGGCTTGGGGGCCGTGCCGGTCAATGCCCGAGCCGTTGACTCAGCGTCTGGAGCAGCGCGTCGGCTTCCTGTAGGTCGGGAGTGTCGAAGCCTTCGGTGAAGCGTCGATAGACCGGCTCGAGCAGATCCCGCGCGGCGAGCGTCTGCCCCCGGCGTTGCCATAGACGGGCCAGGGACATGGCGCTGCGCAGTTCCCAGGCCAGGGCGTTATGGCGCCGGGCCACGGCCAGTGCCTGCAGTAGTTGATCTTCGGCGCGGCCCTCAAGGGACGGATCGTCCTGTGCCAGCCAGGTTTCGGCGCCGGCCCGCAGGATTTCCGCTGCACACCAGCCTGCAGCACCGCTGTGGGCGCGTTCGATTTGCGCCGGGCTGACGAGGTCGGCCCGCAGCGTGACCACGATATCGCGGATCAGCCCGATGCCCGTCGGACTCGCTTCCAGGGTTTCACCGGCGAAGGCGCAGTCGTAGTGACAGGCCCAGTCATGGAACAACATCACCGAATGTTTTCTGGCCTGTTGCTTGAGCAGATCGAGCCTTTCCCGGGCGGTTGAATGATCGCCGTTGTAGCGGGCGATCACGCAACCGGTCATCGCCAGGGTGTAGCAGATCGAAATGCCGTGGTTGATCTGCAGGGCGATCTGCAACGCCAGGTTGGCGGTGCGCCGGGCTTTCTCGGCATAGCCTTGCAGCCAGAGGATGCGCGCCAGAACCGTCAGTGCGGCCACGCTCTGATCGTATTGCACGCCAAAGCCATGGCTGAACCGGCTGAGATGGCCGCTCTGGGCCAGGCGCTGGATCACCTGTTCGGCATCGCGCCGCGCCGCGCGCTGGTCGCCGGTGAAATGCAGCGCCAGCACCCGCAAGCGTTGGGCGCTCAAGGTGAGGTTCGGGTCGCCATGCAGGCCGAGCCGGTCGAAGTCCTGGCTTTGTTCCAGCGCCTGCTGGTAATTGCCGCGACTGAGGTTGACGGTCATGTGCCCCGATACCGCCCGCAGTTCTCCCGCCAGGTCCTGGCATTGTTGCGCCAACCGCCGGGCCGTGACGAAAGAGCGGACGGTGGCCGGCGTGCCACCTTCGGTGTGGTAATTGAAACTGGCGTGGGCCAGTTCCAGGGCGAGGGTCAACCTTGGGCACGGCGAGGGGCTGGCCTGGAGTAATTTCAGTGCTTTGCTGACGTAAAGGCCGTGCTCCTTGAGCAACGACAGTTCCTGCCAGAGGGGCAGGGTGCGGGCAGTCAGGCGGATTGCCACGGCGTGGGAGCCCTGGGGGCCCAAGCCCCGGTCAAGCGCTGCACGGATGTCGTCGCGGTAGGCGGCGTAGCGGGCGATCCACAGCCGAGTGGGGGTGTTTTCCCAGTCGCTTTGGGCTTGCTCCATCAACGTCAGGCAACGCTCGGCGTGGCGGGCCTGGCTGGCCGCCAGTTCTCCCGCTTCGGCGAGTTTCTCCAAGGCATAGCTGCGGGTGGTGTCGAGCAGGCGATAGCGCACCTCTTCATCGCCGATTTCTACGTTGAGCAAGGATTTGGCGACCAACTGGCTGACGGACACCAGTACCTGATCGGGCGCGACATGTTGGCCGACGATCACCGCCGCTGCCGAGGCCAGGTTGAAACTGCCCATGAACACCGCCAGGCGCTGCAGGCAGATCTGCTCGCAAGCGGTGAGCAGCGCGAAGCTCCAATCCAGCGTGGCGCGCAGGGTTTGCTGACGCGGTGCGGCGTCGGCGTCGGCGTCATTGTGCAGCAGGGCGACGCTGCCTTGCAGTTGTCTGCGAAGTTCCTCCAGCCCGAAGCGGCCGACTTGCGCCGCAGCCAGTTCGATGGCCAGGGGAATGCCGTCCAGCCGTTGGCAGATGTCGACCACCAACGGTACCTCGTGGTCGGTCAACTCGAAGTCGTCATGGCTGGCCATCGCCCGTTCGGCGAACAGCTGCAACGCCGGATACTCCACGGCGGGATAACCTTTGATGGACATCTCCCGTGGCGGGTACGCCAGGGCATCCAGGCGCTGCACATGTTCACCTTCGGCCCGCAGGCTTTCGCGACTGGTGGCCAGCACGTGCAAATGCGGGGCGCCGCGCAGCAGGGTTTCACAAAGCAGGGCGATGGCGTCGATCAGGTGCTCGCAGTTGTCGATCACCAGCAACAGATGCCGCTCCTTGAGCTGGCGGGCGATGGTGTCCAGCGGTTCGTCGTCATGCAGCGGCAGGTCCAGCAGCGCACACAGGTTGGGGGCGATCATGGCTGGATCGTTGAGCGCTGCCAGGTCCAGCAGATAAGTACCGTCGCGATAGTGGCCGAGCAACTGTTCGGCGACGCGCAGGGCAACGGTGGTCTTGCCGATGCCTCCGGTCCCCACCAGCGTGATGAAACGTTTTCGCGGCAACTGGGCCACCAGCACGTCTATCAGGGCCTGGCGCCCGATCATTCGTGTGCGGCGCAGGGGCAGGTTGCGGGCCAATGACGGATGGGGGATGCGCGCCAGTTGCTCGAGGGGTTCGAGCGACAGCGGTGCGACAAAGCTGTAGCCGCGCTGGGCCACGGTGACGATGTAGCGCTGGCCCGCCTGACCATCGCCGAGGGCCTTGCGCAACGCTGCGACGTGCACTCGTAGGTTGGTGTCTTCCACGACGCTCGTGGGCCAGACGCGGGCGATCAGTTGCTGTTTGCTCACCACCTGCCCGGCGTGTTCGAGCAACACGAGCAGGATTTCCACCGCCCGCCGTCCCAGGCGCAACGGTTGCCCACCCTCCAGCACCAGGCGCTGGCGAGGATGGACCCGGTAAGGGCCGAAATGCACGGTCTGTTCGACGGGCAGGTTGAGGTAATGGCTCATGTCGCTCTCAATGTCCGGGTCCCGGTGCAGAGTTTTACCCGAGCATATTCCTCAGGTTTTGCGTCAAACGCAACGGTGAGGAGCCCTCACGCCTCTCTGGCAGACACCGCGCTTCTGTGGCGAGGGGGATTTATCTGTGGCGAGGGGATTTATCCCCGTTGGGCTGCGCAGCGGCCCAAAAGCCTAATGGACTGACACACCAAGAGGTCCGTCCTGGGACTGCTTCGCCGTCCGGCGGGGATAAATCCCCGCGCCACAAAAGCAGTCTTCATCCGGGGGATTAACACGCCCGTCCCGAAAAAATTAACAACGTTTAACTCACGCAGACGCTCCCCGTGGCTGGACCATGAAGCCATTCACCCACCTCAAGGAGTCATGTCATGAGCACCTTCATCACCCGCGACGGCACCGAGATTTACTACAAGGATTGGGGCAGTGGTCAACCGGTGGTCTTCAGCCACGGCTGGCCGTTGAACTCGGACAGTTGGGAGGCGCAGATGATGTTCCTGGCGTCCAACGGCTACCGGGTGATCGCTCATGACCGCCGTGGGCACGGGCGTTCCAGCCAGCCCTGGGACGGCAACGACATGGACACTTACGCCGATGACCTGGCCGAGCTGATCGAACGCCTGGAACTCAAGAATGCGGTGCTGCTCGGCTTCTCCACCGGCGGCGGTGAAGTGGCGCGCTACATCGGTCGTCATGGCTCCGCACGTGTCGCCAAGCTCGGCCTGATCTCGGCGGTCACGCCGCTGATGCTCAAGACCCCGGCCAACCCTGGCGGCTTGCCTATCGAGGTGTTCGACGGTTTCCGCCAAGCCTCCCTGGCCGACCGTTCTCAGCTATACAAAGATGTGGCCAGCGCGTTTTTCGGCGCCAATCGGCCGGGGGCCAAGGTCTCCCAAGGCATGATCGACTGGTTCTGGATGCAGGGCATGCTCGCCGGCCACAAGAACACTTACGACTGCATCAAGGCGTTCTCGGAGACCGATCTTTCCGAAGACCTGCGCAACATCGACGTGCCGACCCTGGTGGTGCATGGCGATGACGACCAGGTGGTCCCCATCGAAACCGCCGGCATCGCCGCCGCCAAATTGCTGAAGAACGCGCAATTGCTGGTCTACCCGGGCGCGCCCCACGGCCTGACCGACACCCACAAGGATCGCTTGAACGCGGACCTGCTGGCGTTCATCCAGGGTTGACCAAGCACTAACCTGTGGGAGCGAGCTTGCTCGCGAAGAGGCCGGTACAGCAAACATCAAATGCAAGCTGAGCCACCGTATTCGTCGGAACACCGCCCGGAGCAGATTCGCTCCCACAGGATCGATAGGACTCACCCCCATGAACCGCAACGACTTACGCCGTCTCGACATGAACCTGCTGGTGATCTTCGAGGCATTGATGTTCGAGAAAAACCTGACCCGCGTCGCCGAAAAGCTGTTCATGGGCCAGCCGGCAGTGAGCGCGGCGCTAGGGCGGTTGCGGGATCTGTTCGATGATCCGCTGCTGATCCGGCATGGTCGCGGCATGGAACCGACTCCGCGAGCGCTGGCGATCCTGCAGGAGCTGCAACCGGCCATGGACACGATTTCCAGCGCGGTCAGCCGAGCCAAGGCGTTTGATCCGTCGACCAGCTGCGACGTGTTCCGCATCGGTCTGTCCGACGATGCCGAGTTCGGCTTGTTTCCACCATTGCTGAGCCAACTGCGTGAAGAAGCGCCGGGCATTATCGTCGTGGTGCGCCGGGCCAATTTCCTGCTGATGTCTTCGCTGCTGGCCAGCGGTGAAATCAGCGTCGGGGTCAGTTACACCACCGACCTGCCGGCCAATGCCAAGCGCAAGAAACTGCGAGACATCCCCTGCAAGGTCCTGCGTGGCGACAAGCGTCCGGGGCCACTGACCCTGGACGAATACTGCGCGCGGCCCCATGCCATGGTCTCGTTCTCGGGCGACCTGAGCGGCAACATCGACTTGGACCTGGCCCGCATCGGTCGGGCCCGCAAAGTGGTACTGGCGGTGCCGCAATTCAGTGGGCTGCGAGCCTTGCTGGCCGGCACCGAGCTGATCGCCACCGTCCCCGACTACGCCGCCTGCGCGTTGGTGGAAGGCTGCGCGCTGCGGGCCGAGGATCCGCCGTTCGAGATCAACGCGGCCGAGTTGTCGATGGTCTGGAGCGGCGTGCATGACAACGACCCGGCCGAGCGCTGGCTACGCTCGCGCATTGCCACCCATATGTCCCAACCGTTGCCGGCCGCCGCCTCGGCGGACCCGGTCGGAGTTCACCGATGAATATCTCTGACGAACGTTCCCTGCAGGATCTGGGCTTGCTGTTCCTGCGCCTGAGTGGCGCGCTGTTTTTACTCTGGGTCCATGGGCTGCCGAAGCTGTTGCATTACAGCGTTGAGCTGACCCGTATCGAAGACCCGTTTCACTTGGGCGCGGCACCGACCTTGATCCTGGCGATTTTCGCTGAGGTGCTGTGCCCGCTGCTGATCATGGCTGGTGTCCTGGTACGCCTGGCCTGCTTGCCTATCCTGTTTCTGTTGACGGTTGCGCTACTGGTGGTGCACCCGCAGTGGAGCCTGGAAGAAGGGCAGTTCGGCTGGTTGCTGCTGATTGTATTTACCAGCGTATTCATTGCCGGGCCTGGACGCCTGGCGATGAACACGCGTTTTGCTGGAGTGTTACGTCATGTCTGAATCTCAAGCCATCGAATCAACTGCGAGCCCGGCCAAGCCTGGCTTTGACGAAATCGTCACCCTGGTGGTCAAGCACCGGATCAAGGCCGGCCAGGATGCGGCTTATGAAGCCTGGTTGCGCCGTATCGTCAGCGTGGCCGGCCAATGGCCGGGCCACCTGGGGGTGGATGTGGTGCGGGGCAAGCAGGGCGGGTTGTCGCTGTTTACCTGCGTGCTGCGGTTCTGCTCCACCGAGGCCATGCAGCGCTGGCTGGATTCGCCCGAACGTCGCGAACTGGTGGAGGAAGCCACGCCCTTGCTGGCCGACGGCGATCAGACCGAAGTCGCGCAGCACAAGGAGTTCTGGTTCGCTCCGTTGGCCGATGCGGCCACACCGCCGCCGCGCTGGAAGCAGGCTGTGGTGACGTTGCTGGTGATCCTGCCCCATACCTTGCTGGTACCGCTGATCTGGGGGCCATTGCTGCAACTCAACGCCTTTCTGTCCAACTATGTGGTGGCGACGTTCCTGATCACCCTGACCATCGTGCTCTCGGTGGTGTACGTGTGCATGCCGCTGGCGACCCGTTTGTTCGCTCCATGGCTTGAGGCCTCCAAAGCCCACGAACATTTGGAACCCGGCCATGGCCAATAAGGACGACCCAACCGATCCGCTGCGTCGCCAATTGCTCGCCGCCGGGTCCTTGCTCAGCGCTGCGGCGGCTTTCTGGCCGCGGCTGTCCCTTGCCTCTACTCATCCAGAAGGAAATCCGATGAACGCCGATCTGATTCTGTTCAATGGCCAGTTCCATACCGTCGACCGTGAAAAACCCCGTGCCAGCGCGGTAGCCATCAGCCAGGGACGCTTCGTCGCCGTGGGCACCGACGCCGAGGCCATGGCCCTGCGCGGCAGCGGCACCCAAGTCATCGACCTCAAGGGCCGCACCGTCATCCCTGGGCTCAACGACTCGCACTTGCACCTGATCCGTGGTGGCCTGAATTACAACCTGGAACTGCGTTGGGAAGGTGTACCGTCCCTGGCCGATGCCTTGCGCATGCTCAAGGACCAGGCCGATCGCACACCAACGCCACAATGGGTGCGCGTGGTGGGCGGTTGGAACGAATTCCAGTTCGCCGAAAAACGTATGCCGACCCTGGAAGAACTCAACCAGGCCGCTCCCGACACCCCTGTGTTCGTCTTGCACCTGTATGACCGCGCCTTGCTCAACCGCGCTGCGCTGCGGGTGGCCGGCTACACCCGTGACACGCCGAACCCGCCGGGCGGCGAGATTGTGCGCGACAGCAAAGGCGAACCCACCGGCATGCTGGTGGCGCGGCCTAACGCGATGATTCTTTACTCGACGTTGGCCAAGGGGCCGAAGTTGCCGTTGGAATACCAGGTCAACTCCACGCGCCAGTTCATGCGTGAACTCAATCGCCTGGGCCTGACCAGTGCCATCGATGCCGGCGGCGGTTTCCAGAACTACCCGGACGATTACGCGGTGATCGAGCAGTTGGCGCGCGAACAGCAATTGACGGTGCGCATCGCCTACAACCTGTTCACCCAGAAGCCCAAGGAAGAGCTCAGCGACTTCAAGAATTGGACCGGCAGCGTCAAGTTGCACCAGGGTGATGATTTCCTGCGGCATAACGGCGCCGGTGAAATGCTGGTGTTCTCGGCGGCGGATTTCGAGGATTTCCTCGAACCGCGTCCGGACCTGCCGCCGGGCATGGAGCAGGATCTGGAGCCGGTGGTCCGGCACCTGGTGGAGCAGCGCTGGCCGTTCCGCCTGCATGCCACCTATGACGAATCCATCAGCCGCATGCTCGATGTGTTCGAGAAGGTCAACCGCGACATTCCGTTCAACGGCCTGCCGTGGTTCTTCGACCACGCCGAGACCATCACACCGAAGAACATCGAACGCGTGCGAGCGCTGGGCGGCGGTATCGCGATCCAGGATCGCATGGCCTTCCAGGGTGAATACTTCGTCGACCGCTACGGTGCCAAGGCCGCCGAAGCCACGCCGCCGATCAAGCGCATGCTGGCCGAAGGCGTGCCGGTGGGCGCTGGTACCGACGCTACCCGGGTGTCGAGCTATAACCCCTGGACCTCACTGTACTGGATGGTCAGCGGCCGCACCGTCGGCGGCCTCTCGTTGCACGAAGAGGGCCTGCCGCGCCTGACCGCGCTGGAACTGTTCACCCATGGCAGCGCCTGGTTCTCTTCGGAGCAGGGCAAGAAAGGCCAGATCAAGGTCGGCCAACTGGCGGACCTGGCAGCCCTGAGCGCGGACTTCTTCAGCGTCGAGGAAGAAGCCATCAAGTGGATCGAGTCAGTGTTGACGGTGGTCGACGGCAAGGTGGTGTACGCCGCCGGCGACTTCGAAAAGCTTGGCCCAGCCAGCGTACCGGTGCTGCCGGACTGGTCGCCGGTGGTCAAGGTTCCGGGCCATTGGCGCCCGACTTCACCGTTGCAGGCGCAGGTTCACCAGTGCAGTGGTCCGTGCACGGTTCACTCCCACAGCCATGAACGGGCGCGGCTGTCGAACGTGCCGGTCAGCGATTTCCAAGGCTTCTGGGGCGCGTTTGGCTGCTCCTGCTTTGCCTTCTGACTGAGCACAAACACCTATCCCTTGTGGGAGTGAGCTTGCTCGCGATAGCGGAGTGTCAGGCGACGACGATGTTGAATGGTTCGCCGCCATCGCGAGCAAGCTCGCTCCCACAGGTTCCACACGATCCATCCCCAAAGGAGTCATCCCATGAGCAACGTTCCCGCTATCAAACGCCTGAACAAAGACGACGCGGTCGTCCTGCTGGTCGATCACCAGACCGGTCTGATTTCCCTGGTCCAGGACTTCTCGCCGAACGAGTTCAAGAACAACGTGTTGGCTTTGGCCGACCTGGCGAAGTTCTTCAAGCTGCCAACCATTCTGACCACCAGCTTCGAAAACGGTCCGAACGGTCCGATGGTGCCAGAGTTGAAAGAGCTGTTTCCGGATGCGCCATACATTCCGCGTCCAGGTCAGATCAATGCCTGGGACAACGAAGATTTCGTCAAGGCCGTAAAGGCCACCGGCCGCAAGCAGTTGATCATCGCCGGTGTCGTGACTGACGTTTGCGTAACGTTCCCAACCTTGTCGGCGCTGGCTGAAGGCTTTGAAGTCTTCGTGGTCACCGACGCCTCGGGCACCTTCAACGAAACCGTGCAGCAAGCGTCCTGGGCGCGTATGGCCGCGGCGGGTGCGCAACTGGTGAACTGGTTCTCGGTGGCGTGTGAACTGCAGGGCGACTGGCGCAACGACATGGAAGGCCTGGCGAACCTGCTGTCGCCGCGCATTCCGAACTACCGCAACCTGATGAACAGCTACTCGGCGCTGGCGGCCAAGTAAGCCTGGCGGTTACTGCTGGACGACGCCCGCCTTGTGCGGGCGTTTTTGTGCCTGGCATTGATATTCTGGCAGGCAGGTCTACCGCTATCGCGGGCAGGCTCGTTCCCACAGTGTTATCGAGTGTGCCCAGGCCCCATGTCCACCAAAAAAACCTTGTGGGAGCGAGCTTGCTCGCGATGACGGCGGCACATGCGACACCTTCCCAATCTGTCTCACTCCGACCACAATGCCCAACAGAACATCCTGACTGTCCACCCTGGAATGACAATGAACCCCTTCGAAGAAATGCGCATTTTTGCCCAGGTCATGGAGTCGGGCAGTTTCACCGCCGCAGCGGATAAGCTGGGGCTGTCCAAGCAGTTCGTCAGCCGCAAGCTCATGGAGCTGGAGCAGCGCCTGGGCGTGCGCCTGCTCAATCGCTCGACGCGGCGGTTGGATGTCACGCCCCTGGGCCAGCGCTATTACGAAGCGGCGCTGCGGCTGCTCAGCGAAGTCGAGCAGGTGGAACAGGGCATCAGCGGCCAGACCAACGAGCCCCGCGGCACCATTCGCCTCAGCGCGCCACTGTCCTTCGCCGTGGCGCACTTGGGTAGCTTGTTGCCGCTGTTTCTGCAGCGCTATCAAGGTGTCAGCGTCGAGGTGGACCTGAGCGACCGCTCGGTGGATCTGCTGGGGGAGGGCTACGACTTGGCACTGCGCATCGGCGTGCTGGAGGATTCGACGCTGATTGCCCGACGCATCGCGACCATCGAGCGGGTGTACTGCGCCAGCCCCGTTTACCTGGCGCAAAAAGGCACACCTGTGCGACCTGAGGACCTGCGCACTCATGACTGCCTGCCCTATGGGCATAGTCGGCAAGTACAGTGGCGATTCGGTGGGGTGGGCAAACCGTTGACCTTGGAGGTCGCCGGACGCATGCGCGCCAATAACGGTGACTTGCTCAGGGATGCGGCCATTGCCGGCATGGGCATTACTTATCTGCCGACTTTCATTTTGGGCGATGCCCTGAAGGATGGGCGACTGGTCAAGGTGTTGGCGGGCTTCGAGACCGAGCCGTTGACGCTGTCGGCGGTGTATCCCCAGCATCGGCAAAGTGCACGCCCGGTGCAGGCGTTGGTGGAGTTCTTGCGCGAACAGATGCAATAAGACCCGCAACGCATTCAGCCGTCACATGACGGCTGAAGCATCCGTGGCGCTGGATCAGGCCGCGAGGTTGGCGCTGCCCAGTTCTTTTTTGTACTGCGCTTTCATGGTTTCCATCTCTTCACCCAAAGCGTCGAGCTTGGCTTTGCCCAGCAGTTTTTTCGCTTGGGGGAACATCTCCTTCTCTTCTTCTTCGATGTGATGCTCAAGCAGTTCCTTGACCACTTTCACGCGACCGGCAAATTCCGGTTGGGTCGGATCGGTGGTTTTCAAGTCGGGTAGCACCAGCGAGTCGACGGTGCGGTGTTCTTCCTTGGCCTCGTAATACATTTCGGCCTCGTCCTTGCCGCCTGCTTGCTTGAACGCCGGGTACAGAATCTCTTCTTCCAGACGGGTGTGGATGGAAATTTCCATTTCCAGTTTGGCCAACAGATCGGTGCGCTTCTTGACGGCGCGATCAGTGGACTCGCTCAGTTGGGTGAGAATGGCTTTGACGCGTTCATGGTCGGCTTTCAACAGGTCGATGGCGTTCATAAGTAGCTCCTGGCAATTCACGGATGCGGGCCAGCTTCAAGCGCCGACGCCGCGTAAGAGGTAAATTGCATCAGCCGTGCCAGCCAGCTCATATTAAAAAGTTGTTTAAAAACAGCGGGTTGTGTTTGTCGCTGTTTTTGGGTTCGTGCAAGCTGCAAGAGGGTGGGGAAAACGCCTTGCACTTTGCGCTATGGCTAAACGCTCGTGATCAGTTGCCGGACTCGCGCGGCTATCGCCAGGCAAGAGGTCAGCCCCGGCGATTCAATCCCGAACAGGTTGATCAACCCGGGAACCTGATGTTCGGCTGGGCTACTGATGAGAAAGTCACGGGCAGGTTCGCCGGGGCCGGAGATTTTCGGGCGCAAGCCGCTGTAGCCCGGTTGCAGGCTCTGGTCCGGCAGGCCCGGCCAGTAATTGCGGATCGCCGGGTAGAAGATCTCGGCCCGCGCCGGGTCGACTCGGTAGTCTTCGTGCTCGACCCATTCGACGTCAGGACCGAAGCGCGCCTGGCCCCCCAGGTCCAGGGTCATGTGGATACCCAGGCCAGCCGCTTGCGGCGCGGGGTAGACCAGGTGCCGGAAGGGCGCGCGGCCAGTCAAGCTGAAGTAGCTGCCCTTGCACAAATACTCGCGCGGCACCGACTGCGGCGCCAGGCCTTCGATGCGGCGGGCGAGGGCCGGGGCGTGGAGGCCGGCGGCGTTGATCAGTCGTTGGCAGGACAAACTCATCTGTGCCGTGCCACCCAGCTCCAGCACGAAGCCATCGACGGTAACGCGGGCCTTTAGCAGCGGTGTGTGGAACGCGACGCTCGCACCGGCCGCTTCGGCATCGCCCTGCAAGGCCAGCATCAGTGCGTGGGAGTCGACGATACCGGTGGAAGGCGAATACAGCGCACCGACACACGCCAGGGCCGGCTCCAGGTCCAACGCCTGTCGTTGATCGAGCAGGCGCAGGTCGTCCACGCCGTTCATCAAGCCCCGTTCGAGCAATGCCTCAAGCCCGGCCATTTGCGCCCGATCCTTGGCGACGATCAACTTGCCGAGCCGTTGAGTCTCGACCCCATGGCTCTGGCAATAGTCGTACAGCTTGTGCCGGCCTTCGACGCATAGCTGCGCCTTGAGGCTGCCCGGTGGGTAATAGATGCCGGCATGGATGACCTCGGAATTGCGCGAACTGGTGCCGATGCCGATGGCTTCACCGGCTTCGATCAGCAGCACTTCGTGTCCGGCCTGCGCCATTTCCCGGGCTATGGCGAGCCCGACGACCCCAGCGCCTACGACGACGCACTCGATATCGACACTCAACGTTGTTCCTCCTTCAGGGCTGCAGTTGGCGGGTTCAGGATAGCCCGCGCTTGGGAAGTGGGTGTAGCGTGGGTGTGATGTTCCTGCCACTGCCTGAGAAACCGGCAGGCATAAAAAAAGCCCGTATCTGGCGATACGGGCTTTTCCGATGGCTACAGCGTTGAGGCGATCAGCCTGTCAGGCCTGCCTGCTGAACCAGAGTCAGCAACGGCTGCGGGTACACACCGAGGAAGAACGCCAACACGGCAATGGCCAGCAGCATCACGCCGCCTGCCTTTTGTTCCCAGTGCAACTCAGCATCGTGGCGACGCAGGTTCGGTTCCATCAGGTAGAGAGTGACCATGACGCGCAGGTAGTAGAACACGCCGATGGCACTGCCCAGCACCAGGGAACCGACCAGCCACCATTGGTGGGCCTCGACGCCGGTGGCGATGATGTAGAACTTGCCGATGAAGCCCGCGGTCAGCGGGATGCCGGCCAGGGACAGCATCATCACGGTCAGCACGGCGGTCAGGTACGGCCGGCGCCAGAACAGGCCGCGGTATTCGTACAGCGCGTCGGCGTCGCGGCCGTTGTATGGCGAGGACATCAGGGTGATCACGCCGAACGCGCCGAGGCTGGTGATCACGTAGGTGACCAGGTACACGCCGATGGCTTCCACTGCCAGGCCCTTGCTGGCGATCAGGGCGATCAGCAGGTAACCGAAGTGGGCGATGGACGAGTAACCCAGCAGACGCTTGAGGTTGCTCTGGGTCAGAGCCAGCAGGTTACCGAACAGGATCGACGCGATGGCGATGATGGTCAGTACATTGCTCAGCACACCGCTGCTGGCCACTGGCGAGATCTGGAACAGACGCACCATCACCGCGAACACCGCCACTTTCGACGCGGTGGCCAGGAACGCCGCCACCGGCGCCGGGGCGCCTTCGTAGACGTCCGGGGTCCAGAGGTGGAAAGGCACCAGCGACAGCTTGAACGCCAGGCCGATCAACATCATGCCCAGGCCCAATTGCGCAATCGGGCTAGGCAGGCCGGTGGCCGCCAGGGCCTGGCCGATGCCGACGAAGCTCAAGGTGCCGGCTTCGGCGTAGAGCAGGGCCATACCGAACAACAGGAACGCCGAACCGGCGGCCGACAGCACCATGTACTTGATGCCGGCTTCCAGGGAGCGCTTGTTGAAGAAAGCGTAGGCCACCAGGCCGTAGACCGGCACCGACAGCAGTTCCAGGCCGATGAACAGGCTGGCCAGGTGCTGCGCGCTGACCAGAACCAGGCCACCGGCGGCGGCCATCAGGATCAGCAGGTACAGTTCTTCGCGGTTGCCCGGGTAACCCGAGCCGCCATCGCCGAGGTAGGCGTGGGCGAGGGTGACACAGGCCAGGGTGGCGACCAGGATCAGCGCCATGTACAGGCAGGCGAAGCTGTCGATCTGCAACAGCGGCGTGACCGCCAGTGGTGCGACTTTCAGGGCCGGCAGGATCGACAGCAGGGCCAGGTTCAGCCCCGCCACCGACAGCAGGAAGGTCTGTGAGTGATTGCGGCGCCAGGCGATTGCCAGCATCACCACGATGATCGTGGCGCTGGTGATCAACAGCGGCGCAAGCGCGATAAAGTGTTGAATCGTGAATTCCATAGCGCTCTTACCGGGCCGAAGCGAGTTGAGAGAAGGCGGTGCCGAGCCACTGCTGCACGCCATGCATCGTGGCGGCAGAGGTGTCGAGGAACGGCTGCGGGGAAACGCCGAGGTAAACCAGCAGTACCGCAAGGCCGAGCACCATGATCAGTTCGCGACCGTCCATGCCGCGCAGCACTTCGTCCGACTTGGACGGGCCGAAGTAGGCGCGGTGGATCATGATCAACGAGTAGACCGAACCGAACACCAGGCCAGACGTCGCGATGGCGGTGATCCATGGCGCACTGACGAAGGTGCCGATCAGGATCAGGAACTCGCCGACGAAGTTGCCGGTGCCCGGCAGGCCCAGGGACGCGGCCGCGAAGAACAGGCTGATGGCCGGCAGGTAAGCGATACGCGACCAGATGCCGCCCATCTCACGCATGTCCCGGGTGTGCAGGCGCTCGTACAACTGGCCGCTGAGGATAAACAGTGCCGCCGCCGACAGGCCGTGGGCGAGCATCTGGATCACCGCGCCTTGCAGGGCGAGCTGGCTGCCGGAGTAGATACCGATCAGCACGAAGCCCATGTGCGAGACGCTGGAGAACGCGATCAGGCGCTTGATGTCGGTCTGGGCGAACGCCAGGAACGCACCGTAGAAAATCCCGATCAGGCCCAGGGTCATCGCAATTGGCGCGAACTCTGCCGAGGCATTGGGGAACAGCGGCAGGGCAAAGCGCAGCAGGCCGTAGGCCGCGGTCTTGAGCAAGATACCCGCCAGGTCCACGGAACCTGCGGTCGGTGCCTGGGCGTGGGCATCCGGCAGCCAGGAGTGGAACGGCACCACTGGCAGCTTCACCGCGAAGGCGATGAAGAAGCCCAGCATCAGCACGTACTCGGTGGTCTTGGACATCTGCACTTTCAACAGGTCGGCGTAGTTGAAGGTAATCACACCGGTGTTGTTGAAGTTGACCAGCACCAGGCCAAGGATCGCCACCAACATGATCAGGCCGGAAGCCTGGGTGAAGATGAAGAACTTGGTCGCCGCGTAGATCCGGGTTTTCTTGCCGTCCGAAGAACTGTGACCCCAGAGCGCGATGAGGAAGTACATCGGCACCAGCATCATTTCCCAGAAGAAGAAGAACATGAACAGGTCCAGCGCCAGGAACACGCCGATCACGCCGCCCAGGATCCACATCAGGTTCAGGTGGAAGAAGCCGACGTGACGCTGAATCTCTTTCCAGGAGCACAGGACCGAGAGGATACCCAGCAGGCCGGTCAGCAGGATCATCAGCAGCGACAGGCCGTCGAGGGCCAGGTGCACGCTGATGCCGAAGCGCGCGATCCAGGCGTGCTTGAATTCAAGCGCCCAGGTCGGATCGGCGCCAGGGGCCGGAGCGAATGAATAGTCGCCGGTCGCCCACAGCCAGAGGCCGAGCGCGAGTTCCAGGGACATGGTCAGCAGCGCAATCCAGCGCGGGAGCGTGGAGCTGGAGCGCTCCGCGATCCAGCACAGCAGGCCGCCGATGAAGGGGATCAGGATTAGCCAGGGCAGAATCATGACGGGCTCGTTTCCTTTCGCAAGTTCGCAAGGTTCATATCAGACCGCTACCAGCACGATGGCGCCGATAACCAGCACGGCGCCAGCCGCCATGGAAGCCGCATACCAACGCAGTTGACCAGTCTCGGTACGGCTCAGGGCGGTGTGGCCGCCCTTGGCCATGCGCGGGATCAGGCCAATGGTCTGGTCGAGCGGGTCTTTGCGCAGAATGTGGCTGATCGCAAGGTATGGCTTGACGAA
This sequence comes from Pseudomonas sp. Tri1, assembly GCF_017968885.1. Taxonomy (NCBI): domain Bacteria; kingdom Pseudomonadati; phylum Pseudomonadota; class Gammaproteobacteria; order Pseudomonadales; family Pseudomonadaceae; genus Pseudomonas; species Pseudomonas sp. Tri1. The sequence continues at coordinate 4,364,622 of NZ_CP072913.1, read as the reverse complement.
CAGTTTGTCGTAGATCCAGTCGAAGCCCCAGGCGGCGAACCACCAGGCCGAAAGGAAACGCCCAATGCCGCTGTTGGCGATTGCCGTGACGAAACGGCGCTTGCCCAGGAACAGCAGGGCGGCCAGCAGGATCCCCGCCAGGGCGATGGCGCCCGAAGCGATCTCCAGGCTGTGCTTGGCTTCGCCGCCGGCATGGCCGACGCTTTGCGGCAGCACATCGGCCAGCGGTGGGGTGATCATGGCGCCGACGAAGGTCGACAGCACGATCAGCACCGACAGTGGCAGCCAGTGGGCAATGCCGTGGCCAGCGTGAGCTTCGGTCTTGGCTTCACCGTGGAACGCGATGAAGATCAGGCGGAAGGTGTACAGCGAGGTCATGAACGCACCTACCAGGCCGGCATAGAGCAGGCCTTGGTTACCGCTGGCGAACGCTTCCCAGAGGATCTCGTCCTTGGAGTAGAAACCGGCGGTGACCAGTGGCAGGGCCGCCAGGGCCGCGCCGCCGACGATGAAGCTGGCATAGGCCAGCGGCAGTTTTTTCCACAGGCCGCCCATCTTGAAGATGTTCTGCTCGTGGTGGCAGGCAACGATCACCGCACCGGAAGCAAGGAACAGCAGCGCCTTGAAGAAGGCGTGGGTCATCAGGTGGAAGATCGCGCCTTCCCAGGCACCGACGCCCAGGGCCAGGAACATGTAGCCGATCTGGCTCATGGTCGAGTAGGCGAGGATGCGCTTGATGTCGGTCTGTACCAGCGCGGCGAAACCGGCCAGGACCAGGGTCACGCCGCCGACGATGCCGACCAGGTGCAGGATGTCCGGCGCCAGGGCGAACAGGCCGTGGGTACGGGCGATCAGGTAGACGCCCGCGGTCACCATGGTTGCGGCGTGGATCAGTGCCGAGACCGGGGTAGGACCGGCCATCGCGTCAGCCAGCCAGGTCTGCAGTGGCAGTTGCGCGGATTTACCGACAGCGCCACCGAGCAGCATCAGGGTCGCCAGGACAATCCAGAAGTCACCGACCTTGAAGTGTTCCGGTGCCTTGACCAGCAGTTCCTGGATATTCAGCGTGCCCAGTTGCTGGAACAGGATGAACAGGCCGATGGCCATGAACACGTCGCCGATCCGGGTCACGATGAACGCCTTGAGCGCGGCGTTACCGTTGTTGCGGTTGCTGTAGTAGAAACCGATCAACAGGTACGAGCACAGGCCCACGCCTTCCCAACCGAAGTACAGGAACAACAGGTTATCGCCGAGCACCAGGAACAGCATGCTGGCGATGAACAGGTTGGTGTAGGCGAAGAAGCGCGAGTAGCCGGCTTCACCGCGCATGTACCAGGAGGCGAACAGGTGGATCAGGAAACCCACGCCGACCACCACGCCGAGCATGGTGATGGACAGGCCGTCCAGGTACAGGGCGAAGTTCGGCGTGAAGCCTTCCACCGCCATCCAGCGCCACAGCACCTGTACGTACACACCACCTTCGGGCGGGGCGACGTTGAATTGCCAGATCACGTAGGCCGCGACGATGGCAGACAGGCCAATGGAACCCACGCCAATCAGCGCCGAGAGGTTTTCCGACCAGCGTCCACGGGAGAACGACAGCAGCAGGAAACCGATGAGGGGAAATACGAAAGTCAGAAAGATCAGGTTCATCCGCGCATCTCGCTGGCAGCGTCAATATCGAGAGTGTGGAAGCGGCGGTACAGCTGCAACAGAATCGCCAGGCCGATACTGGCCTCGGCGGCTGCCAGGCTGATCACCAGGATGAACATGATCTGTCCATCCGGCTGCGCCCAGCGAGCGCCCGCGACGATGAAGGCCAGGGCGGAGGCATTCATCATGACCTCCAGGCTCATCAGCACGAACAGAATGTTACGGCGGACCATCAGGCCGACCAGACCGAGACAGAACAGGATGCCGGCAACCGCCAGACCATGCTCGAGAGGGATAGCAGGCATGTAATTACTCCTTCGCCTCGTTACGGCCCAAATGGAACGCCGTGATGGCTGCGGCAAGCAGCAGCATCGAGGCGAGTTCGACCACCAGCAGGTACGGGCCGAACAGGCTGATGCCCACGGCCTTGGCGCCCACGGTGGTGTGGCCGATGGCCTGGCCGCTCTGGTGAGCGAACAGCACATACAGCAGTTCACCCAGCAGCAGGGCGGCGAGAACCACCGGTCCTGCCCAGATGCCGGGCTTGAGCCAGGAGCGTTCCTGCTGGACCGAGGCCGGGCCGAGGTTGAGCATCATCACCACGAACACGAACAGCACCATGATGGCGCCGGCGTAGGCGATCACTTCCAAGGCACCGGCGAACGGTGCGCCGAGGCTGAAGAAGGTCATGGCCACGGCAATCAGCGAAATGATCAGGTAGAGCAGGGCGTGCACAGGGTTGGTGTTGGTGACCACGCGAAGCGTGGAGACCACTGCGATACCCGATGCGAAATAGAAAGCGAATTCCATCTTTCTTCCTTAAGGCAGCAAGCTCTTCACGTTGATCGGTTCGGCTTCATTCTGCGCGGCGCCTTTTGGCTTACCGGCAATGGCCATACCTGCAACACGATAGAAGTTGTAATCAGGGTTTTTACCGGGACCGGAAATCAGCAGATCTTCTTTCTCGTACACCAGGTCCTGACGTTTGAACTCGGCCATTTCGAAATCCGGCGTGAGCTGGATCGCGGTGGTCGGGCACGCTTCCTCGCAGAGGCCGCAGAAAATGCAGCGCGAGAAGTTGATGCGGAAGAAGTCCGGGTACCAGCGACCGTCTTCGGTTTCAGCTTTCTGCAGCGAGATGCAACCCACCGGGCACGCCACGGCGCACAGGTTGCAGGCCACGCAGCGCTCTTCGCCGTCGGGGTCGCGGGTCAGCACGATGCGGCCGCGATAGCGCGGCGCCAGATAGACCGGCTCCTCGGGATATTGCAGGGTGTCGCGCTTGCGAAAGCCATGGCCGAAGATCATGACCAGGCTTCGCAGTTGGGTACCGGTACCCTTAACGATGTCGCCAATATATTTGAACATGGGTCAAATCCTCACTGAACCGCGGCCGCAGGCGCGTTCATCAAAACGATCGCAGCGGTCACCAGCATGTTGATCAGGGTCAGCGGCAGGCAGAATTTCCAGCTGAAGTCCATCACCTGGTCGTAGCGTGGACGCGGGATCGAGGCGCGCAGCAGGACGAACAGCATGATGAAGAACGCGGTCTTCAGGGCGAACCAGACGAAGGACAGTTGTGGCAGGATGCCGAACGGACCGTGCCAGCCACCGAAGAACAACGTCACCAGCAGTGCCGAGATCAGGATGATGCCGATGTACTCGCCAACGAAGAACATGCCCCATTTCATGCCGGCATATTCAATGTGGTAACCATCGGCCAGTTCCTGTTCCGCTTCCGGCTGGTCGAAGGGGTGACGGTGAGTCACGGCCACGCCAGCAATGAAGAAGGTACAGAAGCCGAAGAACTGCGGAATGATGAACCACAGGTTCTGGGCCTGGTACTCGACGATGTCGCGCATGTTGAACGAGCCGGCCTGGATCACGATGCCCATGAGCGCCAGGCCCATGAACACTTCGTAGGACACGGTCTGGGCCGAGGCCCGCAGGCTGCCCAGCAGGGCGAACTTGTTGTTGCTCGACCAACCGGCGAACAGCACCGCATACACTGACAGGCCGGCCATGGCGAAGAAGAACAGCAGGCCGATGTTCAGGTCCGCCACGCCCCAGGTCGGGGTGATCGGGATGATCGCGAAGGCGATCAGCAAGGCGCTCATGGCCACGACCGGTGCCAGGGTGAAGATCACCTTGTCGGCAAACGGCGGTGTCCAGTCTTCCTTGAAGAACATCTTGATCATGTCGGCGGCGATCTGGAACATGCCGAACGGGCCGACGCGGTTCGGACCGTAGCGGTCCTGCCACCAGCCCAGCAGGCGACGTTCGACGAAGCTCAGCAGCGCGCCGCAGACCACCACGGCCAGCAGGATCACGATGGCCTTGAGGACCGTCAGGATCACAGCGATCACTTCAGGGGTGAACCAGCTCATTGCGCTGCCTCCTGCAGACCGTCGACGGTTTTGCCGAATATCGCCGGTGGGATACCCGCCAGGCCAGCCGGCAGGGCTACCAGGCCGGCGCCCAGCTCTTCATTGATGCGCAGCGGCAGACGCAGGGTCTGGCCAGCCACGTTCAGGCTCAGCAGCGCGCCATCGTTGACACCCAGGCGATCGGCCTCGGACTTGGCCAGCGCCACGTAGGCGGCCGGGATGCGTTCCTGCACCGGCGCGGCTTTGGAAGAGTTCTCTTCGCTGCCGAACAGGTGATGGAACGGTACGACCTGCCAGGTGCCCGGTGCCGGGTTGAAGGCGCGCGGTACGCTGGCGAACCAGCCCAGGCCATCGCCCTGGCTTTCGATCAGGCGGGTGCCCGGGTCACCGGCACGCAGGTGACCGCCGACTTCGTCCTGGAACTTGTTCCAGGCTTGCGGCGAGTTCCAGCCCGGCGACCAGGCGAAAGGCACCTGGGAACGCGGTTCGGTCGAACCCGAATAACCTTCCATGGAGAACGAGAACGCAGTGTCCGTGTCCTGGGAGGTACGCGGTTCATGGACGCTGATGTTCGCGCGCATGGCGGTGCGACCGCTATAGCGCAGCGGTTCGCGCGCCAGCTTCAGGCCTTTGATGCGGAACGAGGCCGACGGTGCGGCATCGACGATACGGGCCAGTTGCGGGTTGCTTTCGGCGCAGGCAGCGGTGGCGTGGTCCAGTTGCGTCCAGTCCACCGGTTGGTTCAGCAGGGTCGAGCGCAGGGCATGCAGCCAGCGCCAGCCTTCATGAACCAGGATGCTGGCGTCCAGGTATTGCGGGTCGAACACCTGGAAGAAGCGCTGGGCGCGGCCTTCCTGGCTGACCAGCGTACCGTCGCCTTCGGCGAAGCTCGCCGCCGGCAGCACCAGATGGGCGCGGTCGGTGGTGGCGGTTTTCTGGTGGTCGGCGACGATCAGCACTTTCGTGGCGTTCAGGGCGGCGTCCACCAGGGCCTTGTCGGTGCGGGTGTACAGGTCGTTTTCCAGCACTACGATGGCGTCGGCGCTACCGTCGATCACCGCTTGCAGCGCTGTGTCCACCGATTCGCCACCGAGCATGGCCAGGCCGAGGCTGTTGGCTTCCGGCACGATCAGGCTGATGGAACCGTTCTTCTCCTGCAGCTTCAAGGCCTTGGCGATGTTGGCGGCGGCTTCGATCAGCGCCTTGGAACCCAGCGAGGTGCCGGCGATGATCAGTGGGCGCTTGGCTGCCAGCAGGGCATCGGCGATGCGTTGGGCCAGGGCAGCCGCTTCGCTGTCCAGACCGTCGACGGCCGGGGCGCTGGCGTCCAGGGCATGGGCCACGGCAAAACCGATGCGCGCCAGGTCATCAGGGGCGGCGTGGACGCATTCTTCGGCCACGTCGTCGAGCTTGGTTTCGGCGAGGCTGGCGATGAACAGTGGGTTCAGCGCGTGCTGGCCGATGTTCTTCACGGCGGCGTCGAGCCATGGCTGCACGCGCATGGCGTCGGCCATGTCCTCGGCCTTGCCCTTGACCGACTGGCGCAGGGCCAGGGCCATGCGGGCGGCGGTCTGGGTCAGGTCTTCGCCAAGGACGAACACCGCGTCGTGGTCTTCGATGTCGCGCATCGTCGGCACCGGCAGCGGGCTGTCCTTGAGCACTTGCAGCACCAGGCGGATGCGTTCCAGCTCACCGGCTTCGATGCCACTGTAGAAGTGCTCGGCACCGACCAGTTCACGCAGCGCGTAGTTGCTTTCCAGGCTGGCCCGTGGCGAACCGATGCCGACGATGTTGCGACCGCGCAGCAGCTCGGCGGCCTTGTCCAGCGCTTCGTCCAGGCCCAGCTTGGCGCCGTTGGCCAGCAATGGCTGGCGTGGACGATCCTTGCGGTTGACGTAGCCGTAGCCGAAACGGCCACGGTCACACAGGAAGTACTGGTTCACCGAACCGTTGAAGCGGTTTTCGATGCGACGCAGTTCGCCGTAGCGTTCGCCCGGAGAAATGTTGCAACCGCTGGAGCAGCCATGGCAGATGCTCGGCGAGAATTGCATGTCCCACTTGCGGTTGTAGCGCTCGGAGTGGGTCTTGTCGGTGAACACACCGGTCGGGCAGACCTCGGTGAGGTTGCCGGAGAATTCGCTTTCCAGGGTGCCGTCTTCAACGCGACCGAAGTACACGTTGTCGTGGGCACCGAACACGCCCAGGTCGGTACCGCCGGCGTAGTCCTTGTAGAAGCGCACGCAGCGGTAGCAGGCGATGCAGCGGTTCATCTCGTGGGAGATGAACGGGCCGAGGTCCTGGTTCTGGTGGGTGCGCTTGGTGAAGCGATAACGGCGCTCGTTGTGGCCGGTCATCACCGTCATGTCTTGCAGGTGGCAGTGACCGCCTTCCTCACAGACCGGGCAGTCGTGAGGGTGGTTGGTCATCAGCCATTCGACGACGCTGGCGCGAAACACTTTCGCTTCTTCGTCGTCGATGGAGATCCAGCTGCCGTCGGTGGCGGGGGTCATGCAGGACATGACGATCCGACCACGCTTGTCGTTCTCGTCGGTGTACTGCTTGACCGCACACTGGCGACAGGCGCCAACGCTGCCAAGGGCGGGGTGCCAGCAGAAATAAGGGATGTCGAGGCCCAGGGACAGACATGCCTGTAACAGGTTGTCTGCGCCATCGACTTCGAGCTCTTTGCCGTCTACGTGGATAGTGGCCATGGTTCAAAGTTCTTCGTTGGCCCGGTGTCAGCGGGCGTGGCTAATGGAATCTTGTTATTCGTCCGAATCCAAACAGCCTGGGTAAAAGGCGTCATCGGACGAAAGGCGAAGGGCACGGACCCTTCGCCTTTTAAAGCGTCGTTACGCGCCGACCATGGTCGGCGTGACCACCTGATTGAGATCCCCGGCGCGCGTTGGCGCGATGCCGGCCTCGAATTCAGGGCGGAAGTATTTGATCGCGCTGCCCAACGGCTCCACGGCACCCGGTGCGTGAGCACAGAAGGTCTTGCCTGGGCCGAGGAAACCTACCAGACCCAGCAGGGTCTCGATGTCGCCGGCCTGGCCTTCGCCGTTTTCAATGGCGCGCAGCAGCTTGACGCTCCAGGGCAGGCCATCGCGGCAAGGGGTGCAGAAACCACACGACTCACGGGAGAAGAACTCTTCCATGTTGCGCAGCAGGGACACCATGTTGACGCTGTCGTCCACCGCCATGGCCAGGCCGGTACCCATCCGGGTGCCGACCTTGGCGATGCCGCCGGCATACATTTGTGCGTCCAGGTGTTCCGGCAACAGGAAACCGGTGCCGGCGCCGCCGGGCTGCCAGCACTTGAGCTTGTAGCCGTCGCGCATGCCGCCGGCGTAGTCCTCGAACAACTCGCGACCGGTGATGCCGAATGGCAGTTCCCACAAACCAGGGTTCTTGACCTTGCCGGAGAAGCCCATGAGCTTGGTGCCCATGTCTTCGCTGCCGTCACGGGCCAGGGATTTGTACCAGTCCACGCCGTCGGCGATGATCGCTGGCACGTTGCACAGGGTCTCGACGTTGTTCACGCAGGTCGGCTTGCCCCACACGCCGACGGCGGCAGGGAAGGGCGGCTTGGAGCGTGGGTTGGCGCGGCGGCCTTCCAGGGAGTTGATCAGCGCGGTTTCTTCACCACAGATATAGCGCCCGGCGCCGGTGTGGACGAACAGCTCGAAATCAAAACCTGAGCCCAGGATGTTCTTGCCCAACAGCCCTGCGGCCTTGGCTTCTTCCACGGCACGGTTCAGGTGCTTGGCGGCGGTAGTGTATTCGCCGCGCAGGAAGATATAGCCGCGGTAGGTCTTCAGCGCACGGGCGCTGATCAGCATGCCTTCGATCAGCAGATGGGGCAGTTGCTCCATCAGCATGCGGTCTTTCCAGGTGTTGGGCTCCATTTCATCCGCGTTGCACAGCAGGTAGCGGATGTTGATGGATTCGTCCTTTGGCATCAGGCCCCACTTCACGCCAGTGGGGAAGCCTGCGCCGCCACGGCCCTTGAGGCCGGAGTCTTTCACGGTCTGGACGATATCGTCCTGGGCCATGTCGGTGAATGCCTTGCGCGCAGCAGCGTAGCCGTTCTTGGCCTGGTACTCGTCAAGCCACACCGCTTCGCCGTCGTCACGCAGACGCCAGGTCAGGGGATGGGTTTCGGCCGAGCGCTGGATGCGGTTGGCGGGCCCGAAGGAAGTCAGGGTCATACGTAGCCCTCCAGCAGTTTGGCGACGCCGTCAGGCTGGACGTCACCGAAGGTGTCGTCGTCGATCATCAGCGCCGGTGCCTTGTCGCAGTTGCCCAGGCAGCACACCGGCAGCAGGGTGAAGCGACCGTCGGCGGTGGTTTGGCCCAGGCCGATGCCCAGCTTGCTCTGGAGCTCGCCGACCACGGACTCGTGGCCGCCGATGTAGCAGACCATGCTGTCGCAGACGCGAATGATGTGACGGCCCACTGGCTGGCGGAAGATCTGGCTATAGAAAGTGGCCACGCCTTCGACGTCGCTGGCCGGAATGCCGAGGATCTCGCCAATGGCGTAGAGCGCGCCATCGGGTACCCAGCCACGTTCCTTCTGGACGATTTTCAGGGCTTCGATCGACGCCGCGCGCGGGTCTTCGTAGTGATGCAGCTCGTGCTCGATGGCCGAGCGCTCGGTTTCGCTGAGGGCGAAACGGTCTGTCTGGATAAGCGTGCTGTTCATGCTTAGCGGTCCACGTCGGCCATAACGAAATCGATACTACCCAGGTACGCGATCAAGTCCGCGACCATGCTGCCTTTGATCACTGAAGGGATCTGCTGCAGGTGCGGGTAGCTTGGGGTGCGAATCCGGGTGCGGTAGCTCATGGTGCCGCCGTCGCTCGTCAGGTAATAACTGTTGATGCCCTTGGTCGCTTCGATCATCTGGAAGGATTCGTTGGCCGGCATGACCGGGCCCCACGAAACCTGCAGGAAGTGCGTGATCAGGGTCTCGATGTGTTGCAGCGTGCGCTCTTTGGGCGGCGGCGTGGTCAGCGGGTGATCCGCCTTGTACGGGCCTTCCGGCATGTTGCGCATGCACTGGTCGATGATCTTGATGCTCTGGCGCATTTCCTCGACGCGAACCATGCAGCGGTCGTAGGCGTCACCGTTGGCGGCCAGCGGGACTTCGAATTCGAAGTTTTCATAGCCGGAGTAAGGACGCGCCTTGCGCAGGTCGAAGTCGCAACCGGTGGAGCGCAGGCCGGCACCGGTGACGCCCCATTCCAGGGCCTCTTTGGTGTTATAGGCGGCGACCCCGATGGTACGACCCTTGAGGATGCTGTTCTGCAGGGCGGCCTTGGTGTATTCGTCCAGGCGCTTGGGCATCCACTCGACGAAGTCCTTGACCAGCTTCTCCCAGCCCCGCGGCAGGTCGTGGGCAACACCACCAATGCGGTACCAGGCCGGGTGCAGGCGGAAACCGGTGATGGCTTCGATCACCGTGTAGGCCTTCTGGCGGTCGGTGAAGGTGAAGAACACCGGGGTCATTGCGCCAACGTCCTGGATGTAGGTACCCAGGAACAGCAGGTGGCTGGTGATCCGGAAGAACTCGGCCATCATGATGCGGATGACATCGACCTTCTCCGGCACCTTGATCCCGGCCAGTTTCTCGACCGAAAGCACGTACGGCAGGTTGTTCATCACCCCACCGAGGTAATCGATGCGGTCAGTGTAGGGAATGTAGCTGTGCCAGGACTGGCGCTCGCCCATCTTCTCGGCGCCACGGTGGTGGTAACCGATGTCCGGGACGCAATCGACGATTTCTTCACCGTCCAACTGCAGGATGATGCGGAAGGCACCGTGGGCCGAAGGGTGGTTCGGGCCGAGGTTGAGGAACATGTAGTCCTCGTTCGCCCCGGAGCGCTTCATGCCCCAGTCTTCGGGCTTGAAGCGCGCGGCTTCTTCCTCGAGCTGTTGCTTGGCCAGGGACAGGCTGAACGGATCGAATTCGGTGGCGCGGGCCGGGAAGTCCTTGCGCAGCGGGTGACCTTCCCAGGTCGGCGGCATCATGATGCGCGTCAGGTGCGGGTGGCCGGGGAAGTCGATCCCGAACATGTCCCACACTTCGCGTTCGTACCAGTTGGCGTTCGGCCAGATACCGGTCACGGTGGGCACGCTGAGGTCGCTCTCGGACAAGGCGACCTTGATCATGACGTCACTATTACGTTCGATCGACAGCAGGTGATAGAACACGGTGAAATCGACACCGTCGGGCAGCCCTTGACGCTTGGTGCGCAGACGCTCGTCCACGCCGTGCAGGTCATAGAGCATGACGTACGGCTTGGGCAGGTTGCGCAGGAAGGTCAGGACTTCGACGAGTTTGGCGCGGGCAACCCAAAGCACCGGCATGCCGGTACGGGTCGGCTGGGCGGTGAACGCCTCGGGGCCAAAACGGTTGTTCAGTTCGACGACCACATCCTGGTCGTCTGCCTTGTAAGGCGGGATGTACAGAGCACTGCCTGTAGTCATGGTTATTTATCGCTTTCGGTCAACGTAAAGAATGAAGCCAGGTTCTCGTTTCTTATGCAGAGCAGAGCTGGATCAGACTTCGTCGGGGCTGCGCAGGTTGGTGACTGCGATACGCTGTTCGCGGCGCTGTTCCTTTTGCGATGGCATCTCGGCGCGATAGACGCCTTGATCACCAACGACCCAGGACAGCGGGCGACGCTCCTGGCCAATCGACTCCTGCAACAGCATCAAGCCTTGCAGGAAAGCTTCAGGGCGAGGGGGGCAGCCAGGCACGTAGACGTCCACGGGCAGGAACTTGTCCACCCCTTGAACGACGGAGTAGATGTCGTACATGCCACCGGAGTTGGCGCACGAACCCATGGAGATAACCCACTTCGGTTCGAGCATTTGCTCGTAGAGACGCTGGATGATCGGCGCCATCTTGATGAAGCAGGTTCCGGCGATAACCATGAAATCCGCCTGGCGTGGCGATGCCCGGATCACCTCGGCGCCAAAGCGCGCGATGTCGTGGGGCGCCGTGAAGGCGGTGGTCATTTCCACGTAGCAGCACGAAAGACCGAAGTTGTACGGCCACAGGGAGTTCTTGCGACCCCAGTTGACCGTACTGTTCAGCACGTCTTCGAGCTTGCCCATGAAGATGTTTTTGTGGACTTGATCTTCTAACGGATCAGCGACGGTTTCCCGCTCGCCAATCGGATACTGCTCGTTAGGAGCATCGGGGTCGATCCTGGTGAGATTGTATTGCATTGCCAAAGCCTCATTGTTTCAGCTTCGCTTGCCGCTTGCGCCGAGCTTCCGGAGCCCAATCAAGTGCCCCCACCCGGTAAAGGTAGACAAGACCTGCCAACAGAATTGCTATGAAAACGAGAGCTTCGACGAATCCGGTCCAGCCGCTTTCGCGGACGGACACAGACCATGCAAAGAGAAAGAGGGCTTCGATATCGAAGATCACGAACAGCATCGCGACCAGATAGAATTTGGCTGAGAGCCGCAAGCGGGCGCCACCGGTAGGTAGCATGCCGGACTCGAACGGTTCATTTTTGCTGCGGCCCCAGGCTTTTGACCCGAGCAGGCTCGACACGCCGAGCATGAAGGCACACAGGCCGACGACACCCAGAAGGAAAATGGCAAAGCCCCAGTTGTGGGCCATGAGTCCTGTCGCTTCGGGCATGCTGGAAATCCTTAACAGAGAGCAAAGGTCTCTGAGCTTGAATAGAAATAACGCAGTGACGATATGTCGCAGCAATCAATCGCGGTGATTTTATGGCTAAACACCGGGCAAGTAAAATTCCTATAGCGAAATTATTTATTGGAATAAGGACATAGCGCACCCCCAGGACCGTGCGGCCCCGGCCCCGTGGGCGTTGGCCGGCTATTCATCAATAATATTTCGTGCGGAATGTAACAATGACAATGGCTTCCAAATGATAATTATTATTATCTGTGGCGGTCTTTCTGCGACGCTCTTAGTGTCTTGCCCGAGGGGCTGTCTTACATCGCCGCTACTGCAATTGTCAGCGTCGGACGTTTTACTCCTTTTCTGACTGCCCAATACTGCGTTCGATCAATTTTTTCTACCCGATGCAGCGAAGTTTTCTCGGAGAGGGGGTCGGTGAAAGTCGGATCTGCATGGGGACTGCCCCTGTGGGAGCCATGCTTGCTCGCGATCCCGGCAACGCTGTCCCGAGGCAGACTGCGCAATCGCTCATCGCGGGCAAGCCTGACTCCCACAGATGCAGGCTTGCTCTTACAGCGTAGGTCGCTTCAAAAAAAACGGATGAAAAAATCGGCTGCGTCAGATCAATGTCGCTCAGTTGATCCCGCGCAGAACCTGCGGTCAGGGGGATGTGCACGTCAAGCGACTCCGTTTTGCGCGCAGAAATCGGCGCGAGGTCTGGCGTAAGGTCTTGAAGGAGTGATATCAAATAGCTATCTTTGTGCTTCATTCATCTAATCATCTATATCAATGTTGGTTGGATTTTCGACCCCCTTCTTAGATAGTCGCGTCAGTTTCCATCGTTCGCGGCTGATACCAAAGGAATGTCATGAACTCTCGGATCGCGAATATGAGCGTTATGCTCAAGCTGGCTTTGGGCTTTGCTGTTGTGCTGCTTCTGACCGCTATTCTCGCCGCGACCGGCTGGTTCAGCCTGGGGAAAATGATCGAGCGTACTGATCGAATGACCAGCATTACCGAGCTCGGCAACCGTCTTGATCACCTGCGCAGGGCTCGCTTGCAATACCAGGTGGACAGGGGCGATGAACAAAAGGGTGCATTGATCCAGGCGTCGCTGGAGCAGTTTGTCGCCCAGCAGAAAAGCCTCTCAAAAGAGCTGAAGAAACCTGAAAACCTGAAAAAGCTTGCGCTGATCGAGCAGGCCAGCACGCAGTATCAAGCGGCACTGAATACGATGCGCGAGGCTTATCGCAATGACGCAGCCATGCGCAAGGAAATGGGCGTCAATGCGGTCAAGGGGGCTGCGCTGATTGCTCAGGTCATCACTGACGTAGAAGCAATGCCCACCTCGGATGAACGCCGCTTTGACCTTTATAAGCTTATCCTCAAGGCCAAAGAGGACGTGGCGCTGGTGCGTTATGAAGTGCGTGGCTATACCGGCAACCCCAACAGCACCACCGAACAGGCCGCCACCCGCCAGCTCGAAAATGCGTTCAAGAGCATCGAAACCCTCAAGAGCGCTTTCGGCCCCACCTATGCCGACACCCTCAAGCAACTGGAAACCGCGCTGATTGCTTACCGTCGCTCGGTGCAGGACTTCACTGCCAGTAATCAGGCCATTGGCAAGGCTGTGCAGGACACCATCGATTTGGGTGAAGCCATCACCCGTCTGACTGACGAAATGTATGCCAGCCAACTGGTCTCCCGTGACGAAGACAGCGCCCAGGCTCGCCTACTGCAGCTGAGCTGCACTGCCTTGGCGATGTTGCTGGGGGTTTTGGCTGCCTTGATCATCACCCGCCAGATTACACGGCCGTTGCAGGACACATTGGCTGTGGTCGATCGCATTGCCGCAGGCGATCTCACGCAACACATGATCGTGACTCGTCGTGATGAGCTGGGTGTCTTGCAGCAGGGTATTCAGCGCATGGGCGCCACCTTGCGCGACCTGATCGGTGGCATCCGCGATGGCGTCACCCAAATCGCCAGCGCCGCCGAAGAGCTGTCGGCTGTCACCGAGCAGACCAGTGCCGGGGTCAATAGTCAGAAGACCGAGACCGATCAGGTGGCGACCGCCATGCACGAAATGTCGGTCACTGTGCATGAAGTCGCACGTAATGCTGAACAAGCTTGCGCAGCCGCATCGGAGGCGGATGCGCAAGCCCGTATCGGCGACCAAGTAGTCGCGCAAGCCATCGTTCAGATCGAGCGTTTGGCCGGCGAAGTCGGGCGTTCAGTCGAAGCGATGAACGAACTGGAGCAAGAAAGCGGACGTATCGGCAAGATCATGGATGTGATCAGGGCGGTGGCTGAGCAGACCAACTTGCTGGCGCTTAACGCCGCCATTGAGGCTGCTCGAGCGGGTGACGCCGGGCGCGGTTTTGCCGTGGTCGCCGACGAAGTGCGTGGGCTGGCTCAGCGTACCCAGCATTCCACCGAAGAGATTGAAAGCCTGGTAGCGGGCTTGCAGAATGGCACCCGTCAGGTATCGAGCATCATGCGAAATAGCCGCGAGCTGACCGACAGCAGTGTGGAGTTGGCATCCAAAGCCGGCACATCCCTGGGCAACATCACCCAGGCGGTTTCTGGCATTCAAGCCATGAACCAACAGATTGCCGCCGCCGCGGTGCAACAAAGCTCGGTGGCCGAGGAAATCAGCCGCAGTATCCTGAGCGTGCGCGATGTATCCGAACAGACCGCCTCAGCCAGCGAAGAAACCGCGGCCTCAAGCATCGAACTGGCGCGCCTGGGTAACCAGTTGCAGCAGTTGGTCAGTCACTTCAAGGTGTAAAAAAGGGGCATTCTGGCAGCCGTGCTCCAACTGGCGATGCAGCACTGGTCGTTCCGGTCCCACCCCTACCCAAACCCCGCAAGGCCTTGACGATCAGCAGTTGATGAACGCTGGGGAAAACCGGCAAAAAAAAGCCCCGAACCAGTCGGGGCGTCAGATCGTCGGCTTTGCGGTTAGTTTTTATCCGGTCCGCAAGGGCCGCTTACTCGAGGCAAGCGTGTGAATCAGTGGAACTGTTCTTCTTCGGTGGAGCCGGTCAGTGCGGTCACCGACGAAGTCCCGCCCTGGATCACGGTGGTCATGTCGTCGAAGTAGCCGGTGCCCACTTCCTGCTGGTGCGCCACGAAGGTGTAGCCTTTGGCGGCGTCAGCGAACTCTTGCTCTTGCAGTTTCACGTAGGCGGTCATGTCGTTGCGGGCGTAGTCGTGCGCCAGGTTGAACATGCTGTGCCACATGTTGTGGATGCCGGCCAGGGTGATGAACTGGTGCTTGTAGCCCATGGCAGACAGTTCGCGCTGGAACTTGGCGATGGTCGCGTCGTCCAGGTTTTTCTTCCAGTTGAAGGAAGGCGAGCAGTTGTACGACAGGATCTGGTCCGGGTATTCCTTTTTGATCGCTTCAGCGAAGCGGCGGGCTTCGTCCAGGTCCGGCTTGGCGGTTTCGCACCAGATCAGGTCGGCGTACGGCGCGTAGGCCAGGCCGCGGGCGATGGCCTGGTCGAGGCCGGCGCGCACTTTGTAGAAACCTTCCTGGGTGCGGGTGCCGGTCACGAACGGCTGGTCGTACGGGTCGCAGTCGGAGGTCAGCAGGTCAGCAGCGTTGGCGTCGGTGCGGGCCAGGATGATGGTCGGTACACCGGCAACGTCAGCAGCCAGGCGAGCAGCGGTCAGCTTCTGCACGGCTTCCTGGGTCGGTACCAGTACTTTGCCGCCCATGTGGCCGCATTTCTTCACCGAAGCCAGTTGGTCTTCGAAGTGAACGCCGGCGGCGCCTGCTTCGATCATGCTCTTCATCAGCTCATAGGCGTTCAGCACGCCACCGAAACCGGCTTCAGCGTCAGCCACGATTGGCGCGAAGTAGTCGATGTAGCCCTCGTCGCCCGGGTTCTTGCCGGCTTTCCACTGGATCTGGTCAGCGCGACGGAACGAGTTGTTGATGCGCTTGACCACGGTTGGAACCGAGTCCACCGGGTACAGCGACTGGTCGGGGTACATGGACTCGGCGGAGTTGTTGTCCGCAGCCACTTGCCAGCCCGACAGGTAGATCGCCTGGATACCGGCCTTGACTTGCTGCACAGCCTGGCCGCCGGTCAGGGCGCCCATGCAGTTGACGAAATCTTTCTCGGGACGGAAGGCTGGCTTGGCGCCCTGGGTAACCAGGTTCCACAGCTTCTCGGCGCCCATTTTCGCAAGGGTGTGCTCAGGTTGAACCGAGCCACGCAGGCGGACGACGTCAGCAGCGGAATAATTGCGCTTCACGCCTTTCCAGCGCGGGTTTTCAGCCCAGTCTTTTTCAAGGGCTGCAATTTGCTGTTCGCGTGTCAGTGCCATGGAGATAAACCTCGTCGCATAGGTCTGGGGTGGAAAATTCCTGCTCCTGCCGACCAGGGGTTGGACGGTCAAGTCGGTTCAGGCGGGGAGGCGACGGGATGAACGATGGGCTCGAGGGGAAAGTGAGCAGGTAGAGGCGAACTGCGGGCGCATTCGGGCGTCGTGGGCCTTTATACGAACTCAGAGTGATGCCGGGTTACCTAGTTACGCTTCCGTCCCTCGGGACAACTTCGTTCCAGTCGCAACCTCGTCAAACACACCTTGTGGGCGGTACAGACACGAATCGGCTCGCAGGGTAGTTGCAAGCGTCGACCCGAAGGCCCTTGCCAGGGCCCCTGATTAGCGGGAGCGAGGCCATCATGCCTTCGGTTTTTGGGCTCGTCAAACGTTTTGTAGTGCTTTTTTTATGGCACTACATCTTTGGTCTAATACGACTCATCAGTCAGTTTTTGGTGCTTCAGTTCAGGGTGTCGACCTTGACCCGCAAAATCATGTCATCGCGGCCCTGGGTCGAGTAGCTGCGGGTCAGGCCCTGTTTGTCTGCCTGATTCTGGCGATTGACCCCAGCCAGAGTGATCCATTCTCCCAGACGTCCGCTGACAGTTGTGTCGGTGCTCTGAACGTTCACTACATCGGGACGTTCCTGGCTCATGCGGTCACGGTTGGTGCTGATACTCAGATGAACGGTCTCGCCGGTGACGCTGGCCGTGACATAAAAACCCTGGGTGACGTTGCGGTATTCGGTCTGGCTTTGCATGCGCCCGTAGTTGTCGCTCTGGGTGCTGGTGAACGGCACGCTCTGGCCTACCTGGATCAACGCCGGTTGGCCTTCGCTGGCTTGTATCTGCTGCACGCCGCCTTCACGGCTGGCGGTGCTGCGGTTGATGATGCGGGTCTGGCTGGGGGCGGCGCCATTGATCGAGTAGCCCTGGTCGCCCTGCAGGTTGTTTTCATTGGTATCGACTGTAATCAGCAGGCGCTTGGGAGCGGTATCCAATTGGGCGAGCAATTGCCGGAGCTCTTCGATCTTGCCCGGCTCGGCATTGACGATCAGTTGATTGCCGTAGGCGCTGACCTGACCATCCTTGCCAATGAAATTCTGCGCCACCGGCAACAGGTCGGCGCTGGTGCGGTAATTCAGCGGCACGATTTGCGTGTCCGCCATGACCGACAGGCTGCAGCCGAGCAGCAGGGTGGTGAGCAGGGTGCGTAGGGACATGTCCATTTCTCCGCGAGACAAAGGCTTGATATTGCCAGTTTGTCGGCCTGGGGTGGGGCAAGTTGAATGGTAGACGGCAAAACGCCCCGACATCGGTGGATGGCGGGGCGTTTTGTGGTGTTCTTCAGGGCCTCATCGCGAGCAAGCTCGCTCCCACATTGGAATAGTGATGTACACGAAATCTCTGTTCACCGCAGGTCCCTGTGGGAGCGAGCTTGCTCGCGATGGTCGCGCTGCGGTTTCAGGCCGAATGGCGAACCATGTCCACATGAGGAATTCCGGCTTCCAGGAACTCCTCACTGACCACGGCAAAACCCAGGCGCTCATAGAACGGCGTGGCATGCACCTGGGCGCTGAGCATCTGTTGCTTGAGCCCGCGTTTCTCGGCTTCGGCGATCACGGCGTGCATCAGTGCATCGCCCACCTTCAGGCCGCGCCAGTCCTTGAGGACCGAAACACGGCCGATATGGCCGTCGGTCAACAGGCGCGCTGTGCCGATGGGGAAGTCGCCTTCAAACGCCAAAAAATGCACCGCGCCCTGATCGTCGGCATCCCATTCCAGCTCAGGCGGGACGGATTGCTCGGCAATGAACACGGTCTCACGAATGCGCCGGATCTCGGCGTTGTCCTTTTGCCAGTCTGCGACACGAACGTGAATTTTATTCATCGGCGAACCCCAGGCTACCTTGCTTGACCAGCTCGCAGATCAGGCCGCGGCCGTCTTCATCGGTCAGCCACGGGCCAAGGTTTTCGCTGTGCAGGGCGTCGGCGGCGCAGATCATTTTCAACAGCTCGCGCAGCTTGCCTGGCAGATAACGGCTTTGGCCGCTGGCGAACAACAGCAGGTCATCATCGACTTCCGACCAGGCCAGGCGCGCGCTTGGGTTGCGGATGATCACTGCGCCTTGTTCCAGGCTGGCCAGCAGGTCGTCTTCTTCCAGCTCCGGCCCCACCACCAGTTCCGGGTAGCGCGGCTCGGTCATGAACTGGCCGAACCAGGTCAGTAGCAAGCGCTCGTCGCTCATGTGCTCGGCCAGCAGGCCCTTGAGGCGGTCGAGGGCATCGTGCTGGATCTGGTGCGGGTCGGCCACGGGTCGCGCATCGGCGTCGGTGTAGCGCTCTTCGTCCGGCAGGAACTGGCTGAGGAAATCGGTGAAGTGGGTCAGCACTTCGGCCGCGCTCGGTGCCCGGAAGCCCACCGAATAGGTCATGCAGTCATCCACGGCTACGCCGCAATGGGCCAGGCGCGGCGGCAGATAGAGCATGTCGCCCGGTTCCAGGGTCCACTCGTCGGTGGCCTCGAAGTCGGCGAGGATGCGCAGGTCAGCGTGCTGCAGCAGCGGGGTTTCGGAGTCGCACATCTGGCCAATTTTCCAGTTGCGCTGGCCATGGCCTTGCAGCAGGAACACGTCGTAGTTATCGAAGTGCGGGCCAACACTGCCGCCGGGGGCAGCGAAGCTGATCATCACATCGTCGATGCGCCAGCTCGGCAGGAAGCGGAAGTGCTCCAGCAGTTCGCTGACCTCCGGTACGAACTGGTCGACGGCCTGCACCAGCAGGGTCCACTCGCGCTCCGGCAGTTTGCTGAATTCATCTTCGGCGAACGGGCCGCGGCGCAATTCCCAGGGACGTTCGCCGTGCTCGATCACCAGGCGCGATTCGACTTCTTCTTCCAGCGCCAAACCGGCCAGCTCGTCGGCATCCAGGGGGCTTTGGAAGTCAGGAATCGCCTGACGGATCAGCAGCGGTTTTTTCTGCCAGTAGTCGCGCAGGAACTCCCGTGCCGTGATGCCGCCCAGGAGTTGCAGAGGAATATCAGGATTCATGTGTAACCTATTGAAAAAAATTACTTTTCAGCCGCGAATAAAAACGCCCGGCGCGGCCGGGCGTCTCAAAGGTAAAGCGATGTATCAGATGCGCTTGGCTTGTGCCGCTGCGTTGCCGATATAGCTGGCCGGGGTCAGCTTTTTCAGCTCTGCCTTGGCGTCGGCGGGCATGTCCAGGCCATCGATGAAAGTCTGCAACGCTTCAGGGCTGATGCCCTTGCCACGGGTCAGTTCTTTCAGCTTTTCATACGGGTTTTCGATGTTGTAGCGACGCATCACCGTTTGGATCGGCTCGGCCAGGACTTCCCAGCATGCGTCCAGGTCGGCGGCGATTTTCTGCTCGTTCAATTCCAGCTTGCTGATGCCCTTGAGGCTGGCTTCGTAGGCAATGACGCTGTGGGCAAAACCCACGCCCAAGTTACGCAGCACGGTGGAGTCAGTCAGGTCGCGCTGCCAGCGGGAGATCGGCAGTTTGCTCGCCAAGTGCTGGAACAGCGCGTTGGCGATGCCCAGGTTGCCTTCGGAGTTTTCGAAGTCGATCGGGTTGACCTTGTGCGGCATGGTCGAGGAACCGATTTCACCGGCAATGGTGCGCTGCTTGAAATAACCCAGGGAGATGTAGCCCCAGATGTCACGGTCGAAGTCGATCAGGATGGTGTTGAAACGGGCGATCGCGTCGAACAGCTCGGCGATGTAGTCGTGCGGTTCGATCTGGGTGGTGTACGGGTTGAAGCTCAGGCCCAGCTCGTCTTCGATGAAGGCGCGGGCGTTGGCTTCCCAGTCGATGTCCGGGTAGGCCGACAGGTGGGCGTTGTAGTTGCCCACGGCGCCGTTGATCTTGCCCAGCAGCGGCACGGCGGCGACCTGGGCGATCTGGCGCTCCAGGCGATACACCACGTTCGCCAGTTCCTTGCCCAAGGTGGTCGGCGAAGCCGGTTGACCGTGGGTGCGCGACAGCATCGGTACGTCGGCGAAGCGGATTGCCAGCTCGCGGATGGCCTGGGCGGTCTGGCGCATCAGCGGCAACATCACCTCATCACGGCCTTCGCGCAGCATCAGGGCGTGGGACAGGTTGTTGATGTCCTCGCTGGTGCAGGCGAAGTGGATGAATTCGCTGACGTTGGCCAGCTCCGGCAGCTTGGCCGCCTGCTCCTTGAGCAGGTATTCGATGGCCTTGACGTCGTGGTTGGTGGTGCGCTCGATTTCTTTGACGCGCTCGGCGTGCTCCAGCACAAAGTTTTCTGCCAGGGTGTTCAGTACCGCGTTGGCTTCGGCGGAAAACGCCGGGACTTCGCTGATGGCAGGGTGGGCGGCCAGGCGCTGGAGCCAGCGCACTTCAACCAGGACACGGGCACGGATCAAGCCGTACTCGCTGAAAATCGGGCGCAGGGCCTGGGTTTTGCCGGCGTAGCGGCCGTCAACAGGGGAAACCGCAGTGAGCGAAGAGAGCTGCATGGGGTGTTCTCGGACAGTCGGGCAACGAAATGGGGCGCGTATCATACATGAAAACCAGCGCCGGTCCGTCGCCAACTGACCGGCGTATTACGCGTAACGATGTACAAAAGTGGGTTGAGGCGACTTATTCGTTGCGCATCAACGGGTAAAGCTCTTTCAGCAATTTGCGCCGGCTGATCACCAACTGCCAGCGATGGCCGCCCAATTGCCGCCACAGCCGTGCCGAGCGAATCCCGGCCAGCAACAGGGCGCGGATCTTGGAGGCGTTGCTCGGTTGCTGCAGGTTGCGCATGTCGCCGTGCACCTGGATGCGCTGGCGCAGGGTGCTCAGGGTGTCCTGGTACAGCGCGCCGCAGGCGGCGATGACGTTTTCGTGGGACGGGCCGAAGTGTTCGACCTGGGATTGGATCTGCGGCAGGCGTTTGCCGATGGTCTCCAGCAAGTCGTCGCGCTTGGCCAACTGACGTTCAAGACCCAGCATCGACAGGGCATAACGCAGCGGCTCGCGTTGCAGGGCGCTGGGGTCGCGCTCCAGGGCGCCGACCAGCGCACGGTAACCTTCACGCAGGTTCAGGTCGTCGCCACCGTAGACTTCCAGGGTGTCCTTGGGGTCGCGAACCAGCAAGCTGCCGAGCATGCAGCTCAGGCCCGCTTCGGTGGCCTGGCCGGTCTTGGCGATCCGGTCCACCAGCACGGCGGCGAGAAACACGCCGCCCAATGCCGTCAGTTGCTCTTGAATCGGGGTCATGCCTTGCTGCTCCAGGGCTCTGCGACTTCGATCACGCCACCGCCCAGGCAAATTTCGCCGTCGTAGAACACCACGGACTGACCGGGTGTGACCGCGCGCTGGGGATCATCGAAAATGGCCCGGTAGCCCGTGGCGGTTTTTTCCAAGGTGCAGGGTTGGTCGCTCTGGCGGTAGCGAACCTTGGCCGTCAGGCGGCGCGGTTCGCTGAGGTCGACCGGGTTGACCCAGTAGATGTCGGAGGCGAGCAGGGCGCGGGAAAACAGCCACGGATGGTCGTTGCCCTGGCCGACGATCAGCTCGTTGTGCTCCAGGTCCTTGATCAACACGTACCACGGCTCTTCGCCGGCATCCTTCAAGCCGCCGATGCCCAGGCCCTGGCGCTGGCCGATAGTGTGATACATCAGGCCATGGTGGCGGCCGATGACCTCGCCTTCGGTGGTCTTGATCTCGCCTGGCTGGGCCGGCAGGTACTGCTTGAGGAAGTCGCTGAAGCGGCGCTCGCCGATGAAGCAGATGCCGGTGGAGTCCTTCTTCTTGGCGGTGGCGAGCTGGTGTTTTTCAGCGATCGCACGCACTTCGGGCTTTTCCAGTTCGCCTACCGGGAACAGGGTCTTGGCAATCTGTTCGCCACCGACGGCGTGCAGGAAGTAGCTCTGGTCCTTGTTCGGGTCCAGGCCCTTGAGCAGCTCGGTACGTCCGTCGATGTCGCGGCGGCGCACGTAGTGGCCGGTGGCGATCAGGTCGGCGCCGAGCATCATGGCGTAGTCGAGGAACGCCTTGAACTTGATTTCACGGTTGCACAGGATGTCCGGGTTCGGCGTGCGGCCGGCCTTGTATTCGGCCAGGAAGTGTTCGAACACGTTGTCCCAGTACTCGGCGGCGAAGTTGGCGGTGTGCAGCTTGATGCCGATCTTGTCGCACACGGCCTGGGCGTCCGCGAGGTCGTCCATGGCGGTGCAGTATTCGGTTCCGTCGTCTTCTTCCCAGTTCTTCATGAACAGGCCTTCCACCTCATAACCCTGCTCGATCAGCAGTAGGGCGGAAACGGAAGAGTCCACGCCGCCGGACATGCCGACAATGACGCGCTTCTTGGGGGTGTCAGAAGGGGCTGGATCACGCATAGGAGTTCAATGAGTGTCTTGAAAAAGGACGCGATTCTATCAGGCCCGGGCGCACAAGGCTAAAGAGAAGGACGGATCAGCGTCAGGCTGTGGCGATGACCGGCCAGATAATCGTCGATGCAGCGGATGATCAGCTCGCTGCGCCAGTGGTCGCGCTGTTCGAGCAGTTCGTCACGGCTCAGCCATTTGGCGCCGAGGATGCCGTCGTCCAATTGATAGTCGGGGCGGTGGTTCAAGGCCTTGGCGGCGAAACAGACCCGTTGGTAGGTCACGCCGTTGCTGGGGGCGGTGTACAGGTAGATGCCCACCACGTTGGTGAGTTCGACGTCCCAGCCGGTTTCCTCCAGGGTTTCACGCACGGCGGCTTCGATCAAGGTTTCGTCCGGGTCCAGGTGGCCGGCGGGCTGGTTGAGCACTGCGCGT
Source organism: Pseudomonas sp. Tri1 (assembly GCF_017968885.1). Lineage (NCBI taxonomy): Bacteria > Pseudomonadati > Pseudomonadota > Gammaproteobacteria > Pseudomonadales > Pseudomonadaceae > Pseudomonas > Pseudomonas sp. Tri1. The sequence goes on along the minus strand of NZ_CP072913.1, from coordinate 4,341,780 downwards.
CCGCCTTTGGACTCCTCCACCATCAGGAAGCGGCCGTTGTTTTCGACGATGGTGGCGACGGTGATGTGGGGTTTCCAGTCCATAGCGTTTCCTAGATTTCTCAGATTGGAATGCGGGCCACTGTGGGAGCGAGCTTGCTCGCGATAGCGGTGGGTCAGTCAATATCAATGTTGAATGTTATATCGCTATCGCGAGCAAGCTCGCTCCCACAGGGGAATATTGTGTTGTCAGGGGAAATATGGTGTGTCCGGAAACACAAACCCCGGCACCAGGCCGGGGTTTGTGATGTTCCCTTACAACCTTACACCAGCGCAGCAATCGCCGCGTTGAAGGTGGCGCTCGGGCGCATGGCCTTGCTGGTCAGCTCAGGGTTGGCGAAGTAGTAACCGCCGATGTCCACGGGCTTGCCTTGAACGGCGTTGAGTTCGGCAACGATTTTCTCTTCGTTGTCGGTCAGCGTCTTGGCCAGGGCGGTGAACTGAGCCTTGAGGGCTGCATCGTCGTTTTGAGCGGCCAGTGCCTGCGCCCAGAACAGGGTCAGGTAGAAGTGGCTGCCACGGTTGTCGATACCGCCGACCTTGCGCGAAGGCGACTTGTTGCGGTCCAGGAACTCACCGGTAGCCTGGTCCAGGGTCTTGGCCAGCACCAGGGCTTTAGGGTTGTTGTAGGTCACGCCCAGGTGCTCGAGGGAGGCGGCCAGGGCCAGGAACTCACCCAGGGAATCCCAACGCAGGAAGTTCTCTTCCAGCAGTTGCTGAACGTGCTTGGGTGCCGAACCGCCGGCGCCGGTTTCGAACAGGCCACCGCCGTTCATCAGCGGCACGATGGACAGCATCTTGGCGCTGGTGCCCAGTTCCATGATCGGGAACAGGTCGGTCAGGTAGTCGCGCAGCACGTTGCCGGTCACCGAAATGGTGTCCTTGCCTTCGCGGGTGCGGGCCAGGGTGAACTTCATCGCGTCGACCGGCGACATGATGCGGATGTCCAGGCCGGCAGTGTCGTAGTCCTTCAGGTAAGTCTGGACTTTTTCGATCACCACACCGTCATGGGCGCGCATTGGGTCGAGCCAGAAAATCGCCGGGGTGCTGCTGGCGCGGGCACGGTTGACGGCCAGTTTGACCCAGTCCTGGATTGGCGCGTCCTTGGTCTGGCACATGCGGAAGATGTCGCCAGCCTCGACGTTCTGCTCCAGCAGGGTGCGACCGTTGCTGTCGGAAACGCGCACCACGCCGTTGACCTTGACCTGGAAGGTCTTGTCGTGGGAACCGTACTCTTCGGCTTTCTTGGCCATCAGGCCGACGTTCGGCACGCTGCCCATGGTGGTTGGGTCGAAGGCGCCGTGTTGCGTGCAGTCTTCGATCACCGCCTGGTAGATGGTGGCGTAGCAGCGATCCGGGATCACAGCCTTGGTGTCGTGCAACTGGCCGTCGGTGCCCCACATCTTGCCGGAGTCACGGATCATGGCCGGCATCGAGGCGTCGACGATGACGTCGCTCGGCACGTGCAGGTTGGTGATGCCTTTGTCGGAGTTGACCATCGCCAGGGATGGGCGCGCCGCGTAGACCGCCTGGATGTCGGCTTCGATCTGCGCCTGCTGCTCGGCCGGCAGGGCCTTGATGCGGGCGTACAGGTCGCCGATGCCGTTGTTCAGGTTGAAGCCGATCTGCTCCAGCACTTGGGCGTGCTTGGCCAGAGCTTCTTTATAGAACTCGGCGACGATCTGGCCGAACATGATCGGGTCGGAGACCTTCATCATGGTGGCCTTGAGGTGAACCGACAGCAGGACGCCTTTTTGCTTGGCGTCTTCGATTTCAGCGGCGATGAAGTCGCGCAGGGCGTTTTTGCTCATCACGGCGCAGTCGAGGATCTCACCGGCTTGTACGGTGGTTTTTTCCTTCAGGACAGTGGCGGTGCCGTCCTGGGCGATCAGCTCGATTTTCACGCTGCCGGCGGCGTCGATCAGGGCGGCTTTTTCGCTGCCGTAGAAATCACCAGTGCTCATGTGGGCCACGTGGGACTTGGAGTCGGCTGCCCAGGCGCCCATCTTGTGCGGGTGCTTGCGCGCGTAGTTCTTGACCGACAGTGGTGCGCGGCGGTCGGAGTTGCCTTCACGCAGGACCGGGTTCACGGCGCTGCCCTTGATTTTGTCGTAGCGGGCCTTGGCTTCTTTGTCGGCGTCGCTGGTTACGGTTTCCGGGTAGTCCGGCAGCGCGTAGCCCTGGGCCTGCAATTCCTTGATCGCGGCCTGCAGTTGCGGCACCGAGGCGCTGATGTTCGGCAGCTTGATGATGTTGGCTTCAGGCGTAACGGCCAGGTCGCCCAGTTCGGCGAGGTGGTCGGCTACGGCTTTGTCACCCAGTTGCTCGGGGAAGCTGGCCAGGATGCGCCCTGCGAGGGAGATATCGCGGGTTTCCACGGCGATATCGGCCGGAGCGGTAAAGGCTTCGACGATCGGCAGCAGCGAATAGGTGGCGAGGGCGGGAGCTTCGTCGGTGAAGGTATAGATGATCTTCGAGCGGGTGGGCATATTCGGATTAACTCTCTTCTTTGCTAAAGCATGCGCAGAAACTCGAGGGGCGCCGGGTAAGCGCGTTCGTTCAAAGTCATCCATGAGCCGAATGTCGAGGTTTCTTCGCGGTGATGTTGGGTGCATCAGTCGAGCGTCAAGCGGTCGGGCCGCGGTAACGGTCCGGCTTTTTACGGGCCGAAAGTCCTGTCGTAGAGCCGTCGGCCGTCGTGACCCTGTGGTCAGCGGCGGCATTATACATAGGTAGCTGGCAATCTGCCGATGGTTCATAGACTTCCGTACACGTCCATTGGTCTAAACGTCGCAGGACGACGGTGGCAGGCTATGCTCATGTTTGGCGCTTTTCCCTTGGTTTTCAGGCTTGTACACCACCAACTGCGGCGCTTTATGCCGCATGAGCCGAACGTAGGGTTTGCGCGCCGATTCAACTGGGGTACGCTCGAACGCAGCCAGATGTTCAATCCAAGCAATGGAGTTCAGCATGGGGTATCAAAAGATTCAGGTTCCAGCCGTCGGTGACAAAATCACCGTCAATGCAGACCATTCTCTTAATGTTCCCGACAACCCGATCATCCCCTTCATCGAAGGCGACGGCATTGGCGTCGATATCAGTCCGGTCATGATCAAGGTTGTGGACGCTGCGGTTCAGAAGGCCTATGGCGGCAAGCGCAAGATTTCCTGGATGGAAGTCTATGCCGGTGAGAAAGCGACTCAGGTTTACGACCAGGACACCTGGCTTCCCCAGGAAACCCTGGACGCGGTCAAGGACTACGTGGTTTCCATCAAGGGGCCGCTGACCACGCCGGTCGGTGGTGGTATCCGTTCGTTGAACGTGGCCCTGCGCCAACAGCTTGACCTGTATGTGTGCCTGCGCCCGGTGCGCTGGTTCGAAGGTGTACCCAGCCCGGTCAAGAAGCCTGGCGACGTGGACATGACGATCTTTCGCGAGAACTCCGAAGACATCTACGCGGGCATCGAGTGGAAGGCCGGTTCGCCTGAAGCCACCAAGGTCATCAAGTTCCTGAAAGAAGAAATGGGTGTGACCAAGATCCGTTTCGACCAGGACTGCGGCATCGGCATCAAGCCGGTTTCCAAGCAGGGCACCAAGCGCCTGGCTCGCAAGGCCTTGCAATATGTTGTCGACAATGATCGCGATTCGCTGACCATCGTGCACAAAGGCAACATCATGAAGTTCACCGAAGGTGCCTTCAAGGAATGGGCCTACGAAGTGGCGGCCGAGGAGTTTGGCGCGACCCTGCTCGACGGCGGGCCGTGGATGCAGTTCAAGAACCCGAGGACTGGCAAGAATGTCATCGTCAAGGACGCCATTGCCGACGCCATGCTCCAGCAGATCCTGCTGCGTCCGGCCGAATATGACGTGATTGCGACCCTGAACCTCAACGGCGACTATCTCTCCGACGCCCTGGCGGCGGAAGTGGGTGGTATCGGCATTGCGCCGGGTGCCAACCTGTCTGACACCGTGGCAATGTTCGAAGCCACCCATGGCACTGCGCCCAAGTACGCGGGCAAGGATCAGGTCAACCCGGGGTCGCTGATCCTGTCGGCTGAAATGATGCTGCGCCACATGGGATGGATCGAAGCGGCCGACCTGATCATCAAGGGCACCAACGGCGCGATTTCGGCCAAGACCGTGACCTATGACTTCGAACGTCTGATGGAGGGCGCCAAGCTGGTTTCGTCCTCGGGCTTCGGCGATGCGCTGATCTCGCACATGTAAGCGTATCGACGCTCAGCAACAATGCCCGGCTCGAGTGATCGAGTCGGGCATTTTTTGTCCGGGAGACGACAGCCGGTCAATGGTTCTCAGTGACTCTGGTCTTGACAGGTACGGGTGCCTCTTCAGCGGTGAGCACCTCGATATTGACCGCGTGCAGGCCCTTGGGTCCCTGGATGACGTCGAATTTCACAGGCTGTCCGGCCTTCAGGGTTTTATAACCATCCATGTTGATTGCCGAGTAATGGGTGAACAGGTCTTCATCCATGCCGGCGGCGATAATGAAACCGAAGCCCTTGGCATTGTTGAACCATTTCACCTTGCCATTCATCTTGACGACCGACATAAACCATATCCCTCTGCAACACACTCCATCACTGGAGTATCATCCAGTTCATCCGCAGGCTAATCTGTTGACAGGATAGATTCCACGGACCTTTTTGACCCACGATGGGCTCTATTGGTTGTAACACCGTTTTGCCGATAGTCAAGGTGACCGGGTTGTCGCGGTTGAAATTGCCCGCAAGCGCCCCCATCACTGTATTCGCCAACTAAACGAACCTTTCTTTCCATGCATGCAGTCAGCCAGATTCGACTAACATTCAATCAGGATCGCCCGGATCTACACGACGACGATTCCGCAGGCATCGCTGTTCAGGAGGCAAAGCCTGCATTACAGGCGCCACCGATGTACAAGGTGGTTTTGTTCAACGATGACTACACACCGATGGATTTCGTCGTCGAAGTGCTCGAGGTGTTTTTTAACCTGAATCGCGAGCTGGCGACCAAGGTCATGCTGGCCGTCCATACAGAGGGACGGGCAGTATGTGGAGTGTTTACCCGCGACATCGCCGAGACAAAGGCCATGCAGGTCAACCAGTACGCCCGGGAAAGCCAGCATCCGCTACTCTGTGAAATCGAGAAGGACGGTTAACGCCGACCACTTGGGTATGAGGTGAAGCTATGTTAAACCGCGAGCTCGAAGTCACCCTCAATCTTGCCTTCAAGGAGGCTCGTTCGAAGCGTCATGAATTCATGACCGTCGAGCACCTTTTGCTGGCCCTATTGGATAACGAGGCTGCCGCCACCGTTTTGCGTGCCTGCGGCGCGAACCTCGATAAACTCAAGCATGATCTGCAGGAGTTCATCGACTCCACCACGCCGCTGATCCCCGTGCATGACGAGGATCGGGAAACCCAGCCAACCCTGGGCTTCCAGCGTGTCCTGCAGCGTGCTGTCTTTCATGTACAGAGCTCGGGCAAGCGTGAAGTCACCGGCGCCAACGTGCTGGTCGCTATCTTCAGCGAACAGGAAAGCCAGGCGGTTTTCCTGCTCAAGCAGCAGAGCGTTGCGCGCATCGATGTCGTCAACTACATCGCCCATGGCATCTCCAAGGTGCCCGGGCATGGCGATCACTCCGAGGGTGAGCAGGATATGCAGGACGACGAGGGCGGTGAGTCTTCTTCTTCGGGCAATCCACTGGACGCCTATGCCAGCAATCTGAACGAGCTGGCACGCCAGGGACGCATCGATCCACTGGTAGGGCGCGAGGCAGAGGTCGAGCGCGTTGCGCAGATCCTGGCTCGGCGTCGCAAGAACAATCCCCTGCTGGTGGGCGAGGCGGGCGTGGGCAAGACGGCGATTGCCGAAGGCCTGGCCAAACGCATCGTCGACAACCAGGTGCCGGACCTGCTGGCCAACAGCGTGGTCTATTCCCTCGACCTGGGTGCCTTGCTGGCTGGCACCAAGTACCGCGGCGACTTCGAGAAGCGCTTCAAGGCGTTGCTCGGCGAGCTGAAAAAACGTCCGCAAGCGATCCTGTTCATCGATGAAATCCACACCATCATCGGTGCCGGGGCTGCCTCCGGTGGTGTCATGGATGCCTCCAACCTGCTCAAGCCGTTGCTGTCATCGGGTGATATCCGTTGCATCGGTTCGACGACGTTCCAGGAATTTCGCGGGATCTTCGAGAAAGACCGTGCCCTGGCCCGACGCTTCCAGAAGGTCGATGTGTCGGAGCCTTCGGTGGAAGACACCATTGGCATCCTGCGCGGCCTGAAAGGGCGGTTCGAGCTGCACCACAACATCGAATACAGTGATGAAGCCCTGCGTGCAGCAGCGGAACTGGCCTCGCGCTATATCAATGACCGGCACATGCCGGACAAGGCCATCGACGTCATCGACGAGGCGGGTGCCTACCAGCGCCTGCAGCCGGTGGAGAAACGCGTCAAACGCATCGAAGTGCCTCAAGTCGAGGACATCGTGGCGAAAATCGCGCGGATTCCGCCTAAGCACGTCACCAGTTCCGACAAGGAGCTGCTGCGTAACCTGGAGCGTGACCTGAAGCTGACCGTGTTCGGTCAGGATGCAGCCATCGATTCACTGTCGACTGCTATCAAGCTGTCTCGCGCCGGTCTCAAATCGCCAGACAAGCCGGTGGGTTCCTTCCTGTTCGCTGGGCCTACCGGGGTCGGCAAGACCGAGGCGGCGCGGCAACTGGCCAAGGCGATGGGGATCGAGCTGGTTCGCTTCGACATGTCCGAGTACATGGAGCGCCACACCGTGTCGCGTCTGATCGGTGCGCCTCCGGGCTATGTCGGTTTCGACCAGGGCGGCCTGCTGACCGAAGCTATCACCAAGCAGCCACACTGCGTGCTGTTGCTCGATGAGATCGAGAAGGCGCATCCGGAAGTCTTCAACCTGCTGCTGCAGGTCATGGACCACGGTACGCTGACCGACAACAACGGGCGCAAGGCGGACTTCCGCAACGTGATCATCATCATGACCACGAACGCCGGTGCCGAAACCGCCGCGCGCGCTTCGATCGGTTTCACCCATCAGGACCATTCGTCCGATGCGATGGAAGTGATCAAGAAGAGCTTCACGCCTGAGTTCCGCAATCGCCTGGACACCATTATCCAGTTTGGTCGCCTCAGCCATGAGGTCATCAAAAGCGTGGTGGACAAGTTCCTTACCGAACTTCAGGCGCAGCTCGAAGACAAGCGTGTGCTGCTGGAGGTCACCGACGCGGCTCGCAGCTGGCTGGCCGAAGGTGGTTACGATGTGACGATGGGGGCACGACCAATGGCTCGCCTGATCCAGGACAAGATCAAGCGTCCGCTGGCCGAGGAAATCCTCTTTGGCGAATTGGCCGAACATGGCGGTGTGGTCCACATCGACATCAAGGACGGCGAACTGACCTTCGACTTCGAAACCACGGCCGAAATGGCCTGATCGATACCAGCAACAAAGCAAAAGGCGCCGAAAGGCGCCTTTTTGCTATTCCGAGTCCGCACCAAACCCTATGGGTGCATGACACAAAATTGTGTTTCACCGCCAATCCCCTGTGGGAGCGAGCTTGCTCGCGATGGTGGCGGTACATTCGGCATCGGTGCGGGCTGACCCACCGCTATCGCGAGCAGGCTCGCTCCCGCAGGGTTTTGTGTGTTCATGGAGAGAGGGGCAAATCGCGGGCAAACAAAAACGCCCGGCATCAGCCGGGCGTTTTGTATTGACTTGTTAGCGAGCGCGGTAAGTGATGCGCCCTTTGCTCAAGTCATAGGGCGTCAGCTCGACGCGCACTTTGTCACCGGTAAGAATACGAATGTAGTTCTTGCGCATCTTGCCGGAGATATGCGCGGTTACGACGTGCCCATTTTCCAACTCCACACGAAACATGGTGTTGGGCAGGGTGTCGACGACAGTGCCTTCCATTTCGAAGCTGTCTTCTTTCGACATGCAGTAAAGCCCTCGGTATCCAGTGAATGGCCCGGTGCAACTGCGCCAGGCAAAAGCGGCGTGCATTGTGCCCGAAAAAGGGGGGGCAAGCCAAGGGGTTCTAACGTTTAAGCCGAAGGGTTCTAGCTGAGGACAACCCATCGCTGATTAATCAGCAGTTCAATGGGGCGATATTGGGTCTTGTAATTCATTTTTTTGCAGTTCTTGATCCAGTAGCCCAGGTATACCGCTTCCAGCCCCAGGCGCCGGGCTTCGTTGATTTGCCAGAGAATGGCAAAACGCCCCAGGCTGCGCCGTTCTTCGTCTGGTTCATAGAAGGTATACACCGCTGAAAGGCCATTGGGCAGCAGGTCCGTGACGGCGATGGCCACCAAGCGTCCTTCGAGGCGGAACTCATAGAATCGGGAAAACGGCAGGTCACGCACCAGAAAGGTCGAAAACTGATCGCGACTGGGCGGGTACATATCGCCATCGGCGTGGCGTTGCTCGATATAGCGTTGGTACAGGTCGAAATATTCTTCGCTGAACTGCGGCTTGGCCGGCCGGACCTGCAGGTCGGCGTTGCGCTTGAAGATGCGCTTCTGCTGGCGATTGGGGGTAAATTGAGCCACGGGAATGCGCGCCGGAACGCACGCATTGCAATGTTGGCAATGGGGCCGGTAGAGGTGATCGCCGCTGCGACGAAAGCCCATCTCCGACAGGTCTGCATAGACATGCACATCCATGGGCTGGCTGGGGTCGAGGAACAGCGTGGTGGCCTGCTCCTCGGGCAGGTAACTGCAAGAGTGAGGCTGAGTGGCATAGAACTTCAAACGCGCCAACTCGGTCATGATCAACCCTCGGATAAGCTTTTAAATTTAAGTGTAAGCCACGCGCGCGAATGTCGCTCAGCAAACCCAGGTTGCGTGGTTGGGTTGATCCAGATGGGCCTTGAGATAGCCAGCAAACTCGGTCCGTGGAATCGAACGGGCGCCCAGGCTGTGCAGATGCTCGGTGGGCATCTGGCAGTCGATCAGCACAAAACCAGCCGCCTTGAGGTGTTGGACCAGCGTCGCGAAGCCGAATTTCGACGCATTGTCGGCTCGACTGAACATGGACTCGCCAAAAAACAGCTGCCCCATGGCCAGGCCGTACAGGCCGCCCACCAGTTCGCCCTGGTCCCAGACCTCTACCGAATGGGCGAAGCCGCGCCGGTGCAGCTCCAGATAAGCGGTCTGCATGGCTTCGGTGATCCAGGTGCCATCGGCATAGTCCCGCGGCTCGGCGCAGGCCTTGATGACCGCCGCAAAGTCGGTGTCGAAGGTCACTTCATAGCGCCGCTTGCGTAAAAGCTTGCCCAGGCTGCGGGACACATGCAGTTCGTCGGGAAACAGCACGGTGCGTGGGTCTGGGGACCACCACAAAATCGGTTGGCCCTCGGAAAACCAGGGGAAGCAGCCATGGCGATAGGCCTGGATCAGTCGGTCGGCAGACAGGTCGCCACCGGCGGCCAATAGCCCGTTGGGTTCGCGCATGGCTTTTGCCAATGGCGGGAAATCAAAAGTATTGCGTTGTAACCAGGTCAGCATCGTTATTCGGCTTGCAGAAGGGGAGGGCGGTGGGCCTGCCCGATAGACGGCGCCCACCTGAAGGTTAACCGTCAAGCGGCAGGGATGTCATCGAGATACTTCTCCGCGTCGAGTGCCGCCATGCAGCCGGCGCCGGCAGAGGTAATGGCTTGGCGGTAGACATGATCGGCTACATCGCCAGCCGCGAATACACCTTCAATATCGGTCGCGGTGGCGTTGCCCTCGCTGCCGCCGCGCACGAGCAGGTAGCCGTCGCGCATGTTCAACTGGCCTTGGAACAGCTCGGTGTTGGGTTTGTGACCAATGGCGATGAACACCCCGGCCAGGGATAAGGTGCTGGTTTCGCCAGTCTCGCTGTGCCGCAGGCGTGCGCCGGTCACGCCGCTGGCGTCGCCCAGGACTTCATCCAGATTCTGCTTCCAGTGCAGCTGGATGTTGCCGTTGGTGGCTTTTTCGAAGAGTTTATCCTGCAATATTTTCTCGCAGCGCAGCTTGTCGCGGCGGTGGATCAGGTGCACCTCCCTGGCGATGTTCGACAGGTACAAAGCTTCTTCGACCGCGGTGTTACCGCCGCCGACCACGGCCACCACCTGGTTTCGATAGAAAAAACCATCGCAGGTTGCACAGGCTGAAACGCCTTTGCCGGCGAAGGTTTCCTCCGAGGGCAGGCCCAGGTACTGGGCCGAAGCGCCGGTGGCGATGATCAGCGCGTCACAGGTGTAGGTGCCGCTGTCGCCGATGAGCACGAATGGGCGCTGTTGCAACTTGGCGGTGTGGATATGGTCGTAGACGATCTGAGTGTCGAAGCGCTCGGCGTGCCGCTGCATGCGCTCCATCAGTGCCGGGCCGGTGAGGCCTTCGACATCGCCGGGCCAATTATCGACTTCCACCGTGGTGGTGAGCTGGCCACCGGCCTGCAAGCCGGTAATGACAACGGGTTTGAGGTTGGCGCGGGCGGCATAGACAGCGGCGCTATACCCAGCAGGACCGGAACCGAGAATGATCAGGCGTGAATGCTTCACTTCGCTCATAAAAAACACCTCATAAGCCTTTGTCACAAAAGAGAATGCATGCTCCAATTGGCCCTTGTGCAGCATGTTTCTGGCTATGCTGTCACTCGGCGTACGGGCAATGCCTTGGGGCTGACAAACCCGTACAATGCTTGAGTTTTGCACGCAGGATGGGCTACAGATCGGAATCTTCGGCAACACCTGCGGTTTTCTGGATGCATGTCACAGTGGTAAAAGTAGTACCGGTTGTGCACATTCACTTTTTTACCTGCTCGTGATGGGCAGTTTTTTATAGTCATTCAACAGATGGACGCGCCGTTGGCGCAGGAAAAGAAGCGTTTTGAAGAAATCCACCGCAGCACCTAAAACAGTCGTTCCGCTCTGGCGCCAGCAATTGCACTACCGGCTCAAGGAAGGTGCATTGATCGCCATCGGTGCCTTGTGCCTGTTCCTCATGATGGCCTTGCTGACCTATGGCAAGGACGATCCGGGCTGGAGCCATAACAGCAAGATCGACGATGTGCAGAATTTCGGCGGTCCGGCCGGCTCTTACAGCGCCGACATCCTGTTCATGGTGCTGGGCTATTTCGCCTATATTTTCCCGCTGCTGCTGGCGATCAAGGCTTATCAGATCTTCCGCCAGCGCCACGAGCCATGGCAGTGGAGCGGCTGGCTGTTCTCCTGGCGCCTGATCGGCCTGGTGTTCCTGGTGCTGTCTGGGGCCGCGCTGGCCCATATCCACTTCCACGCGCCCACCGGCCTGCCGGCCGGGGCGGGTGGCGCGCTGGGGGAAAGCCTCGGCGACCTGGCCAAGAACGCCCTGAACATCCAGGGCAGCACGTTGCTGTTCATCGCCCTGTTCCTGTTCGGTCTGACGGTGTTCACCGACCTGTCATGGTTCAAGGTCATGGACGTCACCGGCAAGATCACCCTCGACCTGATCGAACTGATCCAGGGCGCCATGAACCGCTGGTGGGCAGCACGCACCGAGCGCAAGCAACTGGTGGCGCAATTGCGTGAAGTCGACGACCGGGTCCACGACGTAGTGGCCCCGACGACGCCGGACAAACGCGAGCAGGCCAAGGTCAAGGAGCGCCTGATCGAGCGCGAGCAGGCGTTGAGCAAGCACATGTCCGAGCGTGAGAAGCAGGTACCGCCGGTCATTACCATGGCCCCGGCCAAGCCGCCGGAGCAGAGCAAGCGGGTGCAGAAAGAGAAACAGGCGCCGCTGTTCGTCGACAGCGCGGTGGAAGGCACCTTGCCGCCGATCTCGATCCTGGACCCGGCTGAAAAGAAACAGCTCAACTATTCCCCCGAATCCCTGGCGGCTGTCGGCCACTTGCTGGAGATCAAGCTCAAGGAGTTCGGCGTCGAGGTTTCGGTGGATTCGATCCACCCGGGCCCGGTCATCACCCGTTATGAAATCCAGCCGGCCGCCGGCGTGAAGGTCAGTCGCATCGCCAACCTGGCCAAGGACCTGGCGCGTTCCCTGGCCGTGACCAGCGTACGGGTGGTGGAAGTGATTCCCGGCAAGACCACCGTGGGCATCGAGATTCCCAACGAAGACCGGCAGATCGTGCGCTTCTCCGAAGTGCTGTCGACCCCCGAGTACGACAACCACAAATCGCCGGTCACCTTGGCCCTGGGCCACGACATCGGCGGTAAGCCGGTGATCACCGACCTGGCGAAAATGCCCCACTTGCTGGTGGCCGGTACCACCGGTTCCGGTAAGTCGGTGGGTGTGAACGCGATGATCCTGTCGATTCTGTTCAAGTCCGGCCCGGAAGACGCCAAGCTGATCATGATCGACCCGAAAATGCTCGAGCTGTCGATCTACGAAGGTATTCCGCACCTGCTGTGTCCGGTGGTCACCGACATGAAGGACGCCGCCAACGCCCTGCGCTGGAGCGTCGCGGAGATGGAACGCCGCTACAAGCTGATGGCGAAGATGGGCGTGCGTAACCTGTCGGGCTTCAACGCCAAGGTCAGGGAAGCCGAAGAGGCCGGTACGCCGCTGACCGACCCGCTGTATCACCGCGAAAACATCCACGATGAAGCGCCGTTCCTGCACAAGCTGCCGACCATCGTGGTAGTGGTGGACGAATTCGCCGACATGATGATGATCGTCGGCAAGAAGGTCGAAGAGCTGATCGCCCGTATTGCCCAGAAGGCCCGTGCCGCCGGTATCCACTTGATTCTTGCGACCCAGCGGCCGTCGGTGGACGTGATCACCGGCCTGATCAAGGCCAACATCCCGACCCGCATGGCGTTCCAAGTGTCGAGCAAGATCGATTCGCGGACCATCATCGACCAGGGCGGCGCCGAGCAATTGCTCGGTCACGGTGACATGCTCTACATGCCGCCGGGTACCAGCCTGCCGATCCGTGTCCACGGCGCCTTTGTCTCCGATGACGAAGTACACCGCGTGGTGGAGGCCTGGAAGTTGCGTGGCGCCCCTGAGTACAACGACGACATCCTCAACGGTGTCGAAGAAGCCGGCAGTGGCTTCGAAGGCAGCAGCGGCGGCGGTGACGACGATGCTGAAACCGATGCGCTCTATGACGAAGCGGTGCAGTTCGTCCTGGAAAGCCGTCGGGCCTCGATTTCTGCCGTTCAGCGCAAGCTCAAGATCGGCTACAACCGCGCCGCACGCATGATCGAAGCCATGGAGATGGCCGGTGTGGTGACAGCGATGAACACCAACGGTTCGCGCGAAGTGCTGGCGCCGGGCCCGATGCGCGACTAACGACCCGAGCGGCCTGGTACAGGCCGCTCGACCCCCACGACTTCATGAGGACTCCCATGCGCCTGATTCGCATGTTGCTGTTGCCCGTACTGGCCCTGACCACCTTGTCGGCCCACGCCGATGAAAAGGATGTGGCCCGCCTGACCCAGTTACTGGAGCGTTCCCAGACCCTGACCGCACGCTTCTCCCAACTGACCCTCGACGGCAGCGGCACCCAGTTGCAGGAGACCGCCGGCGACATGGCCCTGCAGCGTCCGGGCCTGTTCTACTGGCACACCGATGCACCGGCCGAGCAATTGATGGTCTCCGATGGCAAGAAAGTCTCCCTGTGGGACCCGGACCTGGAGCAGGTCACCATCAAGACCCTCGACCAGCGCCTGACCCAGACCCCGGCATTGCTGCTCTCCGGCGATATTTCCAAGATCAGCCAGAGCTTCGACATCAGCGCCAAGGAGGCCGGTGGCGTGATTGACTTCACCCTCAAGCCCAAGACCAAGGACAGCCTGTTCGACAACCTGCGCTTGTCGTTCCGCAACGGCCTGGTCAACGACATGCAACTGATCGACAGCGTCGGCCAGCGCACCAATATCCTGTTCACCGGGGTCAAGGCCAACGAGCCGATCGCCGCGTCCAAGTTCAAGTTCGACATCCCCAAGGGTGCGGATGTGATCCAGGAATAAACCCAAAGTCCTTGTGGGAGCGAGCTTGCTCGCGATGGCGTTGGATCAGTCAGTATTAATGTTGACTGACACGCCGCTATCGCGAGCAAGCTCGCTCCCACAGGGGGCTGCGTTGTTCGTTGTTTAACTGATCGGCAACAGGACCCAGCGGAGGTTTTGTAAGTAATCATGGACCTGTTTCGAAGCGCCCCGATTGCCCAGCCATTGGCCGCCCGCCTGCGCGCGACCAACCTGGATGAGTACGTCGGCCAGGAGCATGTGCTCGCTCGCGGCAAGCCTCTGCGCGAAGCGCTGGAGCAGGGCGCGCTGCATTCGATGATTTTCTGGGGCCCGCCGGGTGTGGGCAAGACCACCCTGGCGCGGCTGCTGGCGGAAGTCTCGGACGCGCATTTCGAAACGGTGTCGGCAGTGTTGGCCGGGGTCAAGGAAATCCGCCAGGCGGTGGAAGTGGCCAAGCAGCAGGCGGGGCAGTACGGCAAGCGCACGATCCTGTTCGTCGACGAAGTGCACCGTTTCAACAAATCGCAACAGGATGCGTTCCTGCCTTACGTTGAAGACGGCACGCTGATCTTTATCGGTGCGACCACCGAAAACCCCTCGTTCGAACTCAACAACGCGTTGCTGTCCCGGGCGCGGGTCTATGTGCTCAAGAGCCTCGACGAAGCGGCGATGCGCAAGCTGGTGCGTCGGGCGCTGACCGAGGAGCGCGGCCTGGGCAAGCGGCATTTGAGCCTTAGCGATGAAGGTTTCCAGATGCTGTTTTCGGCCGCCGACGGCGATGGTCGGCGCTTGCTCAACCTGCTGGAAAACGCCTCGGACCTGGCCGAAGACGACAGCGAGATTGGCGTCGAGCTGCTGCAGAGCCTGTTGGGTGATACCCGTCGGCGCTTCGACAAGGGCGGCGAGGCGTTCTACGACCAGATTTCGGCGCTGCACAAGTCCATCCGCGGCTCCAACCCCGACGCGGCCTTGTATTGGTTCGCGCGAATGATCGACGGTGGTTGCGATCCGTTGTACCTGGCGCGGCGGGTGGTGCGCATGGCCAGTGAAGACATCGGCAACGCCGACCCACGGGCCCTGAGCCTGTGCCTGGCAGCCTGGGATGTGCAGGAACGCCTTGGCAGCCCGGAAGGCGAGCTCGCCGTGGCCCAGGCCATCACCTACCTGGCCTGCGCGCCGAAAAGCAATGCGGTGTACATGGGCTTCAAGGCCGCGATGCGCAGCGCCACCGAGCATGGTTCCCTCGAAGTGCCGTTGCACCTGCGCAACGCGCCGACCAAGCTCATGAAGCAACTGGGCTATGGCGATGAGTACCGTTACGCCCACGATGAACCGGACGCCTATGCCGCCGGCGAAGACTATTTTCCCGAAGAACTTGAACCCCAGCGCTTCTATCAGCCGGTGCCCCGTGGCCTGGAGCTGAAGATCGGCGAGAAGCTCAACCACTTGGCGCAATTGGACCGCTTGAGTCCACGGCAGCGGAGAAAACCTTGATCCCCCTGATTCTTGCAGTTTCCGCCGGTGGCATTGCCGGTACATTGGTGCGCTTCGCGACTGGCAACTGGATCAACGCAAATTGGCCGCGGCACTTCTATACCGCGACGCTGGCCGTTAATATCGTGGGCTGTCTGCTGATCGGTGTTCTATACGGTCTGTTTTTGATGCGCCCGGAAGTGCCGATCGAGGTGCGTGCGGGCCTGATCGTCGGCTTTCTTGGCGGCCTGACGACCTTTTCATCCTTTTCACTGGATACGGTGCGCTTGCTGGAAAGCGGGCAAGTGCCGCTGGCCCTGGGCTATGCGGCCATCAGCGTATTCGGCGGGCTGCTCGCCACCTGGGCCGGCCTGTCCTTGACCAAACTTTGATAACGAGAGACCGACATGCTCGATTCCAAACTGTTACGTAGCAACCTTCAGGACGTAGCGGACCGCCTGGCTTCCCGTGGCTTTGCCCTGGACGTCGCGCGCATCGAAGCGCTGGAAGAACAGCGCAAGACCGTCCAGACTCGCACCGAAGCCCTGCAGGCTGAACGTAACGCGCGCTCCAAATCCATTGGCCAGGCCAAGCAACGTGGCGAAGACATCGCGCCGCTGATGGCCGATGTCGAGCGCATGGCGGGCGAGTTGAGTGCCGGCAAGGTCGAACTGGACGCGATCCAGACCGAGCTGGACTCGATCCTGCTGGGTATCCCGAACCTGCCTCATGAATCGGTGCCGGTCGGCGAAGATGAAGAGGGCAACGTCGAAGTGCGCCGCTGGGGCACGCCTAAGGCCTTCGATTTCCCGGTGCAGGACCATGTGGCCCTCGGCGAGAAGTTCGGCTGGCTGGACTTCGAAACCGCCGCCAAGCTTTCCGGTGCACGTTTTGCCCTGTTGCGCGGGCCGATTGCCCGCCTGCATCGCGCCCTGGCGCAGTTCATGATCAACCTGCACGTCACCGAACACGGCTACGAAGAAGCCTACACGCCGTACTTGGTGCAGGCGCCGGCCTTGCAGGGCACCGGGCAGTTGCCGAAGTTCGAGGAAGACCTGTTCAAGATCAGCCGCGAAGGCGAGGCCGACCTGTACCTGATCCCGACCGCCGAAGTGTCGCTGACCAACATCGTTGCCGGCGAGATCGTCGACGCCAAGCAACTGCCGATCAAGTTCGTCGCCCACACGCCGTGCTTCCGCAGTGAAGCCGGGGCGTCGGGTCGTGACACCCGTGGCATGATCCGCCAGCACCAGTTCGACAAAGTCGAGATGGTCCAGGTCGTCGAGCCTTCGAAGTCCATGGAAGCGCTGGAAAGCCTGACTGCCAATGCCGAGAAGGTCCTGCAACTGCTGGAGCTGCCGTATCGCACCCTGGCGTTGTGCACCGGCGACATGGGTTTCAGCGCGGTCAAGACTTACGATCTGGAAGTCTGGATCCCGAGCCAGGACAAGTACCGCGAGATTTCCTCGTGCTCCAACTGTGGCGACTTCCAGGCCCGCCGCATGCAGGCGCGTTTCCGCAACCCGGAAACCGGCAAGCCGGAACTGGTCCACACCCTCAATGGCTCCGGCCTGGCGGTGGGCCGGACTCTGGTGGCGGTGCTGGAAAACTATCAGCAGGCCGACGGCTCGATCCGTGTACCCGAGGTGTTGAAACCCTACATGGGCGGCATCGAGGTCATCGGTTAAATGGACTATTTGCCACTGTTCCACAACCTGCGCGGCAGCCGTGTGCTGGTGGTCGGCGGCGGCGAGATTGCCTTGCGCAAGTCCCGCCTGCTGGCCGATGCCGGCGCGCTGCTGCGGGTGGTCGCACCCGAAATCGAGTCACAGTTGCGGGAGCTGGTCAGTGGCAGCGGTGGCGAATGCGTCCTGCGCGGTTACCTTGAAGCGGACCTGGACGGCTGCGGTCTGGTCATCGCTGCCACCGACGACGAATCGCTCAACGCCCAGGTCTCGGCCGATGCCCACAAGCGTTGCGTACCGGTCAACGTGGTGGACGCGCCAGCCCTGTGCAGTGTGATCTTCCCGGCGATCGTCGACCGCTCACCGCTGGTGATCGCGGTGTCCAGCGGCGGCGACGCGCCGGTGCTGGCTCGGCTGATCCGGGCCAAGCTGGAAACCTGGATTCCTTCGACCTATGGGCAACTGGCCGGGCTGGCGGCGCGTTTTCGCAGCCAGGTCAAAGGTTTGTTCCCGGATGTGCAGCAACGCCGGGCGTTCTGGGAAGACGTGTTCCAAGGCCCTATCGCCGACCGTCAATTGGCCGGGCAGGGCGCCGAGGCCGAGCGCCTGCTGCGGGATAAGATTGCCGGCCAAGCGCCGAACGCGCCGGGCGAAGTTTATCTGGTGGGCGCAGGGCCGGGCGATCCGGACTTGTTGACGTTCCGCGCGCTGCGCCTGATGCAGCAGGCGGACGTGGTGCTGTACGACCGTTTGGTAGCTCCGGCGATCCTGGAGCTGTGCCGGCGCGACGCCGAGCGCATCTACGTTGGCAAGCGCCGCTCCGAACACGCCGTGCCCCAGGAACAGATCAACCAGCAATTGGTGAACCTGGCCCGACAAGGCAAGCGTGTGGTGCGGTTGAAGGGCGGTGACCCGTTCATCTTCGGGCGCGGCGGTGAAGAGATCGAAGAACTGGCAGCCCACGGCATCCCGTTCCAGGTCGTCCCGGGCATCACCGCAGCCAGTGGTTGCGCGGCCTATGCCGGGATTCCGCTGACCCATCGTGACTACGCCCAGTCGGTGCGGTTCATCACCGGCCATCTCAAGGACGGCACCAGTGACTTGCCGTGGGCGGACCTGGTATCGCCAGCCCAGACCCTGGTGTTCTACATGGGGTTGGTGGGGCTGCCGATGATCTGCGACGAGCTGATCAAGCACGGTCGCGCGGCGGATACGCCTGCGGCGTTGATCCAGCAAGGCACGACGTCCAATCAGCGGGTCTTCACCGGCACCCTGGCGGACTTGCCACGGCTGGTGGCCGAGCATGAAGTCCATGCGCCGACGTTGGTGATTGTCGGGGAAGTGGTGCAACTGCGCGAGAAACTGGCGTGGTTTGAAGGGGCTCAGGGGCAGGTCTAGGAAGACCGCGTCGCTCCAATCGCGAGCAAGCTCGCTCCCACAATTGATCGTGTTCAACCATGAATCTGCGGTTGCACACAGTCCACTGTGGGAGCGAGCTTGCTCGCGATGAGGCCCTCAAATACAGCGAAAATCCCGGATCAGTCCCCAGCCCCACGCCAAATCCCTTTCCCACTCAACCTTTCCCGATCATGGCCAACCATGAAGTCCTGCTTGGGCCCCTTGGGCACGATCCCATTGGGGTTGATGGTCTTGTGGCTGCCATAGTAATGGCCCTGGATATGCGTGAAATCCACGGTCTCGGCAATACCCGGCCACTGGTACAACTCCCGCAGCCAATTGGACAGGTTCGGATAATCGGCAATGCGCCGCAGGTTGCACTTGAAGTGACCGAAATACACGGCATCGAAGCGGATTATCGTGGTGAACAGGCGGATATCGGCCTCTGTCAGGTATTCGCCGGCCAGGTAGCGCTGGGTTCCCAGCAAGGCTTCCAACCGGTCCAGTTCGGCGAATAAACCGTCGAACGCCTCTTCGTAGGCCGCTTGGGTAGTCGCGAACCCGGCGCGATACACGCCGTTGTTCACCGCCGGGTAGATGCGTTCGTTCAGCGCATCGATGTCACGGCGTAGTGGTTCTGGGTAAAGGTCCAAGTTGTTGGCGGTCAGCCCATCGAAGGCGCTGTTGAACATGCGGATGATTTCCGCTGATTCATTATTGACGATGCGCTGTTGCCGTTTATCCCACAGCACCGGCACGGTGACGCGGCCGGTGTAGTCGGTGGTGTCAGCGGTGTAGCGCTGGTGCAGGAAGCTCAGATCGTCCAGTTTGTCGCCGGTGGAGCCGTGGGCCTTGTCGAAGGTCCAGCCGTTTTCCAGCATCAAGTAGCTGACCACCGAGACATCGATCAGGTCTTCCAGGCCTTTGAGCTTGCGAAAGATCAGTGTGCGGTGGGCCCAGGGGCAGGCCAGGGACACGTATAAATGGTAACGCCCGGCCTCGGCGGCAAACCCGCTCTCGCCGCTGGGGCCGGCGCTGCCGTCGGCGGTGAGCCAGTGACGGCGTTGCGCCTGTTCGCGTTGGAACGTGCCGTCCTTGCTTTCATACCACTGATCCTGCCAGCGGCCCTCGACTAACAAACCCATCTCGATCTCCTCGGCCAATAAACGTTGGAGGGCAGTCTATGCCGATGGGTTCGAACTAAAAGCGTAAAGGTTGGGCGTTGATGATCGACTAAATCGATCGATCCCGAGCATCCCAATACTGCCGGGCGCGTTCGAAAGCCTCTTCGCGCGCCAGGCCCAGGCCGCGCAAGGCCAGGGCCATGGTGGCGATCAAGGCCAGTTGCGGGTAGCTGTCCTCCACGTCGCCGCGCCAGATGGCCTTCAGGTGCTCGGGGTCGAGGTTTTCCGGCTTGACGTGGCGCTGTTCGGCCAGTCGCGGCCATTCTTCGTCCCAACTGATGCCACCGCGGGTGCCATACAGGTGACTGTCCGCGTCCGGGTTGATCTCGATCTCGCCGCCGTCGCCCTTGATCACAATAGCGGTGTCGCCCAGCAAGCCGCTGGCATCGCGATGCACCGCCTGATAGCCCGGATGGAAGATACTTTGCAATCCGCAACGGGCGGCCAGCGGGTTGAGAATCCGTGCCAGGGAGTGGATCGGCGAGCGTAGGCCCAAGGTGTTGCGCAGGTCGATCATCCGCTGCATTTGCGGCGCCCAGTCCACCAGGGGCATGAAGGCCAGGCCGCCGTTGTCCAGTGCGCTGGCGACCTGCTGCCAGTCGCGGCACAGTGGGATTTGCAGCAAGCCGAGCAGTTGTTCGCTGTAGAGCCGGCCTGCTGTGTGAGCACCGCCGCCGTGCATGAAAATCCGCACGCCGTTCTGCCCAAGGCACTTGGCCGCCAGCAAGTACCACGGTAAATGACGCTTCTTGCCGGCGTAGGTCGGCCAGTCGAGGTCCACCGCCAAGGCCGGGACCACCAGGCGTTCACGCAGGGCTTCGGTGAAGCCGGCCATTTCCTCGGCGCTTTCTTCCTTGTGCCGCAACAGCATCAGGAAGGCGCCGAGCTGGGTGTCTTCGACCTTTTCGTCGAGCACCAGACCCATGGCCTCACGGGCTTCTTCGCGGGTCAGGTTGCGGGCGCCGCGCTTGCCTTTGCCAAGGATGCGCACGAACTGGGCGAACGGGTGTTCGGCCGGGGTCTCAAGGGTCAGCGATGGGAAGTCGGTCATAAGCAGTTCGTCGGTTTGGGCAGGCCCGCCAGCTTGGCGGCGAGTTTGGCGGGAGTGCCTTTGAACAATCGGTTCAGGTGCAGGCTGTTGCCTTTGTCCGCGCCCAGTTTCAGCGCGGTGTACTTGATCAGTGGCCGAGTCGCGGGCGAGAGTTGGAATTCGTTGTAGAAGCCGCGCAGCAGCTCGAGGATTTCCCAGTGTTCGGGGCCGAGTTCGATGTCTTCGGCGGCCGCCAGGGCAATGGCCACTTCGCTCGACCAGTCGTCAAGGTCGGCCAGGTAGCCGTCCTTGTCCAGTGCGATGGCGCGCTCGCCCACATTCAGCACCTTCATAGCCAGTTATTGACCTTGTCGTGTTCGATCGATAACTCGACGAAACCTGAGTAGTTGATGGCTTCGGCCCAGTCTGGCGTGTCCAGGGCGCGGGCCTGGAGGTCTTCGGCGAGCACGAACAGGTTCACGCCAGCGGCCTGCAGTGCTTCAAACGGTGGGCTGCCCGGCTGCAACGCATACGTCGCGTCGCCACATAGCAACAACGCATCCTGATTGCCCAGTAGCCGCAGGCAACTGGCGAGGCGGTTATCGCCAAAAGGGGAGTGAGACAACACATGCAAAGTCGACATCAGAGGGTGATCACCTGGTCGTAACGGTCTATGAGCGCGGCGATGTCCGGCGCAGTCAATACTTTTACCTCGCCCAGCGCCAGGGCATCCGTGGCGACGCCGCGTTCGGCGGCGCTGTCGGCGCAGAGGAACAGCGCCTCGACGCCGAACATCGGCAGCGCCTGCAGGTTTGCGCTCAGGTCCTTTTGCTGGACGGCCTTGGCGTTCTGGCCGGCGATGAGCTGGAACACCCCGTCATCGAGAAACAGCAGGCCGATGGGCAGGTCGAACGCGCCCCCGGCCAGCACGATGTCCAGCGCTTCCCGGGCCCCGGGCCCCGACCACGGAGCCTGGCGGCTGATGAGCAATAACGACTTGGCCATTCACGCGCCTCCAAAACAGATCAGACGGTCGGCGTCCTGGATCGCATCGTGCAACTGACCCAGGCCGGACAAGGTCCAGGGCGCTTCGACACTGACTGCCGAACGCTGATAGCGCTGGGCTTCCTCGTCGTTCAACACACCACGGCGCAACGCCGCCGCGATGCAGACCACGCCATCGAGCTGGTTATCGCTGACGAAAGCGCGCCACTGTTGGGGCAGGTCTTGTTCGTCCTGGGGGGTGACGACACTGCTGGCGGCGTTGTAGACGCCGTCCTGGTAGAAAAACAACCGCACGATTTCATGCCCACCCGTCAGCGCAGCCTGGGCAAACAGCAGGGCACGGCGCGAGGAGGGCGCATGGGCGGCGGAAAACAGCGCGATGGCGAATTTCATGACAGACCCGATCAGCAAAACTGCGGCCATGATAAAGCTTTATGGGCGCAGGGGCGATTGTCAGGACGTTCGACAAATGGGGTGAACACTTTGTGGCGAGGGGATGTGTTCAGCGTTGGTTTTCGAGGCCATTCAACTCGCAGTAATCGGCCCACTCCATCCCCGCCATCTCCGCCACTTCCCTGTGCACTTCCAGGCGCTGGGCCTGGTACTCCTCGGGCGAGGCGGCGGTCAGTTGCAGGGTCAGTTCCCAGGCGAACAGGCCCAGGCGCTCGGCCTCGGCTTCGAACGCTTCATGCAGCCGCTCTGCGCGGTACTGCGCGGCAGTCTCGCCCTTGGCCTGGGCCAGCAGCGGGTTGAGGTGGTCCAGTTCGACGCGCAGTTCGGGGCGTTCGTCGAGAAATTTTTCCAGGGCCCGTTCGTGCTGCTGTTCGGTTGCCGCCATGATCACTCCTTGGGGGATGCAGACTGTTTCTTGGCGGCCTTGGCCGCAGCCGCAAGGCATTCGAGGGCGAACTGTTCGGTGTAGGTCATCTGGATCGGCGTAGTTTCGCCCTTGACGGTGCGTTCGCCGTCGAGAATGTAGCGAATCCGCTTGTCGGTGACGCCGATTCGCTTGGCGATCCAAGAAGGTGTCTGGCCGATCTGGCTGATCAGTTTGTCGGCGTATTCGGCGGTGGGTTTATAGAATTCGGCGTTGGGGGTCATGGAGTGTTCCGCGATGGCTGGTGGCAATGGCGCGACAGGTTGCGCGAATCGTTGGCCGATGTCGCGTGTAAATTTCAGTAAAGCAGCACGAAGGTGGGGGGCGCAGTGCTACAGTCCGTTTTTTTCTCGATGAGTGAACGCAATGCGAATGTTGACGGTGGCCCTGGCCGCAACCTTGCTGGCCGGCTGCGCGGGTTCGGCGATGAACCAGGCCCGGACTCAAACCCCTTATAAGACCCTGGCTTCGGACAAACCCGAGCAGGTCGTGGCCCAGTGCATACAGTTTTCCTGGCAGGACGAAGCGGTATTCGGCGTCGATGCCGGTGCTTACCTGCAGCCGGGCAAGAAGGGGGGCTCGACGGTCTACACGCGCTCTGCCGAATCGTTTGTCGATTTGCAGGCCAGTGAGACGGGTACTGCGTTGAATTACTACGCCAAGCATGATGACTTCGTGGCCAAGCGCCGGTTGGCGGCGTTGGCGACTTGTCTGTAAATAACTCGCACTGAATCCCGGATATGTGGGAGCGGGCTTGCTCGCGAATACGGCTTACCATTCGACATTAATGTCGCCTGACCCACCGCCTTCGCGAGCAAGCTCGTTCCCACAGGGGTTGGGTTTTAGTCCGCGGGAGCCAGGCGTTTCTGGAAGAAGAAGTGCTGGTGGCCCGGTGGGTAGTCGTCGATCTGGCCGATTTCCGTGAAGCCGTGCTTTCTGTAGAACGCCGGCGCCTGGAAGTCGAAGGTGTCCAGCCAGATGCCCACGCAGTTTTTCTCCCTGGCCAGTTCTTCGGCCATCCGCATCAACGCCGACCCCGTGCCTTGGCCTCGGGCCTGTTCCGGCACGACCAGTAGCTCGATATAAAACCAGCGGAAAAATACTCGCCCGTAGAGCCCTCCGACTATTTCGTTGCTGTGTTCGTCGCGCACCAGCCAGGCCACCAGTTCGGGCACCGTCCCGCCGGTCTTGGCCGTGTTATAGGCGCGTAGCGGGGCGAGGATGGCCTGGCGCTCTTCATCGGTAGGGGCGTCCGTGCGGTCGATTCGCAGCGTCATCGGTGATGTCCTTATTCAGTAAAAAAACAACCGCACGAGCCTATCTCAAAGCAGGCGTTGCCGTAACCCGGCCGACGGTTGACAGGCGCATTCCACAAACCGGGCCATACTGCCTAATGCTCTTGAAGCGATCCCCGATCTTTAGAACAAGAAGAGACCGACTCATGAAGTTCGAAAACTTTACCCGGACGCTTGTTGCCACCTCCCTGACCCTCAGCTGTTTGTTTGCCCAGGCCGCCTCCCAGGCACCGGTTGCCGCCGAGCACGGTATGGTGGTCACTGCGCAGCACCTGGCCACCCAGGTGGGTGTCGATGTGCTCAAGAGCGGTGGCAATGCCGTGGATGCGGCGGTGGCGGTGGGGTACGCCCTGGCGGTGGTGTATCCGGCGGCGGGTAACCTCGGCGGCGGTGGGTTCATGACGCTCCAATTGGCCGACGGCCGCAAGACCTTCCTGGATTTCCGCGAAAAAGCCCCGCTGGCCGCCACGGCCGACATGTATCTGGACAAGGACGGCAACGTCGTTCCTGAGCTGAGCACCCGTGGGCACCTGGCGGTAGGCGTGCCCGGTACCGTTTCCGGCATGGAGCTGGCACTGAAGAAGTACGGCAGCAAACCCCGGGCGGAATTGATCGCCCCAGCCATCAAGTTTGCCGAGCAAGGCTTCACCCTGGAGCAGGGCGATGTCGATCTGCTGGACACCGCCACCGACGTGTTCAAGAAGGACCTGCGCGATTCCGGCGCGATCTTCCTGCACAACGGCGAGCCGATGCAGGTCGGCCAGAAGCTGGTGCAAAAAGACCTCGCCAAGACCCTGCGGGCCATCTCCGCCAAGGGCGCCGATGGCTTCTACAAAGGCTGGGTGGCCGATGCCCTGGTCACGTCCAGCCAGGCCAACAAAGGCCTCATCACCCAAGCCGACCTGGACAAGTACAAGACCCGCGAACTGGCCCCGGTGGAATGCGACTACCGCGGCTACCACATCATTTCGGCGCCGCCACCCAGCTCCGGTGGGGTGGTGCTGTGCCAGATCATGAACATCCTCGACGGTTATCCAATGAAGGACCTGGGCTTCCATTCGGCCCAGGGCATGCATTATCAGATCGAAGCCATGCGTCACGCCTACGTGGACCGCAACAGCTACCTGGGTGATCCGGACTTTGTGCAGAACCCCATCGACCATCTGCTGGACAAGAACTACGCCGCCAAGTTGCGGGCCGCGATCGATCCGCAAAAGGCCGGTGACTCGCAGAAAATAAAACCTGGGGTGGCGCCCCACGAAGGCAGCAACACCACCCATTACTCCATCGTCGACCAATGGGGCAATGCCGTTTCCGTTACCTACACCCTCAACGACTGGTTTGGCGCTGGCGTGATGGCAAGCAAGACCGGGGTGATCCTTAACGACGAAATGGACGACTTCACCGCCAAGGTCGGCGTGCCGAACATGTATGGCCTGGTGCAGGGGGAAGCCAACGCCATCGCACCGGGCAAGGCGCCGTTGTCGTCCATGAGCCCGACCATCGTCACCAAGGATGGCAAGACGGTGATGGTGGTGGGGACGCCGGGCGGTAGTCGGATCATCACCGCGACCTTGCTGACCATCCTCAACGTGATCGACTACGGCATGAACCTGCAGGAAGCCGTGGACGCGCCGCGTTTCCACCAGCAGTGGATGCCGGAGCAAACCAACCTGGAAACCTTCGCTGCCAGCCCGGATACCCAGAAGCTGCTGGAGAGCTGGGGCCACAAATTCGCCGGCCCGCAGGACCCCAACCACATTGCCGCGATCCTGGTGGGCGCGCCATCACTGGGCGGCAAACCGGTGGGCAAGAACCGTTTCTATGGTGCCAATGACCCCCGTCGCAACACCGGTTTATCGCTGGGTTATTGATAGCGGTTGGGATCGAGCAGCGTTTCGAAAGGGGAAAACCATGAACACCGCATTGTTGATCATCGATATCCAGAACGCACTGTGCCGTGGCGAAGAGGAATGCTTCGACAGCCAGCGCATCATCCGGACTATCAACGACCTGGCGGCCAAAACCAGGGCTTTGGGTTTGACGGTGATCCTGATCCAGCACGAAGAACTGGAAGGCTCGCTGACCTACGGCTCTGCCGCCTGGCAATTGGCCGATGACCTGGTGACCGCTGCCGATGACCTGCGGGTGCGCAAGACCACGCCGGATGCCTTCTACCAGACCGATCTGCTATCGCTGCTGCAAGCGCGCGGCATCGACCGCTTGGTGATCTGCGGGCTGCAAACTGACTATTGCATCAACGCCACCGTGCGCCAGGCCCATGCCTTGGGGTATGACGTAGTCCTGGCCGCGGACGCCCACTCCACGGTGGCCAACGGCAGCATGGCGGCGGAGCAGATCATCGCCAATCACAACAACCGGCTGGGGCGTTTGAGCAGCGCGGTGTCACGGATCGATGTGGTGCCGGCGGGGGAGATTCGCCTCTGACCTGAACTCACCTGGGCAGCATCACCCTTAAGGCGCCCCAAACACCATGGTCCAATAAACCCCCGCATCGCTGCGCGAGTCGGTGGCGTACGCCGCGCCCACCTGGGTGAACATCGGGTTCATCAGGTTGGCGCAATGCCCGGGGCTGGCCAGCCAGTCCTGCATGGCCTTGTTCGGCGAGCCTTGTCCGGCGGCGATGTTCTCGCCGATCTTGCGCCCACGGAAACCCGCGCTTTTCGCCCGGTCGGCCACGGAGCGGCCGTCAGGGTCCTGGTGGGCGAAATAGTTGCCGCGGGCCATCGCCCGGCTGTGTCCCTGGGCGGCGGTCCCGAGGGCGGCGCTCCAACTCAGCGGTCGGGCAGCGGCGAAGCGTTGGCGCCCACACATCCTGGAGCGGGCGCGGGCGGCATTGACCTGGGCCAGCAAGGTCTTGTCAGCGGAGGCCGTATCGTTCACCCGGCCACCGCCCACAGGTTGTGCCAGTACTACGCGCCATTCATTCCCGACCCGATTGACGCCAATGTCGGCGTACTGGTTATCCAACAGCGCCGAACAATGTTCCTCCGCCAACATCTCGAAGGCCTCTTCGGCGTCCCGCGCGTCAGTCAGGCGAATGCTGCGCACTGCCTGGGCTTGATAGCCGGAGCCCTTCAAGGTTTCCCGCAACCCGCCACGAAAGCCGATCGGCAAGGCCAGGCTCGAGCGCAGCACCAACGGCGGCGCGGCTCGGACTGTGCGCCATTCACAGCGGTGGGACTGGCTGCGGTAGTCATTGATCGCTCCCACCAATTGCCCTTCGCCTCGGGCATGGGCGAGGCTGGTAAAAAAAGGAAGCAAGGCGACGAGGCAAAGCGAAGCGAAACGGCAAGAGCGAACAGTGTGGCGCATGGGACGAACGGCTCGGGAGGGGAGTTGCGTTAGCGCCAGGCTTGGCGCCGATCAGCCGCAAAACCCGTCGCGTGGGGCGACGGGTTTTTCACGGCTGGGGTAGGACTGTGGGTTTGAAAACAAGTTTCAGGAGCGGCTGACTTATCGATGGGACCTTCGCCACAACTGCGTGCAGTCAGCTCAGTTGTGTTCAGCCACAGGTGCCTTGACCCGTTCAACCTTGCGATAAGTCAGCAACACGATGCCACTGACCACGATCACCCCACCGAGCACCTGGCCCGGGTTGAGCATCTGGTCCAACACCAGCCAGCCAATCAACAGGGTCGCCAGCGGTTCGATGTTCATCACCGGGGCATTGCGCGGCATGTCCAGGCGGGGCACGCAAATGAACAGCACGATAAACCCGGTGCCGTAGAGCACCACCAACGTCGCCAGGGCCAACCAGCCGCTGCTGCTGGCCGGCAGGTCGAAGCCGCCGGGAAGGGCGCCGGTCAGGCCTGCGAGGTTGACGCTGCTGAAGACGATGAAAATGGTCAGCAGGCTACGCACCGAGCCTCGCACCTGGGACAGCTTGTGGTCGGTGATCCACAGTGCGCAAGCGAACACGCAAGCGGCACAGAAGGCCAGGCCCACTCCTAGCAGCCATTGCGGACCAACGCTCTGTGCGGAGGATAACCGCGCCGGCACTTCCAGCACGAACACCAGGCCCACCAGGATCATCCCCATCAACGTGGCAGTGCGCGCCGTCGGCCGTGGCCCGCCCAACGCCCAGGTCAGCAAAGCCAGCAGGATTGGAAAGACGTTGCCCACCAACAGCGCCAACGCCACTGGCACTCGAGCCACGGCCGAGTACAGACACAGGCTCTGCGCAGCGATGAGCAATCCCAGCATCACCTGCCAACGCCATGCACCCGGTGGCAAACGCAGACTCTGACGCTGCCACAGCACCATCGCGGCCAACACCAGCAGCGTCCCGCCCGAACGCAGCAGAATCGCCAGCAACACCCCTGCGCCATCATCGAACGCCGCTCTGGCGGCGACATGGTTGCCGGCAAAGGCACAGCCCATGCACAGCAGAACGAGCACCGCGAGGTGGCGGGGCAATGGCGTGGGCGCGTCATGTGCAGCGGTGAGGCGAGTCATGGCAGGGTGTCTCAAAGGCAGGCCGCCGAGGCAAAGCGCTTCGGATCGACTATTTTAGTTATAGGTTGTCGTACAACATTGCTGGGTGTTTTTACCCTATAGGGTTGCAAGAGACAAGCTCCCTCGCCACGGGTCATCCACTGTCTATAAGTGAACACCATTGCGTACATTGCCCTGCGCTTTGCTGTACAACAGCCTGACCGTTGTGTCGTTTACAGCATCGTCCCTTTGCGGAGCCGCCCATGCGCCTGGCTGATTTCATCCTCGACAATATCGAGCCGATTCTTCAGGAGTGGGAAGATTTCGCCGAAACCATTACTCCCGCGTCCATTGGCATGGGTTCGGTGGCCCTGCGCGACCATGCCGAGCAGATGCTGCGCACCATCGCTGCAGACCTGCGCACCTCGCAGACGCTCAAGGAGCAGGTGGCCAAGTCCCATGGCGA
Organism: Pseudomonas sp. Tri1; assembly: GCF_017968885.1. Taxonomy (NCBI): domain Bacteria; kingdom Pseudomonadati; phylum Pseudomonadota; class Gammaproteobacteria; order Pseudomonadales; family Pseudomonadaceae; genus Pseudomonas; species Pseudomonas sp. Tri1. The sequence continues at coordinate 4,312,905 of NZ_CP072913.1, read as the reverse complement.
AGCGCCGTCGGCAGAGGCCGAAACCCCTGCCGAAACCCATGCGATCATCCGCCAGTCCTCGGGTTTCACCGTGGAGCAAATGGTTTCCGAATACCGGGCCCTGCGCACCAGCGTGCTCATGCTCTGGATGCCGCACACCCAGCTGGATCACAAGCAGGTCATGGATGATCTGATTCGCTTCAACGAGGCCGTGGATCAGGCCTTGGCCGAGTCCGTCGTCAGTTACTCGGGGGCGGTGGACGCGTCGCGCAACATCTTTCTCGGCATTCTTGGGCATGACTTGCGTAGCCCCTTGGGCGCGATCCTGCTGAGTTCCGAAGTGCTGCTGCGGGCGGGGGATTTGCCCGCCAAAGCCACCAAGATCACGTCGCGCATCTACACCAGCGTCAAGCGAGCCAACAAAATCGTTGGCGATCTGCTGGATTTCACCCGGACCCAACTCGGCTCGGGCATTCCGGTACAGCGCTTCAACGGCGATCTGGTGGCGGCCTGCGAAGGCATGGTGGAGGAGGCGCGAGCCTATCACCCGGAAAACAGAGTCCTCTTTGAAACCAGCGGTCCCCTGGAAGGGCTGTTTGACCAGGCACGCATGGAGCAGGTGTTCTCCAACCTGATCGGCAATGCTGTCCAGCATGGCGCCGAGGGCACGCCGATAACCGTTTCGTTGAGCGCTGAAGAGGATATGGCCGTGATTGCGATCAACAATCAGGGCACGCCTATCGAGAAAGATGCCATTGCCAGCATCTTCAACCCGATGATCCGGCATCTGCGTAGCGGTGAGATGCAGTACGGCTCCGCGGCCGGGCTAGGACTGGGCCTGCACATCGCCTCGGCGATCGTATCGGCCCATAAGGGCACCATCGAGGTTCACTCGAAGGCGCGAGTCGGTACGACCTTTACCGTTCGTATACCGCTGCACCCGGACTGATCGCTTGTCCGGACGAACGGGCTTGTATACTTGTACGATGTCTTATCACGTAGTAAAACTGTCGTCCCGTCCAATAATAATTAACGGAGACGCACGATGGATGTTTCGCAATCTGCAACCGCAACCGATCAGGGCCGCCGGGTATTCCTGAAAAAATCCCTGGTGGTCTCGGCGGCCGCCGCGACCCTCGGTAATCTGCCAGGGCTGGCTCAGGCCGAACCTCTGAGCCAGCGTTACCCAGACCCACTGATCAATATCCTCGACCCCAGCTTCATGGACTTGCGCATCTTCAACGCCAGTGTGGAAAAGCTCGCCACCGGCCTGCGCTGGGCAGAAGGGCCGGTGTGGGTGGGCGACGGTCGTTACCTGCTGGTCAGCGACATTCCCAACAACCGCATCGTGCGCTGGGATGAAGTCACCGCAGGCCTGTCGGTGTACCGCGAGAACTCCAATTTCTCCAACGGCATGTGCCGCGATCGCCAGGGGCGCCTGTTGGTGTGCGAGGGCTCCACCACCTCCACCGAAGGTCGGCGCATCACCCGTACCGAGCATAACGGCACTATTACCGTGCTGGCGGACAGTTTCGAGGGCAAGCCGCTCAACTCGCCCAATGACATCGTGTGCAAGCGGGACGGCTCGGTCTGGTTCACCGACCCACCGTTCCAGACCGGCAACAACTACGAGGGACACAAAGTCACGCCGTCCCAGCCCCACGCGGTGTACCGCATCGACGGTGAAACCGGCAAGCTCACTCGGGTCATTGACGACCTGGCGGGGCCGAACGGGCTGTGCTTTTCCCCGGACGAGAAAATCCTCTACGTCGTTGAGGGCCGGGCCAAGCCCAATCGCTTGATCTGGGCGATCACCGTCAAGGACGATGGCACGCTGGGGGATCGACGCAAACACATCGAAGGCCTGGATTACGCGGCTATCGATGGGATCAAGTGCGATGAGAGCGGCAATCTCTGGTGCGGTTGGGGCGGCAACGGCGATCCCAAGGCCGACCTGGAAAAGCTCGACGGTGTGCGAGTGTTCAACCCCGAAGGTAAGGCCATCGGGCATATTTCCCTGCCGGAGCGCTGCCCCAACATCTGCTTTGGCGGGCGGGAAGGCAATCGGTTGTTCATGGCCGGCAGCCATTCGCTGTATTCGCTGTTCGTGAATACCCGGGGGGCGACGTTTGCCTGAGTGAGTGTGGCGAGGGGATTTAGCGAAACGTCGCACCGCCCCTCGCCACAGGTTCCGTTATTCGCCAGCCATCCGCGCTGCCGTACTTCCCCGCACCGTCAACTCAAACGGCAGCAACACATGCCGTTCGGCAATCGGCTTTTTCTCGATCAAGGCAATCAACATCTCTACCGCCTTCTGCCCAAACGCTTCGGCTGGCTGCGAAATAGTGGTCAGGGGTGGGTCGCTGTAGGCCGCGAACGGGATGTCGTCAAAACCCACCAGGGAAATATCCTCGGGCACCCGCAGGCCCATTTGCTTGATGCACTTGAGTGCGCCGATGGCCATCTCGTCGTTCTCACAAAACAGCGCGCTGGGCCGGCCGGCCAGCGCCATCATCGCGCCAGCCCCCTCGTACCCGGCTTTCAAGGTGAAGTCGCCATGGCAGATCAGGCTGGGGTCGACGGCGATGCCGGCCTGGTGCAGGGCATCCTGATAACCGGCGACGCGGTCCAGGGTCAGTGGGCTGCTGCGCGGGCCCTTGATGATGCCGATGCGCCGATGGCCGAGGCCGATCAAATGCTCGGTCATGGCCTGGGCGGCGGCTCGATTGTCGAGGCTGATGGTCGGGTAGGGGGCGCCTTTGACCACTTCGCAGGCGTTGACCAACGGCAGGGACTCAGCGCCAGGAGGTAGCGATTCAAACGGGTTGCTGGCGCGCAACTGAATCACCCCGTCGGCCTGGTGGGCATAGACCAGCGCAGCGAACTCCCGCTCGATGGCTTCCCGGCCCTGAGTGTCGCACAGCAGCAACCGATAGCCCGCCGCCTGCGCTGCCTGCTGTGCGCCGCTGATGACCCGGGCGAAAAACGTGTTGGCGATGGTCGGCACCAGGATCACCAGGTTGCCGGTGCGGCGGGAGCGGAACTGCACGGCCATCAGGTTAGGCCGATAGCCGGCCTGTTCCACCGCCGCGTTGACCTTGTCCCGCGTTTCGGGAAGCACCCGCTCGGGGGATTTCAGCGTTCTGGACACCGTGGCCACCGACACACCGGCCAGCCGGGCCACTTCACGAATGTTGGACAAAATCACCTCAAGGGGTAGGGGCTACGGTTGGGGAGCTTACCGCAAGTTGAGCGCCTCACAAATGCTCAGGCATGACGCATCGGGTTTGACACGCCAGGAAACTGAGCCTAGATTTCCGTCATGATGTAACCGGTTACATCGTCATCCTGACAAGAAGAGAATCGCGATGAATCCTGTGGCACGAAAAATAAGAATGGGCTTCGTCGGCGGTGGCGAGGGCGCTTTCATCGGCCAAGCCCACCGTCAGGCGGCGGGGCTGGACGGCGGTTGTGAACTGGTGTGCGGCGCGTTCAGCCGCGACCCCGACAACACTCGGCAGACCGGTGCGGCCCTGGGCCTGGCCGCGTCCCGTTGTTACCACGACTGGCAGCATATGCTCGACACCGAAGCGCTACTGCCTCTGGACCAGCGCATGGAACTGCTGGTGATCGTCACACCTAATCATCTCCACGCACCCATTGCCAGCCAGGCATTGGAAGCGGGTTTCCATGTGTTCAGCGAGAAGCCCGCCGCCCTGGACCTCAAAGAGTTGCTGGCCCTCAGGGAGGTGCTGCAAGGCAGCCGTTGCCTCTACGGCCTGGCCCACACCTACCTGGGCTATCCCATGGTTTGGCAGGCGCGGGAGATGGTGCGTTCGGGCGTGATTGGCCAAATGCGCAAAGTGCTGGTCGAGTATCCCCAAGGCTGGCTCAGCCAGGATGTCGCCGCCCAGGGCAACAAACAGGCCGAGTGGCGCGACGACCCCTTGCAGTCCGGTTTGGGCGGTTGCATCGGTGACATTGGCACCCATGCGTTTTCCCTGGCCGAGTTCGTCGCGGACCAGCCTATCCAACAGCTATGCGCAGCGTTGGGCACGCATATACCGGGCCGCCAGTTGGATGATGACGTGGCGATGCTGTTCAAGATGGCGGGCGGCGCCAGCGGCGTATTGCTCGCAAGCCAGGTCTGCACCGGCGAAGAGAACCCGCTGAAGATTCGCCTCTACGGGGATAAGGGCGCTTTGGAATGGCGCCAGGAAGAACCGGCGAGCCTGATCCATCGCGCCTTTGACCAACCCCTGCGCATCCTGCGTGGCGGTGTCGGCCAGCCGTGGCTGTGCGAGGCGGCCAAGCGTCGCATGCGCCTGCCGGCTGGACATCCTGAGGGCTATCTGGAGGCTATGGCCAACCTCTACGGCGATATCGCCCAAGCCATTCGCAACCATGTCGAAGGCCCTGACATCCCCGGTGTGCCGGGCATCGAGACCGGCCTGCGTGGCATGGCGTTCATCGAGGCCGCCATCCTCAACCACCGTGGCGACGCGAAGTGGACCAGCGTACAAACCGGAGCTTCCCTGTTGTGAATACCCTCGACAAAACCCCGAGCGGCCTGCGCGGCCCAGGTATTTTCCTGGCGCAGTTCATGTCCGCCGAAGCGCCGTTCGACACCCTCGCCAACATCGCCCAATGGGCGGCGTCGCAAGGCTACAAGGCCATTCAACTGCCGACGTCGGGCACGCAATACATCGACCTGGCCCGGGCCGCCGAGAGCCAGGAATATTGCGATCAGCTCAAGGCCACATGCGCCCGGGCCGGTGTCGAAATCAGCGAGTTGTCGACACATCTGCAAGGCCAGTTGGTGGCGGTGCATCCGGCGTTCGACACGCTGTTCGACGACTTCGCCCCGGTGCAGCTGCGGGGCCAGCCCCAGGCGCGGACCGAGTGGGCGATCGAGCAACTCAAGCTCGCCGCTCGCGCCAGCCAGCGGCTGGGTCTCAAAGCCCACGCAACGTTTTCCGGAGCGCTGCTGTGGCCGTATCTCTACCCGTGGCCACAACGTCCGGCCGGGCTGGTGGAGCAAGGTTTCGCTGAGCTGGCCCGGCGCTGGTTGCCGATCCTCGACTGCTTCGAGGCGGCTGGGGTGGACCTGTGCTACGAGATCCACCCCGGCGAAGACCTGCATGACGGGGCCTCGTTCGAGCGCTTCCTGGACGCCGTCGATCACCACCCTCGGGCGGCGATCCTCTACGATCCCAGCCATCTGCTGCTGCAACAGATGGACTACCTGGGTTTCATCGACCGCTATCACGCGCGCATCCGCATGTTCCACGTCAAGGACGCCGAGTTTCGCCCCGACGCCCGTTCCGGGGTGTATGGCGGTTATCAGGGCTGGGTGGATCGCCCAGGGCGGTTCCGTTCGCTGGGCGATGGCCAGATCGATTTCAAATCGATCTTCAGCAAACTGACCCAATACGATTTCAGCGGTTGGGCGGTGCTGGAATGGGAGTGTTGCCTGAAGGATTCGCGACAAGGCGCGGCAGAAGGGGCGGCGTTCATCCAGCGACACATGATCAGCAAGACCGGCAAGGCGTTCGATGATTTTGCCAGCGTTACGGCGGATGAGGACTCCAACCGGCGGCTGTTGGGTTTGTTGAGGTAACCGGGCCAACCCAAACCCTGTAGCGAGGAAACTCATTGTGGGAGCAAGGCTTGCCCGCGATGAACGAATACGCGGTTCAACTGTGAGACGGCGGCGCGGCCATCGCGGGCAAGCCTTGCTCCCACAATGGGGAGTAAATCCCTTTGCAACAAAAGCGGTGCGCTTTTTCATTTTTCACAAGAACAACAATAAAACGGTGACGGTCATGACCACAATGAACGCACGCTTGAGCGTGATGATGTTCCTGCAGTTCTTTATCTGGGGTGGCTGGTTCGTCACCCTCGGCACCTTTCTGTCCAGCACGCTGGGCGCCAGCGGGGGCAGGTCGGCATGGCGTTTTCCACTCAGTCGTGGGGGGCGATCATTGCGCCGTTCGTGATCGGCCTGATCGCCGACCGCTATTTCAATGCCGAGCGCATCCTGGCTGTGCTGCACCTGGTGGGCGCGGTGTTGTTGTACCAGCTGTATTCGGCGGCGGATTTCAGCGTGTTCTACCCATATGTGCTGGCGTACATGGTGGTCTACATGCCGACGCTGGCACTGGTCAATTCCGTGGCCTTCCGGCAGATGCGCGATCCGGCGCTGGAATTCTCGCGCATCCGGGTGTGGGGCACCCTCGGCTGGATCGTCGCGGGCGTGGTGATCAGCTTTGTGTTCGCCTGGGATTCGCGCGAGGCAATCTCGGCAGGCGGCTTGCGCAATACGTTCCTGATGGCGGCCGTGGCTTCCCTGGTCCTGGGGCTCTACAGCTTCACGCTGCCGGCCACGGCACCGCTCCAAGAGCAGGCGAGCGGTGGCGGCATCAAGCAGCTATTGGGGTTGGACGCATTGGGCTTGTTGAAGGACCGCAGCTACCTGGTGTTCTTCATTGCCTCGATTCTGATCTGCATTCCCTTGGCATTCTATTACCAGAATGCCAACCCATTCCTGGCTGAAACCGGCATGACCAACCCCACGGCGAAGATGGCCATCGGGCAGGTGTCCGAAGTGTTGTTCATGCTGCTGTTGCCACTGTTCATCCAGCGCTTGGGTATCAAGCTGGCGCTGTTGGTGGGCATGTTGGCGTGGGCGTTGCGCTACCTGTTGTTCGCCTACGGCAATAACGGCGACCTGGCGTTCATGCTGTTCACCGGTATTGCCCTGCACGGCATCTGCTACGACTTCTTTTTTGTCTCGGGGCAGATCTACACCGATGCCAAGGCGCCAGAGCATTTTCGCAGTTCGGCCCAGGGGCTGATCACCTTGGCGACCTATGGCGTCGGGATGCTGATCGGCTTCTGGGTGGCGGGGCAGGTGACCGATCACTTTGCCGTAGCCGGCGGCCATGACTGGAAAAATATCTGGCTGTTCCCGGGCGGCTTTGCGTTGGTGGTATTGGTGTGCTTTCTGTTTACCTTCAGCGGTCGGCAGGCGGTTAACGCGCTTTCAAAGGCTTGAAGCAGGGCAGGGTTGGGCATCGGTCATTTATGGCTGACGTCCAGCTTGGTGTAGGTCACTTTCCCGCCTTCGGTGGCATACCCAACGTTGTCCAGGGTGTAGACGCCCGCCTTGAAATAGAAGTCGTAGCTGTACCAGGACGGGTCGAGCTTCACTTGCTTGCCAAGGTTGTTGATCAGCACCGTGACCTGGCCCTGTTTGTCCATCTGCAAGGAGTAGGTGAAGACTTTATTCAAGGCAACGTTCGGCACGGTAAAGATCACCGGGCTCTTCGGGTCCTTGGGCTTGACCCGGTATTCGACATCCAGGTTACCGCTGCCCTTGGCGAAGCGGTACACCAGTTTGAGCAACGGGGCGGGCGCGTCCTTGGCGTGGATCTGAGCGACTACCACGCGACCGGCAGAGGGGACCTGGTTCACGGCCAGCGTTCCTTTGAGGGTGTTGACACCGCTGTTGTAACGCCAGTTGCGCAGTTTGCCGTCCTTCGAAGTTTCCCGTAGCTCGGAGCGGGGGTATTCGCTTTTGCCCGTGTGAGAACCCGTTACCGGCGCCCAGAACACGATTTTGTCGCCCGTGTTGGTGAAGTACAGGTTGCGCAGCGTTGGAACGGCCTTGGTCGCAACGGTCAGGGCAGGGGTTTGTATGGGAAGTGTGATGTTCCAGACAGTCAGGTCGATCATGGGTGTTAGCTCTGGCAGGCTGATGCTCGTAGGCGTTCGGCCGGGGTATGCGAGGGCCTTCCATGGCGCTGTTTTCAGCTTATCGACAGGGAAGGGTTCTGCTGGAGGCGCATCTGACGGATGGCTCTGTCTTGAGCTTCACAGCCGGTTTCGCTGACTGCGCAGGGATAATGTCAATTTGACGCTGATCGGTTAGAGTACGCGCCGCCCGAGAGACGGATCCCGGGCGTTTTCTCATGGAGTATTCAATGAATCACATCAGCAAAGTTGTCGCCTGCGCACTGTTTGGCCTGGCCCTGGCGGGTTGCACCGGCACCCCGATGAAGACCCAGCAATACGACAGCAGCCAATACACCGTTGTCGGCCACAGTGAAGCGAAGGCCACTGGCCTGCTGCTGTTCGGCGTGATCCCGATTCGCCAGAACAACCGTTTCGTGCGTGCCCAGGACGCGGCGATCAAGGCCAAGGGCGGCGATGCCATGATCAATACCCAGGTGCAGGAAAACTGGTTCTGGGCCTGGGTCCTGACCGGTTACACCACCTCGGTGTCCGGTGATGTGGTCAAGCTGAAAAACGTTCAGTAACACTACTGTTCTTGATCGTTCCCACGCTCCCGCGTGGGGATGCATCCACTGACGTTCAGCGGAACGCGGAGCATGGGAACGATCGATATCCCCGGTTAATGTCCTCCCACCACCATGTGACTGAACGGCGCCACATACGCCTGCAACGTCACCAGCCCGCCTACCAGAATCGCCAGCACCACCGAGTGGAAAAACACGTAGCGCAGGATTTCTCCTTCATGGCCGTACCAGCGCGTCGCGGTAGAGGCCACCACGATCGACTGGGCATCGACCATCTTGCCCATGACCCCGCCGGAGCTGTTCGCCGCGGCCATCAGCACCGGGCTGATCCCCAACTGCTCCGCCGTCACCCGTTGCAACCCACCGAACAGCACGTTGGACGCCGTGTCCGAGCCGGTCAGTGCCACGCCGAGCCAGCCCAGCAAGGTGCCGAACATGGGGTAGAAAATGCCCGTCGCGGCAAAGGCCAGGCCCATGGTCGCGTCCAGCCCGGAATAGCGCGTGAGAAAGCCCAGGGCCAACATCGCCACGATGGTGATCAGCGAGTAACGCACCACCCATAGTGTTCGCAGGTAGTGGCGCGCCAGTTGCGGGATCGAATAGCCCATCAGCAAGCCACCGAGAATGGCCGCCAGGAAGATCCCGCTGCCGGTGGCGGTGAACCAGTTGAACTTGTAGATCGCTTCCTCGGTTTTGGGTTGGGGCACCACGGGTGGGACTTTTTCGATCTGCTGGTGGATGGTGCCGAAGGTCAGCAGGGGCGAGAAAATCGGGTTGGCCTCGCGCATCGGCTTGCCCTGTGGGTCGAGCTTGGCCGATTGCGTTTGTGGGTCCAGCGCTGGGCGTGTATCGAACAGGTTCTTGAAGCCCTGGGTACCCCAGGCGAACACGAACACGGTGAGGATGATCCACGGCATCCAGGCCCGTAGCACCGCCGGTCGCGCATCGCTGGAAAAGGTGCCGCTGGCCTGCGGTTTTTCATCTTCGCTGGCGTCGATTTTCGAATGATCCACCCGTCCCGACAACGCCGCGGACGTATGCACCGTGGCCGGTTTCCAGACCTTGAGAAAACCGGTGAGGCAGGCCATGGAGATCAGCGCGGCAATCACATCCACCAGCATCGGCCCGTGGTAGTTGGACACCAGGAACTGCGGGATGGCGAAGCTGACGCCGGCCACCAGGATCGCCGGCCAGATTTCCAGCATCTTGCGCCACCCGGCAAACGCCCAGATCAGCCAGAACGGCACGATCACCGAAAAAAACGGCAATTGCCGACCGACCATCATCGACAACTCCATTTCATCCAGCCCGGTCACCTTGGCCAGGGTAATGATCGGCGTGCCGAGGGCGCCGAAGGCCACGGGCGCGGTGTTGGCGATCAGCGCCAGGCCTGAGGCGGCCAGGGGCGAAAAGCCCAGCCCGATCAGGATCGCCCCGGTCACCGCCACCGGCGTCCCGAAGCCGGCCGCGCCCTCGAAGAACGCACCAAAGCAGAAGGCGATCAGCAGCAATTGCAGGCGCCGGTCGTCGGTAATGCGCGCCAGGGAGTCCTGCAGCACCTTGAACGAGCCGTTCTCGGTGGTCAGGCGGTGCAGGAAAATGATGTTGAGCACAATCCAGCCTATGGGCAGCAAGCCGTTGGCCGCCCCATACAACGCCGCCGATCCGGCCATGCCGGCGGGCATGCCGAAGGCGAAAATCGCGATCAGCAAGGCCGAGGCCAGGGCCAGCAACGCCGCCAGGTGTGCCTTGATATGAAAGAACGCCAGGGACGCCAGCATTACCACCACCGGGACCGCCGCCAGAAGCGTGGACAGCACCGCATTACCGAAGGGATCGTAGACTTGTTGCCAGACCATGTTCCACCTCTGCTTTTTATTGTTGGAAGTGCAGGCCCCAGGGGGGATTGGCAGAGAAGTATAGGCGTGGATTGGGGAGGGGTTGCTACGCCCTGCTTGGGCCGGGGGATGCTGGCTAGTGGGTATCGAGGCGCTCAGCTTCTTCCTGTCGAAGTTCGAGGCTCAAGCCATCGCAGCTTTGCGACCAAGCGCTGAGCCATGGCGCCATGGCCGGAGACTGTTCAGCCAGCCCCAGCTCGCGAATGAATTCACTTGGAGAAAGGGGCCCCCCGGCCGAGCGGAACAGGCCACGCATGACCACCACGCCTACCACGCGGCCCCGGCTCATGAAACGGTGTTCCATGAGAATCCATTTGTCATCCCAGCCGAGCATCCGGGTATGCACCTCGAATGCCTCGAACAGCCTCAGCTCGCGCCGAAACTTGCCCCAGACATCTCCGACGATCGGCATCGCTCGGTTGCGCAGCGCCACTTTGTAGGCACCGCTGCGCAGCACGTAATCCATGCGGCCAATGTCAGCCAAGGTGAAATAGCGACCGTTGGTGACGTGACGGTTGAAGTCCAGGTCCAGCGGCCACACACGCATGCGTACCACAGTCGTATCCAAGGGCGCCGTTGGCTTGCGCCAGGGACGACGGAACAGCATCAATAACAGTCGGAACCAGAGATTCATGGACACGCCACCAGAATGGAAAGCGGCGCACTGTAAACAGGCGGCGAGACGCGGGCTAGGTGCGCAAATGACTGTTTTGCCGCAATTCGTGCATTTGGGACATGTCTTGCACTGGATGGCTTACGAGCACCTGTGGCGAGGGGCAACCTCACTCGCCACAGGGAAACCTCGCCGGCTTCAGCCCTTGGCTGCCATCGCCGTCACTTCCACGCGCATCCCCTCGACCGCCAGCGCCGCCACGCCCACGGCGGCTCGCACCGGCCAAGGCTTGGCGAAGAAGCGTTTGTAGACCTCGTTGAAGGCGGCGCGATCAGCCATGTCGGTGAGGTAGATGGTCAGGTGCAACACACGGTCCATGGAACTGCCGGCGCGTTCCAACGCTACCTTGAGCGCCTGCAGCGTGCACTCGCTTTGCCGCGTGATGTCGCCCAGTTCCAGGCTGCCGTCGGCGTGCGTTGGAATTTGCGTGGAAACCAGCAGGCCGCCGAAACCGGCGACGTCGGAAGAAATGGAGTCCGCATCCGGATCAGGCGTGAACGTGATGTCTTGGTTAGCCATGGAGGTCTCTTGCTCGAAAAGGGTTGTGGGGGCGGTCGTGCCAACAGCGACCGGCTTGCCAGTTTACCGCCCATCGTCGAACCTTTCGTGATTTGCTTGATCCCTCGGCAAGACAGAATCTCAGTGCCCGCCCTGGACTCTGCGTTGGGCTGTCGTCGCGTGCTCGAGCTGCGGTTCGGCCGCCGCCGCGCCCGCAGCGATCTGCTGGGCCTGCTCCCAATCCAGATCGGGGCTCAACCATTGGAGTGCGTCCTCGCCGGTGAAGGCCAAAAGGCGTTGCTGCTTGCTGGCGATGTCGCCATAGGTCACCAGGGTCAGTCCATCGCAGCCGTTGGGTGTCTCACTGGCCTGGGCCAAGGCGGCAAGGAAGATTGGGGACGATTGTCGGGAAGTCGTGTAGGTGAGGCTCTGGGGTTGGGATGTCGCGGTCTCGGCCGCCAGGTACCAGCCGTCTACTGCCACCAATACGCGTCCCTCCCGTTTGATTTGGGCAAAGACCTTGGAGCGCATCACCAGGTGCAGGGGCAGATGAGTCATGGGCGGCATGGTCCCCACTGACCAGATCGGCGACCAGCCCCAGCGAACCTTGATGCATTCCAGATGCCCGCCGCGACGACGTATGGCACTGACCTGCATGTTTGGCTTGATCAGGCTTTGTCGCTCGTGGGGTTTGGGATTTGTCACGACACACAAACCTGCACCTGTCGGGCCTGCGTCGAAATGGCTGCCGTGGGGTTCTCGCTGGTCGAAACAGGCCAGGGCGTCTTTTGAAGAAACGTGCTGAACCAGACATTCACACATAACGAAGAACTCCCGGCGGTCAAGCGCAAGAACCTCTGGTACCCGTTGTTCAAGCCGTGACATCGACGGCTTTGAGCGGTGTTATGTACCTCCGAGCCGTGGCGGTGGGCTTGGTTCGAAAATCCTGGGAACGAGCAGACGAGCGGGAGATCGGCTAAACAGGGGCATGGGGAAGACTCGAATCCCGATTCGCATTGATAAAGTCCACAAAAGCCCGCAGCGGCGAGGGCAGGTAGCGGCGGCCGGGGTAGTAGAGGAACGGCCCGGTAAAGCGCTGCCACCAGGGTTCAAGTACGGGCTCGAGGGCGCCGCTGTCCAGGTAGGGCCGTAGCCAGTCCTCGAACAGGTAGACGATGCCCAATCCATCCACCGCAGCTTGTACCGACAGGTCCACCGCGCCGCCGATCCGGACGATCAATGGGCCGCTCGGGTCGACGCTGACGGTTTCGCCGTCACGTTCATATTCCCAGAGCGGCATCGCGCCACTGGGGAATTTGCCCCGCAGGCAAGCGTGCTGGAGCAGATCCCGAGGGTGCTTGGGGCGCCCCCTGGCGTCCAGATACGCCGGGGACGCGGCGGTTGCAAAGCGCTGGAACCGTGGGCCGATGGGGAGGGCGATCATGTCCTGTTCCAGGCGCTCGTCGTAGCGAATACCCGCATCACACCCGGCGGCGAGCATGTCGACGAAGCTCTCTTCAGCGATCACCTCCAGGCGGATGTCGGGATAGCTTTTCAAAAACGGCGTGATGATCGCCGGCAACACCAGCCTGGCCGCGCTGACCGGCACGTTGAGCCTGAGGGTACCGGAAGGCCTATCGCGAAAATCGTTGACCACATCCATCGCCGATTCGACTTCGCCCAGGGCTGGTACGATGCGCTCCATCAACCGTGCACCGGCTTCAGTCGGCACCACGCTGCGGGTGGTACGGTTGAGCAGGCGCACGCCCAGCCGGCTTTCCATCCGGCGCACCGCATCGCTGAGGCTGGAGGCGGACTTGCCACTCAGCCGTGCGCCTTCACGAAAGCCCCCTGCATTGACCACGGCCACGAAGGACAGCAAGTCTTGAATATCCGTTGCCATTGTTCTCTCCGTCGTACAGCCCGTGCCGATTGCACCTGATTATCAATGGAGTGGTCAACGCCTATAGTCGGCCCACACACATTGATCCGAGGGCACGACATGAGCATTGCAGGCAAGGCAGGCACCTTTTTACTCGGCGATCAGCAGGTCAACCGCATGGGCTATGGCGCGATGCAGTTGGCGGGGGCCAATGTGTTCGGGCCACCGAAAGACCCGGCCGCAGCCATCGCGGTGCTGCGCGAAGCCCTGGCGTCGGGGGTCAACCACATCGATACGGCCGACTTCTACGGCCCTCACGTGACCAACCGACTGATCCGCGAAGCGCTGCACCCTTATGCCAAGGACCTGATCATCGTCACCAAGGTCGGTGCCGTCCGCGGTGCCGATGCGTCCTGGAACCCGGCCCACAGCCCCGCCGAGCTGACCCGGGCGGTCCACGACAACCTGCGCAACCTGGGCGTGGAGGTTCTGGACGTGGTCAATTTGCGAGTGTGGGGAGACCTGCATTCGCCCACGGAGGCTTCCATCGAAGAGTCGTTCACGACACTGGCCGAGCTGCAGCGCCAGGGCCTCATCCGCCATCTGGGGTTGAGCAACGTCACGGCCTCGCAAGTCAGGCAGGCCCAGGGTATCGCCAAGGTGGTCTGCGTACAGAATCACTACAACCTGACCCATCGCGACGACGAACAACTCATCGCTGACCTGGGCCGGCAGGGCATCGCCTACGTGCCGTTCTTCCCGCTGGGCGGCTTTACACCGCTGCAATCGGAAACCCTTTCCAGCGTGGCGGCGCGCCTGCAGGCGTCACCGCTGTGCGTGGCGCTGGCGTGGTTGCTGCAGCGTGCGCCGAATATCCTGCTGATTCCCGGCACATCGTCCCTGGCGCACCTGAGGGAAAACCTCGCGGCGAGTGAGCTGACGATTCCTGCGCCGCTGCTCGCCGAGCTGGATGCACTGGTCTAGGCCGCCTGGAAAACCAACGTCTGGCCATCTTCCGGTATCAACAATCGGCCTCCAACACCAGCCAACGCGGCGGCTTCGGCAAGGGCCTTGCGGGTCGTCGGGCAGTGGCTGATCGCTTCCAAGTGATTGGCCACCACGGTCCCGTGGGACAAACGGGTGAATTCCAGCGCCTCGTCGATGCCCATGATGATGTCGCCGCCCACATCGAACCGTGCCCCGCCTGCCGGGACCACGCTGACCTGTGGCTGATGGCGCAAGACGAATTCGCACACGGTGGGGGTGAGCACGGTGTCGCCGGTGAGGTAGACGCTTGGCTCCCCAGGCAGCTCGATCAGGTAGCCGACGCCGTGCTCCATCAACTTGCCCACCAGGCCCAGCCCATGGGTGCAGCGGACGGAGCGGATGGTGCCGCCCAGGAATGGGTTGGCTTGGTCATGCGCCTTGGCAAGCGGCTGGACATTCAAGCCACGCTTGGCGAGGTAAGGTGCGTCGTGGGGTGTGCAGATGACCGGGATCTGCTTTTCCCTCAGCCAGCGCTTGGCCGCTCGGTCCAGATGGTCGAAATGGCCTTTCTGGCAATGAGTGATCAGGCAATGGGTGACGGTCTCAAGGTCCTTCGCTGTGGAGGTCGGAAGCTCCACCAACGGGTTGCGCTGCGTGGCACCGAACAGTCGCAGCGGCGGCAGCGTGCCCTTGGCAGCCAGCATCGGGTCGACGAGCACGCGATACGGGCCGAATTCAAGAATGATCGTGGCGTTACGGATCTGCTGGATGTTCATGAGGCGTTCCTGTTGAGTGAGCGCTTCATGGTGCCGATCCGGTCCCGTGTGCATAATGGCCGGATCTGACATCTTTGATTCGTTTCAAGCCATGACCAAAAAACTTCGAATCGGCCTGCTCCTGTTTCCTGGCTGCATGCCCGCTGGCCTGTTCGCCTTCGCTGACCTGCTGCATGCCGCCAACCGCAGAAGAGGGCTGACGTTGTTCGAGGCACGCTACATCGCGTTGCAAGCCGGGCCGGTGGTGTGTGCCCATGGCGTGACCTTGCACGCGGAAGCGGCCTTGGGCAGCACCAAGCTGGATGCCGTCCTGGTTCCTGGTTTCTGGGCCGAATCGGCCGAGCAGGTGAATGCACTGCTGGCTGACCAGGCGGCCCTCGTGAGCGCACTGTCGAAGCGTCCCCGGTCGCTGCAGCTCTGGTCCTATTGCACCGGTGTCTGCCTGCTGGCCGCCAGCGGTCGCTTGGATGGGCAGGGCGCGACGGTGACCTGGTGGCTGGCGCAAGCGATGCAGCAGTATCGAAAAGTCCTTTGGCAAAGCGAGCAGAACTGTGTTTTCAACGAACGCACGGCGACCGCGTCCGGGGTGAACGGGTACCTGCCCATCGCCGAGAAGCTCATCGAGCGCAACGTCAGCAGCGACGTCCTGCGCGACATTACCCGGCTCATGGTGCTGCCGCGACCGGCCATTGCCCATGGGGCGTTCCAGGGCAGCGCGCTGATCGAGCAATCCAGCGGATGGTTACGGCAGTTGCATGGGTTGATCGAGCGGATGCCGGCCGAGCGGATCACCGTTCAGGCACTGGCAAGCGAGCTGGCGGTGTCCGAGCGTACCTTGGCGCGCAAGGTCAGCCGTGAAACGGGTCAGCCCGTCGCGGCCTACGCCCGGCGCATCAAGTTGAACCAGGTCAGCGAACGCCTGACGTTGACGGCGCTGCCCCTTGCCAGCATCGGCGCCGAGCTGGGTTTCAGCAGCAGCTCCAACTTGCAGCGCATGTTCAAGGCGCTGACCGGGCTGACGCCGGTGCAATACCGGCGCAAGTTTGGACGTGTGTGACGCGGGTCAACCCGGCGTCTTGTCGGTTTCGTTGCGATGGTGTTCAGTCCAGTTGTCGACTGGATGGGCACGGTCTTCGTTGAACATGTCCGTGAGCAGTGCATTGGCACGTCGGTAGGCATCGTGTCGGAACTTGAGGTCATCTTCCGGCTGGGCAACGATCTCCTCCAGCATCTTGAGGTTCAGTCGCCGGAACTGATCCGCTCGCTCGCGCGCTTCATAAGGCCCGACGCCCATGCGCTCCAGCGCACTGCGACCCAATGCCAGTGCGCTCTCGAATGTTTCCCGCTCGGCCGCCTCCACGCCCATTCGCCGAAGGGTGATGAGGTGCCCCATGTCCCGCGCGCGCACGATCAGCTGCAACGCTGGAAAGTGCTCCTGGGCCAGCCGGGTCAGCGTCAGGTTGTCTTCCTGATCGTCGATCGCGTTGATCAACACCACCGCTTGGGCCGCGCCGGCGGCGTGCAACAGATCGAGGCGCGTGGCATCGCCATAAAAGACTTTCACGCCGAATTTGCGCAGTGTCTCGATGTTGTCAGGGTCGTGATCCAATACCACCACCTCGACACCGCAGGACATCAAGAGGCGTCCGGCGATCTGCCCGAAACGGCCGAACCCGGCGATGATCACTCGCGGATTCTGCTGGTCGACGAGGTCGGATTCGCGTTTGTTTTTCTGGGTGAGCGACTCGAATCGACCCAACAACAGGATCAACAACGGCGTCAGGCACATGGACAGGGCCACCGCCAGGGTCAGGCTCTTGCCCCATGGGTCGGTCAAGATCCCGGCCACTGTCGCTGCGCCGAACACCACGAAGGCGAATTCGCTGCCCTGGCCCAGTAACACCGCCTGCCATGAGCGCTGCCCGGCGGGGACGTTGAGGAATCGGCCGGCGGCCTTGATCACCAGCAGTTTGATCAGGATGAAACCCAGGGTCAGGGTGACGACTTTCAACGGTGCGTTGATCAGGGTGCCGAAATCGATCGACATGCCGACACCGATGAAGAACAGCCCCAGCAGCAGGCCTTTGAATGGTTCGATGTCGCTTTCCAGGGCATGGCGGTATTCGGAACTGGCCAGCAACACCCCGGCGAGGAACGCGCCCATGGCCATCGACAAACCGGCTTCCTCCAACAGAAAGCCGAAGCCGAACACCAGAAAAAGCGCAACGGCACTGAAAATCTCCCGCAAGCCTGAGCGTGCCGCGAAGCGCAGCAGCGGCCGCGTCACGTAGCGCCCCAACAGCACGACGATGGCGATGGCGGCGACGATTTTGCCAATCGATAGCAACAGGGCTGTGCCTGAAGGCGTGTCGCCGTGGGCCGACAACAACGGAATCATCGCCACCAGCGGAATCGCCGCGATGTCCTGGAACAGCAGCACGGCAAAGCTGCTGCGCCCGACCGCGGTGGCGGTCAGGTTGCGTTCGCTCATCGCCTGCATGGCGATGGCGGTGGAGGAAAGGCTCAGGGTCAGGCCGACCAGCAGCGCCGCCGTCCAGTTCAGGCCAAGGGCCGCGCAGAACAAGCCAATGGCGGTGCCACAGGCGAGCATTTGCAGGGCACCGCCACCGAACACCATCCGGCGCAGGGCCCAGAGCCGTTTGGGGTCGAGCTCAAGGCCGATGATGAACAGCATCAGGACCACACCGATTTCAGCGAACTCCAGGATGGCCTTTACATCGGTAATCAGCTTCAGCCCCCACGGGCCGATGACGCAGCCGGCCAGCAGGTAGCCCAATACCGGGCCCAGCCCCAACCGGACGGCAATCGGCACGATCAACGCCGCCGAGCCCAGGTATATGAGCATTTCAATCAGGCTGTGAGTCTCCATTTCAATCTTCCTTCCAGGCGGCCAGGCGGGCGCCATAGTGTTCGATTTGTGCGTGTTGGGCGTCAGGGTCGGCGGCATAGGCGCCATGCACGACCACCGGCTCCAACCAGCGCATGCCGCAGTAAATGGCCGTGGCGTGGAGGGGTTGGGCCAGCGCGGCAAAACCTGGGTAGTCGCCGATCGCAAAATGCGCTTGATCGCCACCGGTGGTGACGGCCCACAGCAGGCGCTTGTCTTTGAGGGCGACGGTGCCTTTGCCGTAGGCCCAGCCGTGGGTGAAGACTTTATCGATCCACAGTTTCAGCAGGGGCGGGGTGCTGTACCAGTACATCGGATGCTGGAGCACCACAAGATCCGCTTGCTCCACTGCACGCTGTTCCGCCTCGACGTCGATGTCGAAGTTGGGGTAAAGCTCGTAGAGCGAACGTATGGCCACGTCCGGGTTGTTCGACACCCGCTTGAGCATCAACTGGTTGACCCGCGATTTGTCGGGGTAGGGGTGCGCATAAATGATAAGAATCATCGGTGAACTCCTTAGTGTTCAGTGGGCTCCGTCGATCCTTGTCTGTCGTGAACGCGAGCGATGGCATTGAGTCGAGCGATATAGAAAAGCGCCCCCCCGGGGCAGGGGCGAGTCCGGAAAAGGCCGGACATCCTACCGAGGAAGGCGCTGATTGTTTAGAGCGTATCGATACATCGGGGCATTTTCAGTCAAGCGGCAGCGAGACCCGGGCCTCCAACCCGCCACCCCGACGATTGCTCAAGGTCAGAGTCCCGCCATGCTCCAGCACCGTCGCCCGGGCCGCCGACAAGCCCAGCCCGACGCCGCCGGTGTGCTTGTTGCGAGAGCCTTCGATGCGAAAGAACGGCGTGAAGACCTGCTCAAGGTATTGGGCGGCGATGCCCGGCCCTTGGTCCAGGATGCGAATATCCACTCGATTGGCGTCGGCTTCGAGGCGAACCGTCGGCTCGCCGCCATATTTGATCGCGTTGTCGATCAGGTTGACCAAGGCGCGCTTGATGCCGATGGGCCGGCCGACATAAACCAGGCGCTGGGCGCCTTCGAACCCAACCTCGATGCCGGCGTCCTTGAGGTCATCGACGATGGTGTGCAGCAGTTCGGCCAGGTCGAACGCGGTGGCATGTTCAAGCCGGGCGTCGTCGCGGAAGAACTCCAGGGCTGAGTTGATCATCGCCTGCATTTCATCGACGTCCCTGAACAGCCGGGATTGCTGCTCGGCATCCTCGATGAACTCGCCACGCAGGCGCATGCGGGTCAAGGGCGTGCGCAGGTCGTGGGAGATGGCGGCGAGCATCTGGGTGCGGTCCTCGATGAAGTGCTTTAGCTGGGCCTGCATGGCATTGAAGGCGAGGATCGCCTGGCGGATTTCATGGGGGCCGACGACGGGGATAGGCGGTGCCTTGTGATCCACGCCGAAGCGTCTGGCGCCTTCGGCAAAGCGTTGCAAGGGTGCTGCCAGGTGTCGCGTGGCGATCAGTGCGACGATAATCGTCGACACTAGGATCAGCGCCAGCATGATCAGGCTGCGCTCCCATTCCTCCAGTCCCCAACTGCGCGCTGGCAGGGAAAACATGACCCACGAGTGGTCGGTCAATTCGATCATCGCGGCGTAGCGTGCGCCGGGCTGGCCGGCGGGCCAATCGCTTGGCTCATAGCCTTCCATCCTCGCATCGGGCCGGCCCAACTGTTGGCGCAACCGCAGTGCGCCATCACTGTATTCGGGGTCGTCGATCACTGGCAGCTTGGCATCTTCATGGCGTTGGAGCCATTGCGTGTTGAAGATCGGGTCACTGGCCGTCCTGGCAATGGTGGGCCGCTGTTCGGGCGCTGCCGAGTCGATGATGCGGGTGATGGCGGCGATCTTTTCAATCAGGCCGGTTTCCATCAGGGGCGGGCGGGCCCAGGCATCAGCCAATTGGCTGAACAGCGCGTTCAGGGCCAGCAACGTGAGCATGGCAACCAGGGTGGTCAGGGCGATCCATCGCGCCAGCGTATCCCATGGCCGTCGAGTGTATTTCATCGCTTCACCACGTGGGGGCTGAAGAGGTAGCCGCTGTTGCGCACGGTGCGGATCATCGACGCGCCGGTGACATCAGTCTCCAACTTGCGCCGCAGGCGACTGACCTGGACATCGATGCTTCGGTCAAACGCGTCGAAGGTCTCGCCGCGAGCCAAGTCCAGCAACTGCTGACGGGCCAGCACCCGTCGCGGGTGTTCAGCAAAGACCAACAGCAATTCGAACTCCCCGGCGGACAGCGGGATCATGACCTTGTCCGGTGAGCGCAGTTCGCGACGGGTGACGTCCAACTGCCAGTTTTCGAACTCCAGGATTGGCCGGGATGAGTCGTTCGCCGTACCCCTGGCTTCCCCGGTGCGCCGGAGCACGGCACGCACCCGGGCCAACAGCTCCCGGGCGTCGAAGGGTTTGGTCAGGTAATCGTCCGCCCCCAGCTCCAGGCCGACGACGCGATCACTCAGTTCGCCCATGGCGGTGAGCATGATGATGCCGACCGTGTGCTCGGTTCGCAGTCGTTGGCATAGCACCAACCCGCTGTCGCCCGGCAGCATGACGTCGAGGATGATCAGGTCCGGCAGCCGCCGTTCCACCGCTTGCCACAACGCAGTGCCGTCAGCGGCCACTTCGACGCTGTAACCATGTTTTTCGAGGAATTTGCGCAAGAGGGCGAGGACTTCGAGGTCGTCGTCCACCAGTAATAAATGGCTCACGGTGGGCACGCTGGGCAAGGAATACAGGGGCGGATACTAGGGGCAATCCATGGCCTGCGTCATATATTTCAATCTGGAAATAAAGTTGCTGGCGGGCAATGTTCTGGAAATCTTCAGGCAAAAAAGCAGCGGCAGGATGGCCCCCCAATACCCGTCAGTTGAACAGCCAGCCAACATCGAACCTGTGACGAGGGCGCGTGCTCCCGCTGGGCTGCGCAGCAGCCCCAAAACCAGGACCGCTTCGCGCCCCAGCGGGAGCAAGCTCCCTCGCCATAGGGGCGGGTTCGGCTTTTGACTGGCGTTGGTAGCACCACTTTTTCCTTGCCGAGATCACCTTGTATGCCGACGTTCAAACCCGCGCCGTTATGTGTTCGCACCTCTCTAGTCATTGCTCTGGTGGCACTCGCCAGCGGTTGCTCCACCACGCCTGCTGCCACTGCGGGTAGTTGTGACAGTACGACTTTCACCGTCCATGATCCCGCAGAGCCCATCAACCGCGGCATCTTCGCGTTCAACCGAACCGTGGATGACTATGCGCTGGCCCCGGTTGCCCGGGGTTATCTCAAGCTGCCGGAGATGTTCCAGGCCGGCGTCCACAACTTCGTGGCGAACTTCGGCGAGCCCAAGGTGTTCATCAACGACTTGCTGCAAGGCAATGCACAACGTTCGGTCAACACATTGGGGCGTTTCGTCATCAACACCACGGCGGGTATCGTCGGGCTGATCGACGTGTCGGGCAAGCTGGGCATCGAGCGCCACAAGGCCGATTTCGGCCAGACCTTCGGCGTCTGGAACGTCGCCCCCGGGCCTATCGTGGAACTGCCGCTGCTGGGCAGCGCCAACCTGAGGGATGCGACGGGCAAAGTGCTGGGTTTCGCCGTCGACCCGTTCGGCGACAACAGCAGCACCGTCGACACCTTGGGAACGATCAACACCGTCGGCGGCGTTGTCGATGGCCGAGCCGAGGCATTGCCTGTGACCGACCAGTTGCAGACCCAGCCGGATTACTACGTAGCGCTTCGCGATGCAACGGCGCAGCAGCGTGCCGATTTTGTTGCGCAGGGGAAGTCGGGGGCGGTCATTCAGGGGCCGCACTGCCAGGGTGGGGAAGCGGCAAATGAGTAACGATGCGTTGATCCTGAATCGGCGAGTCAAAACCCTCAGTCGGGATACCCTGCATTGCCGTGAATTTTCGTTGCAACTGGCCGAGGATGGTCGTCATGTGCTGCTCAGCCGTTATGTCGAACTGTACCGGCACGAGGATATTTCCTGGTGCGCCATCCGCCATCATCGGGTGCCCTTGGCGCGGATGATTCGCTGGATGGTCGATCACGGGGAACGGGTGAGTGCCTGAGCCCGGTTCGTTCCCTGTCACCTGTCCAGAGCGCTGCTAGACTTCATCGTCCAGTCCTTCTCTCGGAGAATCCGGATGAACAATAAGAACAGGATATGTCTCTGGTACGACGGCACCGCTCTGGAAGCGGCACAGTTCTATGCAAGAACCTTTCCCGACAGTGCGGTTAACGCCGTCCATCATGCTCCTGGCGATTATCCATCGGGCAAGGAGGGTGACGTGATCACCGTGGACTTCACGGTGATAGGCATTCCTTGTATCGGACTCAATGGCGGGCCGGTATTCAAGCACAGTGAGGCCTTCTCATTTCAGATCGCCACCGATGACCAGGCCGAAACGGACCGTTTATGGAACGCGATCATCGACAACGGCGGTCAGGCGAGCGCCTGCGGCTGGTGCAAGGACAAGTGGGGCTTGTCATGGCAGATATCCCCGCGGGTCCTGGTTGATGCGGTCACCAGCTCCGATAAAGCAGCCGCCAAACGCGCTTTCGAGGCCATGATGACAATGACCAAGATCGACATTGCCGCGATTGAAGCAGCGGTGAAAGGCTAGCCGGCGACCCACTGAAGACCCTCTGTGGGAGCGAGCCTGCTCGCGATGATGGCAGTACAGCCAACATTGATACAGACTGACCCCCGCTATCGCGAGCAGGCTCGCTCCCACATTGGTTTCAGGATGGGCCGAAGATCCGAGTTCACCGCCATTCCCCATGGGAGCGAGCTTGCTCGCGATGACGGTGGCACAGCCCAACATTAATGCATGCGGACCTACAGGGTGGTTTCAGGCAATTTGGCAATCACCTTGATTTCAAACTGAAAACCATACAACCACGTCACCCCCACCCCAGTCAGCGTCGGATGCGGCGCGTCACCCCAGAATTCCGGCACCACTTTCCAGATCCTCTCGAATGTCGATTCGGGATCGACGATGAAGACGGTGACATCAATCACATCGTCAAAGCTGCAGCCAGCAGCGGCGAGAATCGCCTTCAGATTGTTGAACGCCAGCCGGACCTGAGCCTCCAGATCGGGCTCAGGCGAGCCGTCTTCGGTGCTGCCGACTTGCCCCGAGACGAACAGAAAGCCATTGGAACGAATAGCCGGCGAGTAGCGGTTACGTTCATAAAGTGCCTGGCGCCCGGCCGGAAAAACCACATCACGCTGTGTCATGACTGCCTCCATCAAAAGGTTGGAACCAACGATGAAAGCACTCTAGGGGCTTGTGCCTGGGGGATAAACGAGCAACCTTGGCCTTCACTGTTTGTAAAATCCAAACAATCTGATAGATACCCGAGGCGGAAATGGACCGTTTTGATGCGATGCAGGCGTTCGTTCGAGTCGTGGAGGCGGGCAGCTTCACCAAGGCGGCTGACACCCTGCACATGAGCAAGACCACGGTGACCCAACTGGTGCAGCAACTCGAGGCCCGGTTGCGGGTCAAGTTGCTCAACCGCACCACGCGCAAGGTCAACGTCACCGCCGACGGCGCTGCCTACTATGAACGGGTGGTCCGCCTGCTCGCCGACATGGACGACGCCGAGACCAGCCTGTCCGGTGCACAAGCGCTGCCCAGGGGCCGGCTGCGGGTGGATGTGCCGAGCCCGCTGGCCGCTCTGATCCTGATACCGGCCTTGCCGGCGTTCTATGAGCGATACCCGGACATCCAGATCGACATGGGCGTGAGTGATCGCATCGTCGACTTGATCGATGAAAACGTCGATTGCGTGGTGCGCGGCGGTGAATTGAGGGATCAGTCGCTGGTCGCCCGACGCGTCGGCGATCTCGCCCTCGGCGTCTTCGCCGCCCCGAGTTACCTGGCACGCTTTGGCCGGCCCGCGCATCCGCGAGAGCTGGAAGATTCGCACCATCGTACCGTGGGTTTCCTGTGGGCTCGCACTGGGAAATCCTTGCCCTACGCCATGCGCCGTGACGGTGAGCTGCTTCACGTCAAAGGGCGCTACGCGTTGGCCATCGATGACGGCAACGCCTATCTCGCGGCCGGTTTGGCGGGGCTGGGTGTGCTCTGGCTGCCCGAGTACATGTCCCGACGTCACCAGGCGCAAGGTGAGTTGGTGCCGCTGTTCGAAGACTGGCAGCTCGAGCCGATGCCGCTTTATCTGGCCTATCCCCCGAACCGCCACGTCAGTGCCAAGTTACGAGTGTTCATCGATTGGGTCGTGGAACTGATGGCGCAACATGCGCCTACCATTGACCGGTATGAGTTATGAAGCATGGCCCCGGATTGTAGAGGAGACACACCATGGACCGATTCACCGGCGGTTGCCTGTGCGGTAACGTTCGCATCCAAGCTTCTGGCCGGCCATACCGGGTCGGCCTCTGTCACTGCCTCGACTGTCGCAAGCATCACGGCGCACTCTTCTACGCCGCAGCGGTGTTCCCCCAGGACGCGGTGACGATCGAGGGGGAAACACGGGACTACGCCGGGCGTTTTTTCTGCCCGCGCTGTGGCTCGTCGGTGTACGCCCGTACCGGTGACGAAATCGAAGTGAACCTGGGCACGCTGGACGCCCCCGATCAACTGATGTCCACCTACGAAAGCTGGACCGTGCGCCGCGAGTCGTGGCTGCCGGCGTTTCCGTTCACCCGACACTACGCCCATGATCGCGAGGGCACGGGGCGCTCCGAGGGCTAGCGCAATCACTCAAACCCGACAATCGCCTTGATCTCCAGGTATTCCTCGAACCCATGCACACCATACTCACGGCCATTGCCTGAGCGCTTGTAGCCGCCAAACGGTGCCATCGGATTCCACGCCGGATAGTTCAACAGCACTTGCCCGGAGCGAATACGCGACGCAACGCTACGCGCCTGTCCAAGGTCCTGGCCCTGGACATGAGCGCCCAGCCCATAGACGGTGTCGTTGGCGATGGCGACGGCTTCATCCACCGTGTCATAGGGGATGATGCACAGCACCGGGCCGAAGATTTCTTCCTGGGCGATGCGCATGGCGCTGTCTACCTGGGAGAACACTGTCGGCCGGGTGTAGAAGCCCTGTTCAAGACCCTCCGGGCGCCCTGGGCCACCGCAGACAAGCTTGGCGCCCTCGTTCAAGCCGACTTCGATCATGACCTGCACGCGATTGAACTGGGCTTCATTGGCGATGGGACCGAGCACGGTTTCTTCCGACTGCGGATCGCCCACGACGATCGCGGTGGCGGTTGCGGCCGCCAACGCCTCGACTTCCGCCAAGCGGTTCCTGGGCACGATCATTCTGGTTGGCGCGCTGCACGATTGGCCGACGTTGCGAAACGCCGACATCACCCCTGGCGGCACGGCCTTGGCGAAGTCGGCGTCGGGCAACAGCACGTTCGGCGACTTGCCCCCCAACTCTTGTGTAACGCGCTTGACCGTAGGGGCGGCGGCTTGGGCCACCAGTGCTCCGGCGCGGTTCGAGCCGGTGATGGAGATCATGTCGATGTCGGGATGCGCCGCCATGGCTGCGCCGACTTCGGCACCACTGCCGTTCACCAGGTTGAAGACACCCGCCGGAAGGCCTGCGTCGTGCACCAGTTGGGCGAAGAGCAGGGCGCTCAGGGGCGACAGTTCGCTGGGTTTCAACACCACTGTGCAGCCGGCGGCAATCGCCGGGGCGACCTTGGCGGTGATTTGGTACAGCGGCCAGTTCCACGGCGTGATGAGGCCGCAGACGCCGATGGGTTCGCGTTGAATGGCCGTGCCATTCTCGACTTTCTGGAAGCGATAAGTGGACACCACATCACGGGCCACCCGTACGTGTTCAGCTGCCAGCGGCACTTGCATGGCTCGGGCGAAGCTGATGGCCGCGCCCATTTCCAGCGACAGTGCCTGGGCCAGTTCTTCTTTGCGTTCAAGGATCAGTTCATGGATCTTTCCAAGGATCGCCACGCGAGTGTCCACCGGCGTCGCTGACCAGCCGGGAAACGCTGCGCGCGCTGCCGCGACGGCCCGATCAACGTCCTCGCTTGAGCCGCGGGCGACCTCGGCAATGACTTGCTCGGTGGCGGGGTTGACCACGGGCAGCATTGCCGGATGCACCGGAGATTGCCATTCACCGTTGATATAAAACTGCTGGAATACAGGTGGGTTGTTTGAAGATTGGGTGGTCATCCAACGGGCTCCCATAGAGCGGTGATAGCACTGCCGGCAGCAGATCGTGATGCCGTTTTCTTCTCGATAAACTAACAAAGCGGCCCTGATGGGATATGCCGTTCTCGAGCCTGGCAAAGAAGAATCTGCTGTATCTGCCGGGCGGACTTCGCAAAAAAAGCAACGGCCTTCGTTCAGGGTGAGAAAGTGCGTCCAGTCGCTGGTCGATGGCTTGCGTCAAACAAGTCTGCCGGTGCTGGGAATGCTCCCATGAGGCATAACCAGAGCTGTCGGTTCGGTGAACCTGCGAATATCAAACGGGCTGATCAAGGTGCCGGTGCTGCCGGTGCTGATCAACTCGGCCATGACGTCGCCGACGCCCGGGCCGAGCTGGAAGCCATGCCCACAGAAACCAAAGGCGTAGAACAACCCCTCGACCTTGCCGCTGGGGCCCATGATCGGCAGCGAGTCCGGCGTATAGCTCTCGATGCCGCTCCAGACCCGGATGATGTTGAGGTTCGCCGCCCCGGGTAATAGCCGCCCCATCTGCCGCATCTGATTGAGCAGGCT
Source organism: Pseudomonas sp. Tri1 (assembly GCF_017968885.1). Classification (NCBI taxonomy): domain Bacteria; kingdom Pseudomonadati; phylum Pseudomonadota; class Gammaproteobacteria; order Pseudomonadales; family Pseudomonadaceae; genus Pseudomonas; species Pseudomonas sp. Tri1. The sequence continues at coordinate 4,286,240 of NZ_CP072913.1, read as the reverse complement.
TTCGGGCTTGAAGTAAGCGCGACGGTTGAGCATGTCCGGCTTACAGCGGTTGCCACCGCCGATGATGAGGTTGCCTCGCGGTATCTGCCGAAAATAAATCACCTCTTCCTTTATCTTGGTAAACACGCCGATCACCGTTGGCAAGGCATAGGGCACCGGTTCGGTAACCGACATCTGCGGCCCATTGGCCTCCAGGGGCACGGCTTCGCCGAATTGTTCGGACAATTTTGCTCCCCAGGCACCGGCGGTGATCAGCAGTTGTTCGGCAATGAACAGCTGGCCGTCGGTGGTGGTCACGTGGAATTCGCCGTTCACCTTTTGTACGTTGGCGACTTCCGTGCGCTCACGGACGCTGGCCCCGGCCCGTGTCGCCGCGCGGGCAAATGCCGGGGCCGCCAGACGAGGGTTGGCGTGGCCGTCGTGTGGTGCGTAAGAGCCGCCCTTGACCTCCGGGCCGAGGAACGGAAAACGCTCGTGCAAGGCCTTGCCGGTGATGATCTGCAAGTCCAGTTCGCGGGCTTCGGGGGCGGCGGCGTAGGCTTGCAGTTCAGCGATTTCATCCTCGCGATAGCAGACGCGCATATGGCCGCTGGGGATGAACTCCAGGTCATCGCCAATCAACTCGGGCAGCCGTTTCCACAACCCGTATGAGCGATTGGACAACTCCAGTTGGCCAAGGAAACGCCCTTGGCGCCGCACGTTGCCGAAATTCACGCCGCTGGCGTATTGGCCGATCAGGTCGCGTTCCAGTAACGTCACCGAGTGCCCGCGCTGGCGCAGGAAAAACGCCGACGCCGATCCCATGATGCCGCCGCCGATAATCAGTACATCGCTTTTTTCCGGTTTCATGATGTGCTCTCACTGCCCGCCAGCGCTTCGATTTCAATCAGATACCCATGGTGCAAGGCCGGGACGGGCACCACTGCGCGCGCAGGCCGGTGTTCGCCCAGATAGCGGGCGTAGATCCGGTCGAAAGCAGGCCAGTGTTCGACGCCGGCGACGTAGACCGTCACCTTTAAAAGGTCGCTGGGTTCACGCCCCGCTGCGCCGAGAATCGCCATCAGGTTGTCCAGGGCGATACAGGCTTGGACCTCGAACGGCTGGTCGACGCTGTGGCTGCCATCGGCGCGCACTGGCAGTTGTCCGGACACATACAAGACCCCCTGATGCGACACAGCCTGGCTGTAATGTCCACCCGCAGCGGCGGCTTGGTTTGTGTGAATAAACTCGATCTCACCAGCCATGCAGACGACTCCAGGTGTGCACCTGGCCCGAGGCATCGCAGGCGCGGTAATCAGGGAATTGCGCACCGGTGGCGCAGGCGTGGTTGGGCAGGATGCGCAGGCGGCTGCCAATGGGAAAACGCTCGGTGATATCGATGTCCCTAGTACTTGAAAGGGTGATGATGCCGTGTTCCTGGTTGGCGCTGGAGAGCAGGGCGCCTTCGATCCAGTCGCCGGTTTCGCTGCACACCTGTCCGTAACCGAAGTCCCGTTGCTGGCGTTGCGTACCCCGGTCCCGGCTCATGGCCATCCAGCCGGCATCGGTGATGATCCAGCCTTTGTCCTGCTGATGACCGATGACGGTGGTCAACACACTCAGCGCCAATTCATCCGCCTGGCAAACGCCGATGTTGTGCATCACCAGATCGAAGAACACATAGACACCCGCGCGAACCTCGGTCACGCCTTCCAGGTTCAGCGCCGACAATGCCGTGGGCGTCGAGCCGATGCTGACCTGCGGGCAGGCCAACCCGGCTGCGCGGATGCGTTGGGCGGCGCTGACGCAGAGGTGGCGTTCCTGTTCGGCCAGGGCTTGCAGCGCCAGGGGGGTGTCGAGTTCATAGCTGGAGCCGGCGTGGGTCATCACGCCGCACAGCTGCATGCCACCTTCGTTGAGCCTGCGTGCGATCTCGATGAGGGTGTCGTCCTCGACCCGCAGGCCTGATCGATGGCCGTCGCAATCGATCTCGATCCAGACGTCGAAACGCTCGTCGTGCTGCTGGCCGAAGTCGACGATGGCTTGGGCAGCGATCAGGCTGTCGGTCAAGATGCTCAACTGGCATCCCTTGCGCTTGAGCGTCAGGGCCTGAGGCAGTTTGCCGGGGGCCATGGCGACGGCGTAGAAGATGTCCTGGATGCCTTCAGCAAAACAATGCGCCGCTTCCTTCAACGTGGAAACCGTGACTCCGCTGGCACCTGCCTTGATCTGCGCCTGGACCACCGGCAGGCATTTGCTGGTTTTGATATGGGGACGCAGGCGCACACCCAGGTTGTCCATGCGTTGCTGCATGCGTTGGATATTGCGCTGCATTTGCGGGACGTCAATGAGCGCGACCGGGGTGTCGAGGGAGGCAATTGAGGCTGGCATGAACAGGGCTCGGAGGTTGAAGACAGGCTCGACTCTACTCAGTCATCGTAAAGTCGTGGTTTAATGTCGCGTCATCAATCATTAAGTTGAACTGAATGATCAGCTTCGAAGACCTGCGTATGGCCGTGACCCTGGCGCGCTCTGAATCGCTAAGCGCCGCCGCCAGGGCGCTCAATGTCTCGCCGCCCGCGTTGTCCATGCGTCTGCGCAAACTGGAGACGCAGCTTGGCCTGACCCTGGCCAACCGTGACGCCCGGCGCTTGAGCCTGACCGCCGATGGTGAGCGTTTTTCCCGGCAGAGTGCGTTGTTGCTGGATCAACTGGAGGCGCTGCCCGAGTCGTTCAAGCAGCAGGATGATCGCCTGGTCGGCACGCTCAGGCTGGCGGCACCGTTCGGTTATGGCCGACAACACATCGCGCCGTTGTTGGCCCGCTTCGCCAGGTTGCATCCGCAGCTGTGCCTGCATCTGGATCTGCGGGAAACGCCTTGGCCCGATCGTCACGACAGCGACGCGGTGATTCACATCGGCACCCTCAGCGACAGCCTCTGGGTCGCCCGGCCCCTAACGCAGAACGACCGATGGTTATGCGCCAGTCCTGCGTATCTGGAGCAGTACGGTACACCGTCATCACCTGAGCAACTCGCCGAGCATCGCTGCATTTGTATTCGTGAAAACGATGAGGATGTCACGCTATGGCATCTGCGTAATGAACAAGGGCGAAAAACCCTAAGGATCAAACCGGCTTTATTGAGCAACGATGGCAGCGTGGCTCGACGCTGGGCAGAACAAGGCCTGGGCTTGGTGCTGCGTTCGCAATGGGACGTCAGCAAAGCCATCGCCGATGGCCGCCTGGTACGGGTGCTCGCCGATTGGCAATTCGACAGCGCCCCGATCAACCTGCTGGTGCCCTCGCGCAAACTGCGCAGCGCGCGAGTACAGGCGTTGGTGAGCTTTCTTGAGGCTGAGTTGAAAGCCTGAACAAAAGATCTCCAACAGACCCACCGCTATCGCGAGCAAGCTCGCTTGTAGCGAACACCAATCATGCGAACGCCCAAGATCCCTGTGGGAGCGAGCTTGCTCGCGATGGCGGCATCCCATTCAACAAAGATACTGAAGCTGCTCGCGGCCGGCGTAGATTCTGCCGCAAACGACCCTTTGGCGACCTGTCTGGCGCACCATTACTGCCCGCAAACCCACAGAAACACGGGCGCAGCGCCCACGCCTGGAGCATCCCGCAAAGTCTGCTGAGCGAACCCTGCAAAACGGTGGTTTGTACCAAGCGGCCGGTATTTTTAACGATTTATCCACGGTCTCATGGTGTTGTAATGAAAACGTGATGCAGCGTTGCACCGACGTTTCACGAACGGCATCAATGTTTGCCTCGGCATGTCTTCAACAACAATCCAGGACCGCACTCATGAGCTTTCTTCGACCCAAGTACATCACCTTCGACTGCTACGGCACGTTGACCAATTTCCAGATGGGCACCATGACGCGCGAGCTGTTCGCCGACCGTGTCGATGCCGGGCAGATGGACCAGTTCGTCAAGGATTTCTCCGCTTATCGCCTGGACCAGGTGATGGGTGAATGGCGGCCCTATGATGAAATCATCAAGACCTCCCTGATGCGGGTCTGCAAGCGTTGGGGCGTCGAGTATCGCGGCGAAGGCCAGCTCTATTACGACGCCGTTCCAACCTGGGGCCCCCACGCCGATGTACCGGCGGGCCTGTCGAAAATCGCCGACAAGATCCCCCTGGTGATTTTCTCCAATGCGATGGACGAGCAGATCATGTCCAACGTCGACAAGCTCGGTGCGCCCTTCCATAAAGTCTTCACGGCCCAGCAGGCCCAGGCCTACAAACCACGCCTGGCGGCTTTCGAATTCATGCTCGATAACCTCGGCTGCGGTCCGGAGGATGTCTTGCATGTGTCGTCGAGCTTCCGCTACGACCTGATGTCGGCCCACGACATGAAGATCAAGAACAAGGCCTTCGTCGCCCGTGGTCACGAACAACCGGCCAATGCCATCTATGGCTATCACCAGATCCCGGACATCGGCGGGTTGGCCGGCCTGGTCGGGCTCTGAGTCTCGACGCACTTCTTCAAGGTAAGGGGTTAGACATGGGCAGTGAGTCCTATTGGCTCGATACCGCACCGGCTTTCACCGGTGCCCAGCTCGGCGGGTTGCCCGGGCAGGTCGATGTCGCCATCGTCGGTGGTGGTTTCACCGGCCTGGCTGCGGCCCGGGCCTTGGCCTTGAAGGGGGCCAGCGTGGCGGTGCTGGAAGCGGGCAGGGTGATTGGCGAGGCGTCAGGACGCAACGGCGGTCATTGCAGTACCGGCGTGGCCCAGGATTACGCGGCGCTCACCGCCAGCCTCGGCGCCGACAAGGCCCGGGCGTATTACCAAGCCTATGAAAGTGCCGTGCAGAGCGTGGTCTCGCTGGTGGAGCAGGAGGGGATTGCCTGCGACCTCAAGCGCAACGGCAAGCTCAAGCTGGCCGCCAAGCCGATGCACTACGAAGGGTTGGCGCGCACCTGCGAATTGATCCGCAAGGAAGTCGATGCCGAGGTCGAGTTGCTGTCGGCCCAGGAGACGCGGGCGGAAGTCAATTCGGCGCAGTTTCACGGTGGCCTGTTGCAGCGCAACGGCGTGCAGATGCACATCGGGCGTTTCGGTGTCGGCCTGGCCGAAGCCGCTGCCCGTCACGGTGCGTTGATCTTCCAAGGGGTGACGGTGCAGGACTGGAAGGCCAGTGCCGGCGGTTATCGAGTCAACACCAGCAAGGGGACGCTGCAGGCCTCGCAGATCCTGTTGGCGACCGGCGCCTGCCAGCAGGGCGGCCTGGGCTGGTATCGGCGGCGGATCGTACCGGTGGGCAGTTTCGTGGTTGCCACCGAGGTATTGCCCCAGGCGCTGATCGACAGCTTGCTGCCGGCGCGGCGCTCTTATGTCACCAGCCGCATGATCGGTAACTACTTTCGCCTGACCCCGGACAACCGTCTGCTGTTTGGCGGTCGGGCGCGGTTTGCCATGTCCGACAGCGTGTCCGACGCCAAGAGCGGCAAGGTGCTGCAAGCGGCGATGGTGCAGATGTTCCCGCAGTTGGCGAACACTCGGATCGACTATTGCTGGGGCGGCCTGGTGGACATGACGTCCGATCGCCTGCCGCGGGCCGGCCAGCATGGAGGGGTTTATCACTCCATGGGCTACAGCGGCCATGGTGTGCAGATGTCGGTGCACATGGGGCAAGTCATGGCCCAGGTCATGGCCGGCAAGGTCGAGGCCAACCCTTGGCGCGAGCTTGACTGGCCGGCCATTCCCGGACACTTCGGCAAGCCCTGGTTCCTGCCGCTGGTAGGCGCGTATTACCGCTTGCAGGACTACCTGCACTGAGTTTCATGGTGTTGTTTGGCGTTTCAACACGTTGCGTTAATCGTGCGCAATCGAGCCCTATCATTTTTCCGAAAGGTAGAACTGACATGAGTGACAATAAAAACGGCATCAAAGACCAGTTGATCACCGGTACAGAAAGTCTGCGTGTTTTCGAAGGGCTCAATCGCGGCATGTCACGCCGGCATGCCTTGCAAATGCTCGGGCTGGCGGGCGTGGCCGCAGCCGGTGCCGGCAGCCTGTTCGGCGCCGCTGGCAAGCTGCTGGCCGATGACGCCGCGAGCCCTGGCAAAGGCAAGCCCGGCGGGCGTATTCGGGTGGCGGGCATCTCCAGTTCCACCGCCGATACCCTGGACCCGGCCAAAGGCTCATCGTCTACGGACTACGTGCGTCATTACATGTTCTACAACGGCCTGACGCGTTTCGATAACCACATGGTGCCGCAACTGGAACTGGCCGAGCGCATCGACACCACCGACGCCACGCTCTGGGTGATCACTCTGCGCAAAGAGGTGACCTTCCACAACGGCAAGGGGCTGACCGCCGCTGATGTGGTGTTCTCCCTGTTGCGCCACAAGGACCCGATCACCGGCTCCAAAGTCCTGCCGCTGGCCGAGCAGTTTGCCGAGGTCAAGGCCAACGGCACCCATGAAGTGCAGATACGCCTGAGCGGGCCGAATGCCGAGCTGCCCTCGATCCTGGCCGTCTCCCACTTGCTGATCGTCCCTGAAGGCACCACCGACTTCAACCAGGGCATCGGCACCGGCCCGTTCAAGGTCAAGGAGTTCAAACCGGGGGTGCGTTCGATTGGCGCGCGCAACACCAATTACTGGAAGCCGGGTTTGCCGTACCTGGACGAGATCGAGTTCATCGGTATCGCCGACGAGCCGTCACGGGTCAACGCGCTGCTTTCCGGCGATGTGCAGATCATCAACGAGGTCAACCCGCGCTCGACCACGCGCATCAAGGACAGCACCACCCATCGCGTGGTGGACTCGCCATCGGGCAACTACACCGACCTGATCATTCGCCAGGACCAGATGCCTGGCCAGAGCCCGGAGTTCACCGAGGCCATGAAGCTGCTGCTGGACCGCGAACAGGTCAAGTCGGCGATCTTCCGGGGTTTCGCCAGGGTCGGCAACGACCACCCGATCGCCCCCGGTGCACGTTTCTACAATGCCGACCTGCCGCAACGGACCTACGATCCGGAAAAGGCGCGCTTCCTGCTGAAGAAAGCCGGCATGGAGAACATCAGCATGCCAATGATGTGCTCGCCGGCCGCCACCGGCTCGGTAGACGTTGCTGTGTTGCTGCAGCAATCGGCCAAGGAGGCCGGGCTCAAGCTCAACGTCAACCGCCTGCCCAGCGATGGCTACTGGTCCAATCACTGGGCCAAGCACCCGCTGAGCTTCGGCAACATCAACCCCCGGCCCAACGCCGACATGCTGTTCTCGCAGTTCTTCCAGTCCACGGCGCCATGGAACGAGTCCGGCTGGAAAAACGAACAGTTTGACCAGTTGCTGATACAGGCCCGGGGTGAAACCGACGAGGCCAAGCGCGGCAAGATGTACGCGGACATGCAGACCCTGGTGCATGAGCACAGCGGCATCGGCATCCCGGTGTTCATCAGCAACATCGACGGCGTCGACCAGCGCGTCAAAGGTTATGGCACCAACCCGCTGGGCGGTTTCATGGGCTATATGTTCGCTGAGCAAGTCTGGCTTGACGCGTGATGAGCGCGCTCTTGCGACGTGACATGGCACGAGGGGTAGGGTGATGAATAGCAGCACACTGTGGTTGATCGGCCGGCGCGTAGGCGCCGCGATCATGACGCTGTTGATCGTCTCGATGGTGGTGTTCGCCATCACGGCGGTGTTGCCGGGAGACGCGGCGCAACAGTCCCTGGGACAGTTCGCCACGCCGGAACAGGTGGCGGCCCTGCGGGCGAAAATGGGCCTCGATCAGCCGGGTGTGTTGCGTTACCTGCACTGGTTGACCAGCTTGCTCAGCGGCGATATGGGCGTGTCGGTATCCAATGCCGTACCGGTCACCGAGCTGATGGCGGGCAGGGTGCCCAACACGCTGATGCTGGCGGCCGCCACGGCGCTGGTATCGGTGCCAGTGGCCTTGATCCTGGGCATCGGTTCGGCGATGGGGCGAGGTGGTCGCATCGACGGCTTCATGAGTTTCTTTACCCTGATGATGGTGGCCGTGCCGGAATTTCTCGTCGCCACCCTGGCGGTGCTGATCTTCGCGGTGAACCTGGGCTGGCTTTCCGCGCTGTCCTATTCCAGTGAGATCACCTCGCCGCTGCAATTCATGCGCACCTATGCTTTGCCGGTCATGACGCTGTGCTGCGTGATCGTCGCGCAAATGGCGCGCATGACCCGGGCGGCGGTGATCGACCAACTGGACAGCCCTTACGTGGAAATGGCCCGTCTCAAAGGCGTGAGTTCGGTACGGGTGGTCTTGCGCCATGCGTTACCCAACGCCATCGGGCCGATCGCCAACGCCATCGCCTTGAGCCTCTCCTACCTGCTGGGCGGGGTGGTGATCGTCGAGACGATTTTCAACTATCCCGGTATCGCCAGCCTGATGGTCGATGCGGTGACGAACCGCGACATGGCACTGGTCCAGGCCTGCACCATGCTGTTTTGCACGGCGTACCTGACGTTGGTGCTGATTGCCGATCTGTGCGCGATCCTTTCCAACCCGAGGCTGAGAAACCAATGAACAATCCCATTGTGAAACCCCCGACCGCGGCGGTCGCTCTGGCATTGGGCAAAGATGCTCACGGCTCGTCCTGGCTTGGACTGGTCGGCGCCGCGCTGTGTGCAGTCTGGTTGCTGGTGGCGGTCTTCGGCCCGTGGCTGGCACCACACCCGGTGGGCGAAGTGGTTTCCGACACTGTTTTCGACAGCTTCAGCGCCGCTTACCCGTTGGGCACCGATTACCTGGGCCGCGACATGCTCAGTCGGATTCTGGTCGGCGCACAGTTCACCGTGGGCCTGGCGCTGGTGGCCGCGGTCTTGTCCAGCGGGCTTGGGACCAGTTGCGCACTGCTGTCGGTGGTTTCACCGAAATGGCTGGATGAGTTGATCAGTCGCCTGATGGACGCCTTCATTTCGATCCCGAGCAAGATGCTGGCGCTGATCATGGTCTCGGCGTTTGGTTCGTCGGTGACGTTGCTGGTGTGTACGGCCGTGTTGAGTTACACGCCGGGCGCGTTCCGGATCGCGCGCAGCATGGCGGTGAACATCGAGGCTCTGGAATACGTGCAAGTGGCCCGTACCCGGGGTGAACGGCGGTTGTACATCGCGTGCGTGGAAATTTTGCCGAACATGCTCAACCCGGTGCTGGCTGACTTGGGCCTGCGCTTCGGTTTCATCGTGCTGCTGCTCAGCGGCATGAGCTTCCTTGGCCTGGGTGTGCAACCGCCGGACGCCGATCTGGGTTCGCTGGTGCGCGAAAACATCGGCGGCCTCAACCAGGGGGCACCGGCCATTGTGATTCCGGCCCTGGCCATTGGCACCCTGACCATCGGCGTCAATCTGTTTATCGACCGCCTGTCTTCGCGGCGTAATCGACGTACGGGAGGTCATTGAGATGAGCGAATTGATCCGAGTCGAGAATTTGCGCGTGGTCGCCGGCGGCGAGCGTGGCGAGGTGGAGATCGTCAAGGGCGTGAGCTTCTCTCTGGAGAAGGGTGAGGTACTGGCACTGATCGGCGAGTCTGGCTCCGGCAAGACCACCATCGCCCTGGCATTGCTCGGTTATGCCCGGCGCGGTTGCCGCCTGGCCGGTGGCGTGGTGCAGGTCGGCGAGCACGACATGCTGGCGTTGAGCGAAGGCGAGCTGCAAGGCCTGCGCGGCAACCGTGTGTCGTACATCGCCCAAAGCGCCGCTGCTGCATTCAACCCGGCCAAAAGGCTCATCGACCAAGTGGTGGAAGGTGCGCTGATCCACGGCCTGGGCAATCGGGCGACGCTTGAGGCCAAGGCCATCGAACTGTTTCGCGACCTGGCGTTGCCAAATCCCGAGCGCATCGGTCGGCGCTATCCCCATCAAGTCTCCGGCGGACAGTTGCAGCGGGTGATGGCGGCCATGGCGCTGATCAGCGATCCGCTGCTGGTGGTGCTCGATGAGCCGACCACGGCCCTCGATGTGACCACCCAGATCGACGTGCTGCGTGCCTTCAAGCGCGTGGTGCGCGAACGTGGCGCGACGGCGGTCTACGTGTCCCACGACCTGGCCGTGGTTGCACAGATGGCCGACCAGATCGTGGTGCTCAACGGCGGGCAGATCTTCGAACACAATGCCACCGCATCGCTGCTCAAAGGTCCGGCCCACGCCTATACCCGCAGCCTGCTGGCGGCGGCGCGGCCGGATACGACGATTCGCCCGCCTTGCGGCGTAGCCGAAGACACGCCATTGCTGACCATCCAGGGTTTGACCGCCGGCTACGGCAACAAGAACCAGCATGGCATGCCGGCGATCCGGGTGCTGGAAGACATCGACCTGACCGTACGCCGGGGCCAGGCCATTGGCGTGATTGGCGAATCGGGCTCGGGGAAGTCGACCCTGGCGCGGGTGGTGGCGGGGCTGTTGACCCCGGCCCTCGGTGGGTTGACCTTTGATGGTCAGCCACTGGGTGGCAGCCTGTCTGAACGTACGGACGAACAGTTCCGGCGCATCCAGATGGTGTTCCAGAACGCCGACACCGCGCTGAACCCGATGCACAGCATCAGCACCATCCTGAGCCGGCCACTGAAGATGTATTTCGGCCTCAAGGGTGCGGCGTTGCGCGAGCGTATCGGCGAGCTGCTGGACCTCGTTCGTTTGCCTCGGGAGCTGGCCGAGCGCCGCCCGAGCGAACTCTCCGGTGGGCAGAAGCAGCGGGTCAACCTGGCCCGGGCGCTGGCGGCCAAGCCGGATTTGATTTTGTGCGATGAAGTGACTTCGGCCCTGGATACCGTGGTCGGCGCGGCAATTCTCGAACTGCTGCGCGACCTGCGCCAGCAACTGGGGGTGTCCTACCTGTTCATCAGCCACGACATCTCCACGGTGCGGGCGCTGTGCGACGACATCGTGGTGATGTACAGCGGCCGCAAGGTCCAGGCGGGGGCACGACAATCGTTCGCCCAGGCGCCGTTCCATCCCTACACCGACCTGTTGATCCACTCGGTGCCGGAGTTGCGCCAGGGCTGGCTGGAAACCTGTGGCGCCACGACTTGCGGCAGCCTGCCTGCGTTGGGTGCAAGGGCCGACGTGCCGGGCTTGTGCACCTTCCTCAGCCGCTGTCCGGTGCGGGTCGACGGTGTGTGTAACCTCATTGCGCCGCCTCGGCGCACCCTCGACGGTGGCAGTGAAGTGCTCTGTCATCACGACAGCGCCGAGCTGCTCAAGAGCCAACAGGATTCAAACAGCATGATCGTGGGAGCCTACGCATGAACGGGCGTTTCGTGAGGCTGGCCGAACAGGGCCGGCCTATCGTCAAATTGAAGGTCGATGGCGTGCCCATCGAGGCGCTGCAGGGCGACACGCTGATGGTAGCGTTGCTGACCCATGGCCCGGCGTTGCGCCAATCGGAATTCGATCCGGGCAGCCGCGCCGGCTTCTGCCTGATGGGCGCCTGCCAGGATTGCTGGGTCTGGACCCGCAGCGGCGAACGCCTGCGGGCCTGCTCCAATGAAGTACGCGAAGGGCTGGACATCATCACTCGGCAACCGGAGGCAATATGGCCACTGCGCGGATAGTCATCGTAGGCGCCGGGCCGGCCGGCATCCGTTGTGCCCAGACCTTGGTGGCGGCGGGCTTCAAGCCGATCCTGATCGACGAAAATCGTCGCGATGGCGGGCAGATCTACCGGCGTCAACCTGAAGGGTTCACCCGCAGCTACACGACGCTGTACGGCACTGAGGCAGACAAGGCCCGGGACCTGCACGAAAGCTTCGATCGCCTGCGCCCACAGATCGACTACCGCCCCGATACGCTGGTGTGGAACCTGACGCCCGGGCAGCTGTGCTGCGTCAGCCAGGGACGGCACACGACGGTGGACTATGACGCACTGATCCTCTGTACGGGGGCCACCGACCGCCTGATGCCGATCGAAGGTTGGCAACTGGGCGGCACCTACAGCCTCGGCGGGGCCCAGATTGCGCTCAAGGCCCAGGCGGTTTCCATCGGCCACCGCGTGGTGTTCATGGGCAGCGGGCCGTTGCTGTACCTCGTTGCCAGCCAATACGTAAAAGCCGGGGCCAATGTTGCAGCGGTGCTGGACACTTCGCCGTTGAGCCAGCGTATCAGAGCCTTGCCCAAACTCATGTCGCGTCCGGGATTGCTGTTCACCGGCATGAAGCTGTTGGCCCAGTTGTATCGGGCGAAGATCCCGGTCCACCTGGGCATTTCGCCCCTGCAAGTGCTCGGTGAGGCGGTCACCGGTGTCAGTGGCGTACGAGTACGCACCGCGAACGGGGAAACCTTGACGGTGGCGTGCGACGCGGTGGCGCTGGGTTATCACTTGCGTCCGGAAACCCAACTGGCTGACCTGGCAGGTTGTCGCATGCGTTTCGACGAGGCTTCAGGGCAATGGTGGCTGGACGTGGACGAAGAGGGCCGGACCTCGGTCAGCGGTGTCTACGCTGCCGGAGATGGTTCGAAGATCCGTGGCGCTGATGCCGCCGAGCACGCCGGGCGGCTGGTCGCCCTGGCCTTGTTGCGCGATTTGCAGCAACCGGTGGACGCTGCGCAGGTCGCCGAGCAGCGCCAGGCGCTCAGGGTAATGGATGCGTTTCGCCTCGGCCTGGCCCAGGCGTTTCCCTGGCCCGCCGCGCAAGCCAAGGCCTTGCCGGACGAGGCCATTGTTTGCCGCTGCGAGATGATCAGTGCCGGTGAGTTGCGTCGCACCGTCAGTGAAAAGGGCGCTTGTGAAGTCAACCGGGCCAAGGCTTTCAGTCGGGTCGGCATGGGCCGTTGCCAGGGGCGTTACTGCTCCCAGGCCGGGGCTGAAGTGATTGCCGCCGCAGCGGGTGTCCAAGTGCAAGAGGTGGGACGCCAGCGCGGTCAGGCACCGGTCAAACCGCTTTCGATGCTCACCCGGGAGGTGGCGCCATGACGGTGAATAAAGCCGATGTGGTGATCGTCGGTGGCGGCCTGATGGGCTCGGCGGCGGCGTTTTTCCTGCGTCAGCGGGGGCAATCGGTGATCCTGCTGGAGCGTGACCAGATCGGTCAGTACGCCAGCGGCGTGAACTTTGGCAACGTCCGGCGCCAGGGGCGTTTCCTCGGGCAACTGGAGTTGGCGAACCGCTCCTGGGCGCTATGGAAACGCCTGCCGGAGCTGATCGATGACGACCTGGAATTCATCGCCAGCGGGCACATGCGCGTGTGCTATCGCGAAGACGAAATACCCGAGCTCGAGGCTTACGCAGCGGCACCGGAAGCGGCGCAGCTGGACTTGCAGATCTATCGCGGCAGCGAACTACACGCGCGTTTTCCGTTCCTTGGCAAGGACGTCAAGGGCGGCTCCTATGCGCCGCACGACGGTCACGCCAACCCGCGTCTGGCGGCCCCGGCGTTTGCCCGGGCGGCCCGACGGCTCGGCGCACGCATCGAGGAGCGTTGTGAAGTGGCCGAGGTGCAGAAGGTCGGTGACGGCTTCAGCATCAGCACCACCGATGGCCGCCAGTTCGGCGCCGCTCAGTTGCTGATTACTGCAGGCGCTTGGGGCCAGAAGCTCTCGGCACAGTTTGGCGAACCGGTGCCGCTGGACACCAACGGTCCACAGATGGCCGTTACTGAACCGGTGCCATATGCCTTGCCAACGGTGATCGGGGTGTACACCAAAATTCCTGAAGAGGTGATCTATTTCCGCCAGATTCCCCGGGGCAATATCGTTATCGGCGGCGGCTATCGCAGCAAGCCGGACATGCTCAACCGCCGGGCCTATGTCGAGCCGCGCAGCATCCTCAATCAACTGGACCAGATGCGTCGGCTGCTGCCGGGGGTCGGTAACCTGAACATCATCCGCGTGTGGAGCGGCATCGAAGGCTACCTGCCGGATTCCTTGCCGGTGATGGGGCCCAGTGGCAACGTCGACGGCTTGTACTATGCGTTTGGTTTCTGCGGGCATGGCTTTCAGCTCGGCCCGGGCGTCGGTGATGTCATGGCTGAGCTGATCAGCACCGGCAGCACCAGCACGTCGATTGAGCCGTTCTCCATTCGCCGGTTCGCCCCTTCTGCCGAGCAACGGAGCAAAGCCTCATGAAACCCCGCGTGCTAGCCATTTTCGAACGCCTGCTGGCGTTTGAAACGGTCTCATCAGAATCGAACCTGGCCTTGATCGAATACGTGCGCGAGCTGTTGCTGAGCAAGGGCATCGAGTCGCTGATCGTCAAGGATGAAAGCGGCAAGAAGGCCAACCTGTTCGCCAGCACCGGTCCGCGTGAGCTGCCGGGGATTCTGTTGTCCGGGCATACCGACGTGGTGCCGGCGGCGGGGCAGGCGTGGACGGTCCCGGCGTTCCAGGCGACCGTGCGAGACGGGCGGGTCTATGGGCGTGGCAGTTGTGACATGAAAGGGTTCATTGCGTTGGCCATCGACGCCATGCTCGATGCCGCCGACCATTCCTTGAACCGGCCACTGCAATTGGCACTCTCCCATGATGAAGAGATCGGTTGCGTGGGGGTGCGGCGTTTGCTCGATGTGCTGCACCTGGCGCCGGTGCGGCCGTTTCTGTGCGTGATCGGCGAGCCGACCAACATGCAGTTCGTGCTTGGCCACAAGGGCAAGGGGTCCTACCGTACTTACTGTCGCGGTTTGGAGGCCCACTCGTCGTTGGCGCCGCGCTCGGTCAATGCGATTCATGTGGCCTGCGATTTCATCGCGGCATTGCGCCAGAGCCAACAGCAATTGCAGGAGCAGGGCGCCCAGGACCTGGATTACGACGTACCCTACAGCACCGTGCACGTCGGGCAGATCGTCGGTGGCAAGGCGCTGAACATCGTACCGAACCTGTGCACCCTGGATTTTGAAGTGCGCAACTTGCCGGCCGATGATCTGGACTCGTTCCTGGAACAGCTGCGCGAGCAGGCCGAAGTGATCGTGCGCGAGGCGAAAAAACTCTCCAGCGTGGCGGACATCGAGATCGAAACCCTGAACGTCTACCCGGGCCTGGATACCCATCCGAGCGTCGAGGCGGTGCGCTTCCTGAAGAACTTCGCCGCCCCCGACACCGGCACTGCCAAGGTCTCTTTCGGCACCGAAGGCGGCCTGTTCAAGCAGCGCCTGGATGTACCCGTGGTGGTTTGTGGCCCGGGCTCCATCGAACAGGCGCACAAGCCTGACGAGTTCATCGAAATCAGCCAGATGGACGCGGGGGAGCGGTTTTTGGAAGGGGTGCTGGGCTCTTTGAAAATCTGACCGGCCCCAAGCCATACACAGCCCCTGTGGGAGCGAGCTTGCTCGCGATGACGACGGCACAGTCAACATTGGCATCAACTGACCCACCGCTATCGCGAGCAAGCTCGCTCCCACAGGGGGGCAGGAGCGAGCTGAGCCACTCAGTAGAGCCTGCTGCTTCCCCGCAAATTTCAGCATCCAACACTGCCCAAACCCCGCTTTCAGCATCCTGCCCCGTGGCATCTCCTTAGACTGGAATCACCTCGGAACAGGACGCGACCATGCTCAAGAATCAATTGAAAGACCCCAGCCTGTTGGCAGAACTCGCTTACATCGATGGTCAGTGGATCGGCGCCGATAGCGCGGCCACCCTGGATGTCATCGACCCGGCGACCGGTGAAGTATTGGCCCGGGTGCCGGCCCTGCAAGGCGTGGAAACCCGCCGCGCCATCGAGGCGGCCGAGCGTGCCTGGCCGGCCTGGCGAGCGCGGCCGGCGGCTGAGCGTGCGGCGCTGCTGGAGCGTTGGTACCAGGCCATGATCGACAACCTCGACGACCTGGCGCTGATCATGACCCGGGAGCAAGGCAAGCCGCTGAACGAAGCCAAAGGCGAAATCCGCTATGGAGCCGGCTTCGCCAAATGGTTTGCCGAAGAAGCCCGGCGGGTTTATGGCGAAACCATCCCGGCGCCCAGCGGCGACCGTCGCCTGCTCACGCTCAAGCAACCGGTTGGTGTTTGTGCGGCGATCACCCCGTGGAATTTCCCCAATGCGATGATCACCCGCAAGTGCGCGCCGGCCTTGGCGGCGGGCTGCCCGGTCATCGTCAAACCCTCCGACCTGACGCCTTTGTCGGCCCTGGCGCTGGCGGTGCTGGCCGAGCGGGTCGGGATTCCTGCCGGGGTGTTCAACGTTGTCACTGGCCTGCCGGCCGGCATCGGCGAAGAGCTGACTGGCAACCCGACGGTGCGCAAGATTTCCTTCACCGGCTCCACTGCTGTCGGGCGGCTGCTAATGCGTCAGAGCGCCGAACACATCAAGCGCTTGAGCCTGGAGCTGGGCGGCAATGCGCCGTTCATTGTGTTCGACGACGCGGACCTGGAGCAGGCGGTGGCCGGGATCATGCTCAGCAAGTTTCGCAACGCCGGCCAGACCTGCGTCTGCGCCAACCGCATCCTGGTGCAGGACGGCATCTACCAACGCTTCGCCGAGCGCCTGGTGGAGGAGGTGGGCAAGCTCAAGGTCGGCAACGGCCTGGAGGCTGGGGTGACGATCGGTCCGCTGATCAACCTGGCTGCAGTGAACAAAGTCGCCCGGCATATCGACGATGCGTTGAGTCAGGGCGCGCGTCTGCTCTGTGGTGGTGTTCCCGAGGGCGACAGTCAATTTGTCGAGCCAACGGTGCTGGGCGAGGCCCACGCCGGAATGCTGCTGGCCAACGAAGAAACCTTCGGCCCGGTTGCGCCGCTGATGCGCTTTACTACCGAGGAGCAGGCACTGGCCCTGGCCAATGCCACGCCGTATGGCCTGGGCGCTTATTACTTCACCCAGGACCTGCGCCGTTCATGGCGCTTCGGAGAGGCGCTGGAGTTCGGCATGGTCGGTCTCAACACCGGGCTGATCTCCATGGAAGTCGCCCCGTTCGGCGGCATCAAACAGTCGGGCCTGGGACGCGAGGGCAGCAAATACGGCCTGGACGAATACCTTGAAGTCAAAGCCTTCCACATCGGTGGGCTGTGATGCGGCCAGCGTTTGAACAGACATTAGGGAGGTACGCTTGATGAGCAAACCATTTCGAATCGCCGCCATTGCCGGCGATGGTATCGGCAAGGAAGTCCTGCCGGAAGGGCTGCGAGTGCTGGAGCAGGCCGCGAAAAAGTGGCAGCTGTCGCTGGACATCGAAGTGCTCGATTGGGCCCACTGCGATTACTACCTGGAGCACGGGCAGATGATGCCCGCGGACTGGTTCGAACAGCTCAAGGGCTTCGACGCGATCTACTTCGGCGCCGTGGGCTGGCCGGACAAGGTGCCCGATCACATCTCCCTGTGGGGCTCGTTGCTCAAGTTCCGCCGCGACTTCGATCAGTACGTGAATATTCGTCCGGTGCGCCTGTTCCCAGGCGTGCCGTGCCCGTTGGCTGGACGCGAAGCAGGGGACATCGACTTCGTGGTGATCCGCGAGAACACCGAGGGCGAATACTCCTCGGTCGGCGGCAAGATGTTCGAAGGCACCGAGCATGAGTTCGTGCTCCAGGAGTCGGTGTTCACCCGGCGCGGGGTCGACCGGATCCTCAAGTTCGCCTTCGACCTGGCCCAGACCCGACCGCGCAAACGTCTGACCGCAGCGACCAAATCCAACGGTATCTCCATCAGCATGCCTTACTGGGACGAGCGCACGGCATTGATGGCCGAGCAGTACCCGGAGGTGAAGTGGGACAAGCAACACATCGACATCCTCTGCGCGCGTTTCGTGTTGCAGCCGGATCGCTTCGATGTGGTGGTGGCGTCGAACCTGTTCGGCGACATTCTCTCTGACCTGGGCCCGGCCTGCGCCGGCACTATCGGCATCGCCCCGTCGGCCAACCTCGATCCGCTGCGGCGCTTCCCGTCGTTGTTCGAGCCGGTGCATGGCTCAGCGCCGGATATCTACGGGCAGAACATCGCCAACCCGATCGCGATGATCTGGTCCGGTGCCTTGATGCTGGATTTTTTGGGGAACGGCGATGAGCGTTATCGCGCGGCCCATGATGGGATTCTCAAGGCCATCGAACAAGTAATCGCCGAAGGCCCCATCACCCCCGATCTGGGTGGACAGGGCTCGACCCAGGATGTTGGCCGTGCGATCGCCGCAGCACTTTGAGGCTTAACCCGGCAGGGACGCCGGACAAACCTGTGACACTTTTTGCCCGCTCACACTGCGGGCTTTTTTTTGCCGCCAGATCATATCCACCATGGTTCCCCTGTGGGAGCGAGCTTGCTCGCGATAGCGGCGGATCAGCTTGCAATGATGTTGGATGTGCCTCCGCCATCGCGAGCAAGCTCGCTCCCACATTTGATCTGGGGCGCCCTTCGGTTTTGCGGCTGGCGAAGGTCCACTGTGGAAGCGAGCTTGCTCGCGATAGCGTTGGGTCTGCTTGCGATGATGTTGGATGTGCCGCCGCCATCGCGAGCAGGCTCGCTCCCACATTTGATCTGGGGCGCCCTTCGGTTTTGCGGCTGGCGCAGGTCCCCTGTGGGAGCGAGCTTGCTCGCGATAGCGTTGGGTCTGTTTGCGATGGTGTTGGATGTGCCGCCGTCTTCGCGAGCAGGCTCGCTCCCACATTTGATCTGGGGCGCCCTTCGGTTTTGCGGCTGGCGCAGGTCCCCTGTGGGAGCGAGCTTGCTCGCGATAGCGGCGGATCAGCTTGCAATGATGTTGGATGTGCCGCCGCCATCGCGAGCAAGCTCGCTCCCACATTTGATCTGGGGCGCCCTTCGGTTTTGCGGCTGGCGCAGGTCCCCTGTGGGAGCGAGCTTGCTCGCGATAGCGTTGGGTCTGCTTGCGATGGTGTTGGATGTGCCGCCGTCTTCGCGAGCAGGCTCGCTCCCACATTTGATCTGGGGCGCCCTTCGGTTTTGCGGCTGGCGCAGGTCCCCTGTGGGAGCGAGCTTGCTCGCGATAGCGGTGGATCAGCTTGCGATGATGTTGGATGTGCCGCCGTCTTCGCGAGCAGGCTCGCTCCCACATTTGATCTGGGGCGCCCTTCGGTTTTGCGGCTGGCGCAGGTCCCCTGTGGGAGCGAGCTTGCTCGCGATAGCGGCGGATCAGCTTGCAATGATGTTGGATGTGCCGCCGCCATCGCGAGCAGGCTCGCTCCCACATTTGATCTGGGGCGCCCTTCGGTTTTGCGGCTGGCGCAGGTCCACTGTGGGAGCGAGCCTGCTCGCGATAGCGGTGTGACTGTCGTACACCGGATTACTTGACGACGTAGACCTTGCGCACATAAACGCTGCTCTTCCAGGCACACGGCGCATTCAGGGGCACGAACACCGTATCGCCAGTGTTGACCGTCAGGCCGGTGCCATCGGCGGCTTGCAGGGTGACGCTGCCTTCGAGCAGGTGCATCAATTCGTGCAGTCTGTGCGGTCGTGACCGGCGGGTGTAGGGCGTCGAGTCCCAGATGCCGATGCGCAGGTTGCTCGCCTCTTCGACAAACAGATTGTGGGAACGACATTGTGGCGACGGGCTCAGCAGGATCTCGTCGTCCGGTGGCGCAGAGGGCGAGAGCAGGGTGTGGGCGGGGAGTGCCGCGAGCCCGGGATGACGTTCTTCGACAAGTTGGGTGTCGGCGCAGAAAGCCCAGAGAGACTCCGCCTGCGCCTCGACCTCAAGCGCCGTCCCCCGGCCGATCACCGCGCTTTCACCCGGCTTGAGCTGCAGCGTTTGCGCCTGGCTGCGCAACGTCACCGCGCCGGCATGCACCACGATCGTTTCGCTGAACGGGTATTCATCGACGCTGAACTGCCCGTTCCCCCGGACCACGCCGGCGGCGATGCCATCCGCCCCGGTGTAGGCGATGAGCCTGTCGAACGGATCGTTGGCCGCCAGCGAGCCGGGGGTGAATGAGGTCGAGGCGAGACGGCCATCGGCGTGTGCCAGCAACACTGCTGTGGGTTCGAGCATGAAGGTGATTCTCCAGGGAAGCGTTGATCAAGACGGTTTTTCAGCCAATGGCCTGGGTCACCGGCGCGAATTGCCGCACCGCACCGCTGGCCGCTGGCGGGGTGCCACGGGCCATCTGGGCGACGGTGTCGACCTGTTTGAGCCCGACCTCTTCCAACCAAGGCGCCAGGCCACTGTTTGAGGGAATGTCGATGCGAACGAATGCGTCCGGCACTTCGGCCAGCAGCACGGCGATCAAGTGCCGGGCCTGTTCCAGGTTCTGGGCGATGACCGGGCCGATGCAGCGGCCACGGCCGAAGGGGCGCAGCAGGGCGAAGGCGCACAGGTGCCCGTCTCGCTCGATCCCCACTGAATGTTCAACGACGCCGAACAGGTCATTGAGCACGGCGGTCCGTTCCAGCCCGCTACCGGCATTGGCCAGTTTGATCAACTCGGCGTGATCGGCTTCGCCCAGCACGCGGCAGTGTTCGCCGGCGGCCAGTTCTTGTGGAGCCGGCACCCGCGCTTGCCCTTGGTGCTGCTGGATATGCCCAAAATCAACGAACCCCTGGCTGGCATACAGCGGGGCACCGGCCAGCGTCGCATTGAGCACGGCGGTCCGC
The DNA here is from genome assembly GCF_017968885.1 of Pseudomonas sp. Tri1. Taxonomy (NCBI): domain Bacteria; kingdom Pseudomonadati; phylum Pseudomonadota; class Gammaproteobacteria; order Pseudomonadales; family Pseudomonadaceae; genus Pseudomonas; species Pseudomonas sp. Tri1. The sequence goes on along the minus strand of NZ_CP072913.1, from coordinate 4,265,813 downwards.
GCGCCGCATGCCTCGATCGCCAGTTCCATCAGTTTGCGACCGATCCCCTGGCCCTGGTACTCATCGTCGACAATCACCAGGCCGATGGTGGCGTAGTCCCCTTGGGCGCAGGTGAACGCCGTTCCGATCAAACGGCCCTGGTCTTCCACGACAAAACCCTGGGCGACACGTTGCAACATCGCCCAGTCTTCCAGGCGATGAGGCCATTTCAACTGCACGGACAAGGCATGGGCTGCTGGCACGTCGGTGGCTGTCATGGCGCGATAGAAGTATGTAGGGCGTTGCGAAATGGACATGGCAGATCACCATAAAATAAGGGACGAAACCGGATGGTTTTGTGCGTTGAAAGTCTTTGTATCTCACCTGCAATCGGGCCTGGCAAGCGCGGAAAATCGATTCGGTATCTTCCGTAAGCAACGGCTCTGCCGGCCACATTTCTTGCTCAAATCAGACGTTTGGCCAGCAGTAAATACCGGCTCGGTTTTTCGCCGTTCAGATCGAAACCAACGGCCACCGAGGGCTCAATAGCTGCGCTCACGGTCAACCAACCCCAGCATCGCCTCACCCCGCTGATGCCGGCGGATGTTCTCCAGCAACACGCCAAATGCGCTCTCGGGTTGGGTCATTGCCGCGATGTGCGGTGTCAGCAGGATCTGCGGATGTTGCCAGAACGGGTGGTCCGCGGGCGCCGGTTCCTGCTCCAGTACATCGAGCACCGCCGCGCTGAGTTGGCCCTCGGCAAGCGCTTCCAGCAGATCCGCCTCTACCAGGTGCCCACCCCGGCCCATGTTGACCAAGGCCGCGCCCTTGGGCAGTTGCTGGAACAGTTGGCGGTCGAGAATCCCCCGGGTGTGCTCGGTCAACGGCAGGACACACAGCACTATGTCGCACTGGCCGAGAAAGGCCGGCAATTGCTCGTCACCGGCAAAGCACTCCACCCCGTCAATGTGATGCTCGCTGCGAGCCCAACCCGACAAGGCAAAGCCAAATGTCTTCAAGGTGGCGAGTATCTGTCGCGCCTGCAAACCCAGGCCCATGACGCCGACCCGACGCTGCTGCGCGGGCACCAAGCGGTGTGCTTGCCAGCACCGTTCGGCCTGTTGCTGGCGATAGCGCAACATGTCCCGGTGCAGGCTGAGCACGGCGAAACTGGCGTACTCGCACATGCCTTGGCTGATGCCCGGGTCAAGCAAGCGCACCACTGGCAGCGTGGTTGGCAAGCGAGCGAGGTCGAGCTGATCGACACCGGCTGACAGGGCGAACAGCACCTCCAGGTTTGGCAATAACGTTTCGATGTCGTCCGGTGCCTGCCAGGCCGCCAGGTAACGAATCTCCCGCGGGTCGCCGATGTCCGGCCAGGCACGCCACTGGATATCCGGCGCGTGTTCGGCGAACAGGCGCCGCCAGTGTTCGCCGCGTACCGGATCAGCTTTATAAAGCAGGGCCATGGAGCACTTCTCGCCTGAATTGAGGAATACCTAGGATGCCTCAACGCCAGAGCAGGATCTGTCGAAAGCGCCCGTATAGAAGCATCACGCTGCGTTGTAAGGTACCCCTCCCAGCAGATTCCTCGGGCCGGGAGGTCGCTGGAGGATTCTGCTGTTTGCCGGGGTGTAAACAGTCGATCCGGATTTCTCAGCGGCCAAGTTCGGCTTAGACAATCGCGTCGAACCCTTAACCTGTGAACACACCGCAGCCGCTTCCTGGGTGCGAGGCTCACGATGGGAAATGCCATGAACAGTAAAGTCGAAGAAACTCCAAGTCTGCTCCGTCAGCGTGATCAATTCGTGCCACGTGGTCTGGTCACCGCACACCCGCTGGTCATCGACAGGGCCCAAGGCTCGGAACTGTGGGATGTGGACGGCAAGCGCTACCTGGATTTCGTCGGCGGCATCGGTGTGTTGAACATCGGCCACAATCATCCCAAGGTGGTTGCGGCGGTGCAGGCTCAATTGCAGAAAGTCTCCCATGCCTGCTTCCAGGTCGTGGCCTACAAGCCCTATCTGGACCTGGCCCAGCGGCTGTGCGAAATGATCGGCGGCCAGGAGCACTACAAAGCAGCCTTTTTCACCTCCGGCGCCGAAGCGGTGGAAAACGCCGTGAAGATTGCCCGTGCCCACACCAACCGCTCGGCGGTGATCGCCTTTCGCGGCGGGTTCCACGGTCGGACTTTGCTCGGCACCACCCTCACGGGGATGAGCCAACCCTACAAGCAGAATTTCGGCCCGTTCGCGCCGGAGGTCTTCCATACCCCGTATCCGAATGCCTATCGCGGTGTCACCAGCGAAATGGCGCTCCAGGCCTTGGACGAACTATTGGCGACCCAAGTGGCGCCTGAACGGGTTGCGGCAATCATCATCGAGCCGGTGCAGGGCGATGGCGGTTTCCTTTCGGCACCGGCCGAGTTTCTTCAAGGCCTGCGTACCCTGACCCAGAAGCACGGCATCGTGCTGATCCTCGATGAAATCCAGACCGGTTTCGGTCGCACCGGCAAATGGTTCGGTTTCCAGCATGCTGGCATCCAACCGGACCTGGTCACCGTCGCCAAAAGCCTCGCCGGTGGCCTGCCGCTGTCCGGTGTGGTTGGCAAGGCCCAGATCATGGATGCACCGTTGCCCGGTGGCCTGGGCGGTACCTACGGCGGTAACGCGCTGTCCTGTGCGGCGGCGCTGGCGGTGATTGAGGCCTACGAGCAAGAACAACTGCTGGCTCGCGGCGAAGCCCTGGGCGAGCGCCTGCGCCAGGGCCTGTTGCGCCTGCAAGCCCGATACCCGCAGATTGGTGACGTGCGTGGCAGCGGTTTCATGCTCGCGATTGAGCTGATCAAGCATGATGACGCACGCACGCCGGATGCCGACCTGAACCAACGCTTGATCGACGAAGCCCGCGCCGGTGGCTTGTTGGTGATCAAGTGCGGGGTCTACCGCAACGTGCTGCGCTTCCTGGCGCCGCTGGTGACCAGCGAAGCGCAGATTGACGAAGCGTTGCAGATTCTCGACGCTGCACTGGCCCGGGTCACGGGCTGAAACGCCTGGCGTTCGGGGCGTTTGCCAAGGCAAGCGCCCACGCCATTAATGGAGCGTGAATTGATGGACATCATCGGAGGCTTTACCCATGAGGCTGACTGAATATCGAGCGTTGTTGATCGACTGCGATGAGGTTCTGGTGGATCGCGACTCCGGCGTCTGGGCGGCCTTGCAGCCGCTATTGGAAAACCATGGCAATCCACCGGACAAAGCGCAGGTGCTGGCCGAGTTCGACGAGGTTTTGCAGGCCCTGTACCCACGCTTCGGCGAACTGGGCTTCAGCGGATTGCTGTGTTTCGCCCACCGCCAATTGGCCGAACGCTGGAAGCTCAAGGTCAGTTGGGAGGAGGGCATGAGTTTCGCTCGCTCGGCTGCCGGCTGGACGCTGTTCGAGGATGCGCCGGGGGCGATGCTCTACCTGCGCAAATTCTATCGCCTGCTGGTGCTGGGCGATCGTGATGCCGAGGACCGAGGCGCCTTGTGCGAGCGCCTGGGCATCGAGCCGGATGATTTCATTTCCCTGGCGAGCGACCCGTTGCAGGATCACGATTGGTTGCTGAGCAACGATCTGGATGCCGAAGCTATTCTACAGATAACCCGTCCGGGCGCCCGTCCACGGGAGGTCGGGGCGGTTTGCCTGATCTGCCGCAGCAGCGAAAACCCGTCCACGCCCTGTGCGGCGGATTATTGCATCAACAGCATGGCTGATCTGGTGGCTCAGCATCAGCTGTCTTTACGACGCTGATTTTGTTAGAAGATTGTCTTACGAACGGCAGGCAAGAGGTATGCGATGGAAGGTTTAGCGAAACTGGACCGGATCGACATCAGCATTTTGGTAGAGCTTCAAAAAGACGGTCGCATGACCAACGTCAGCCTGGCCGATGCCGTCGGCCTGTCCGCCAGCCCATGCTTGCAGCGGGTCAAGCGGCTGGAATCGTTGGGGTATATCTCCAGTTACAAGGCCCATCTGAACCTGGCCAAGATTACCGATTCGGTAACGGTCTTCACTGAAGTCACCTTGAGTGACCACAAGCGTGAGGACTTTGCCAAATTCGAATCCAACATCCGCCTGGTGGATGAAGTGCTCGAATGTCACCTGATCAGCGGCGGCTACGACTATCTGGTGCGCTTCATGACCCGCAGCATCCAGGATTATCAGGATGTGATGGAAAGTTTGCTGGACAAGAACATCGGCATCTCCAAGTACTTCAGCTACATCGTCATCAAATCCCCTGTGCGCAAGGACGAGATTCCGCTGCGTAAACTGTTGCGGCATTGATGGCAGCATGGTTCCACCCGAGCAAATGTGGGAGCGAGCTTGCTCGCGATGGCGGTGTGTCAGAAACATAAATGCTGACTGACACTCCGCTATCGCGAGCAAGCTCGCTCCCACAGGGCAGGGGTTTGCTTTATTCCTGGAGGAACTTCAGCAGGTCCTGGTTAAGACGGTCCTTATGCGTCTCGGTCAAGCCATGCGGGGCGCCAGGGTAGACGATCAGTCGAGCGCCCTTGATCAGCGCCGCCGAAGCCCGGCCTGAAGCATCGATAGGCACGATCTGATCGTCGTCGCCATGGATGACCAGGGTCGGCACGTCGAATTTCTTCAAGTCACCGCGAAAGTCAGTGGCCGAAAACGCGGCGATGGAATCATAGGTATTCTTGCTGCCACCCATCATGCCCTGCGCCCAGAAGGATTGAATCAGGCCTTGGGACGGCTTGGCACCCTTGCGGTTGTAGCCAAAGAACGGGCCCGAGGCGATGTCCAGGTACAGCTGCGAGCGGTTTTCCAGGGACGCCTTGCGCAGGCCGTCAAACACCTCGATGGGCAGGCCGCCGGGGTTGGTTTCGGTCTTGAGCATCAACGGTGGTACCGAGGAAACCAGGACGGCTTTTTTCACCCGACCGGTGCCGTGCCGACCGATATAGCGTGCCACTTCACCGCCCCCCGTCGAGAAACCAACCAGGGTCACATCCTTCAGGTCCAGCGTTTCGATGACTGCCGCCAGGTCGTCGGCGTAGTGATCCATGTCATTGCCTTCCCAAGGCTGGCTGGAGCGACCGTGGCCGCGACGATCGTGGGCGACTACGCGATAACCCTTCGAGGCGAGGAACATCATCTGCGCTTCCCAACTGTCCGAGTCCAGCGGCCAGCCGTGGCTGAAGGTCACCACCTGGCCATTCCTCGGACCCCAGTCCTTGTAGTAAAGCTGTACGCCATCCTTGGTGGTGATATAGCTGGCGGACTGGATCACACTGCCGACAGCGGACACGCTCGCAGCGGCCTGGACAGGCGATGCTGCCTCGGCGTTGAGGGTTGCCAATGCCAGTGTTGCGACGGCCAGGGTGCGGTTGAATGTGTTCATCGTTTCTCTCTCCATAAGGGGCGGTTTGATCTGCTGCGATCGTCGTCGATCGCGTTGGTGGGCAGATTAGAGAGAGAGGCTGATGAGCAGAACTGCATGGTATCGATAGCAACTATGGGGAATAACAGATACCTGCGTTTCGCTTCGGTGGCGTGGCGAACAAATCGTGGGAGGGAGCTTGCTCCCGCTGGGTGGCGAAGCCGCCTCAAACGGTTACATGGTTGAAAGCGGCAATGTCTTCAGGCCATAGGGTGTTTGAATATGCGCAAGCAGATAGGGTGCCGAAGGCGCTTGCAGTGCATGAAGATGAACCGGGCCAGAAAAGTTCATGGCCGTCAGGAGCGCTTCGATTTTTTCCGGATCCGTATGAAAGACATCCAGTGCCAATAGCGAACAGCCTTTGTCCTGGAGCATGTCCGCAGGGTGAGGTCCAGGCGCCCATTGAATGAGGGTGGGGGCCGATCCGGCCATAGGCAGGCTGCCATCCGTTGGTAGGGTTATTTGCCAACTCAATGTTCCCCTCGTCATGGGTTCAACATCCCCGACAACGCTGTGACACGCATCACGAGCCACATGGATAGCATCGGTCCGTGCCACCCAGGTCGCCAGGCGCGCCGGCGATTGAGGGCCCAATTGATCGAGGCCGAACCAGCGCGGGCGATCCGGGCGTTTGGCGGATGGGTCTACTGTAATCACTTCCAGGTACAGCCCTGGGCCCAGGTGAAGCAGCCGGTTATGGGTGCCCATTCGGGAATGGGCGCCACCCGCTTGAAGGTCGACGCCCAATGCAGCCGTCACGAACGCACAGCCGGTATCGAGGTCTGGCGCCACGACGACGAGGTGATCAATAGTGGTTTTCATGTGTTCATCCGTCCGTGAGTTGGGAAGTACATGCAGCCATCAACCAAAGGAAGGCATCGGCCCCAGCGAGTGCAATATCCACATGACCGCCGCTACGGCTGCCAGTACTGCGACTACAAAGCCGATCAGCAGCCATTTCAGGATTTTCGGCGCTTTCGACGGCTGGGATCTTGGCGCGAGCGCCTCTACCGTATGCCTCATTTCCTCGGCGCAGCGCGGGCAAGCGGCGTTGTCGTCAAGGATGAGGGACGTGCATTGATCACAGATTTTCATGTCGTCGCTTCGAGACTCAAAGGAGGGTTAGCCGGGCGCCACGCATAAACATCGCGGCATTAAGATTTAATATTTATAGACAATGCCCAGCTTACCCATGATCTCCAGCGCATTGGCCAGGCCCAAGCCGTTCATGGGCAGGCAGGCAAAAGCCTGGTATTCATCGAAATGAGTGCCGATGGCCAGCAACTTCAAATCATGGGCATCGAGCTGTACGTTGAAATACTGAAGCAGCGCCCGCTCCCAGTCGTTGGCAGCGTTAATGTCTTCGATGGCTTTGCGGTCAGGCGCGGGGATCTCAATGTCCAACTGCCGTAACGGTGCCAGGGCATTGACCGCATCAACCCCTAGGGACGACCACTCCTTCCATTCGAACTCGGCCAACTGATTGGCCTCGGTGAGCGCTGACGCAACTTGCGTCCACGCCCAATCCCACTGTGCGGTAGGGGCCGGGATTTTCTCAGTGAGTACTTGCGCGTGGGCCTCATCGAACAGGTAATAAAACAGGTCGGCCAGGGTGTCGGCCACATCGAGTTGTGGTCCTTGTTCCTGGGTGTCCAGGTCTTGGCTCAAGCGCTGCCAGAGGCTGCCCAGCTCGCTCCAATCGTCTTCGGCCATATCATCATCGATCACCTGTGCCTTATGGCCGCGCTGGTAGTTATCCAGGCATGTCTTGCGCACCCGTATTCCACCCCCGACAAGATCGACTTCATAGCTGCTGTGATCCAGATAGTTGGTCTGGAAGACGATACGGTCAGCGAAGACGTCATGGACGAGACTTTCTTCAGCATCGAAATACGTCGCGCCCTCAAGTTTTCCATGGGTGGTGATGATACGTTGAAATGCCAGTGGATCGATTGGATTCATAGGGATGGGATCATATGGAGGAAGGCGGAAATGGACGTGCTCGGGCAGGCATGCCCCTATTCGATCTGCGCTGATCCTACACCAAGGTGCAGGGGTTGCTAAGGGGAGGGAGGGCTGCTTTTGGCCGTGGACTCAACCGTTAGACGCGTCTGGGTCTATGCTTGTATTACCCTTTCAACCAGGTCCAACCATGAGCGCTCAATAGCATCAGGAGAATACGTGAGACATTCGACACCGGCTGCAGCGCTGCTCTGTCTATTGCTTGGCACTGGGGTCGGCGCCGAGGAGTATCAGGTTGTCACTGAAGAGTGGGCACCGTACAACTACCAGGAAAACAATCAGCTCACCGGCATGACCACGGAAATTGTCCGGGCCATCATGGCGCTGACCGGGGATAAGTTCGAGGTGCTGCTGCAACCCAGTATGCGCGCCACCCAGATACTGAAGACCCGGCACAAGACCATCATGTACTCCCTGTTTCGCACGGCGGAGCGCGAGCCACTTTACAAATGGGTCGGCCCGATCGTGGAAGAGTCCATTCACCCCTATCAACTGGCCAGTGCGCCGCCGGTGAACTCCCTGGAGCAACTGTTGCACGCCCCGCAGGTCACCACGCGACATGCCGGCCTGGTGCCCACGATGCTGCAGTCGCTGGGCTTCAACAACCTGGACAAAAGTGCAACCGAGAGCAAGCTACTCTACCGCATGCTGCTCGCCGGGCGCACCGGCATCATTGTCGGCGACACCGATGCGGGAGTGGCTTACTACAGCCGCCAATTGAACATCGCGCCCGGCACGCTGCGAAGGATTCCCATCGAGCTCTATCGTTCGTCGCTGTATATCGCTTTCAGTCCTGACTGTGACGACGAGGTGGTGACCGCGTGGGCCAGGGCTTTGGAGCAGTTGCGGCGTTCTGGGGAGTTGGAGCGGATTCAGCGGCGGTATGAGGGGGCGGTTGGGAAATGAACGCGCGGAACCGGCGAAAACCGGCCCCGCAGACCGTCACTTACTTCACACTCTGCACATGCATGTCGATGGATATCGAGTCATTTTTGTCAGTACTGGCGTGATAGAAGAAACCATAGTCAACCAAGTAGTAATAGTGCTTCAGCGGCACAGGTGTTGAGCTTGGGCGCTGTTCACGGCAGCTCAACGCCTTGGCGTTACCGCTCAAGCCTGGGTTCAATCGTTTGGCTGGCCCTTCACTGTCGACGGTGCAGTCGAAGGTTTTCGGTTCCGTGCCCAAGGTCCCAATCAGGTTGCTGGTAAGGCTGCCCTCTCGGGTGAAGCCCAATTGACTGCCCACCGGCATGTGCTGCCAATCGCCATGGAAGCTCAGGCTGTTGACCACCTCGGTGTTTTCGGAACGCGTGGCCCGCTCTGTGCCGGAGAGCCTGACCAGGCCGCGCCAGTTGATCTGGCGGCCATTGAGGTTTTCGCTTTTGTGAACAATGCTCAGCTGTCGGGTTGCAGGGTCAGTAGACAGGAAGTACTCAGTACGCTGCGGCCAACTGTTTTGGGCGTTACTGACGGTGCCTGCCAACTCAATATAAGTCAGCGTCTTGACCGGGGCCGGCATGTGCAGTTGCTCGATGCTCTGCAACACACCTGGGTTGATGTCCGGCAGAGCGTCAGCCGCTACCGGCGCTTTGGCACGTGACTTGAACGTTGGCAGACTGGCAATGCTCGTCGGCGTGTTGCACACGAGCTCAAACACCTTCAACTGATCCGGGGCGGCCGCTGTAATGGCCTTGGCCTCGGGAAACATCTCGACGTTCCCATCAGTGACCTCGTTATTGGCATTGAGGTAATAACGGGCCAACAACGTGGCGTTTCGCGCAGCGCAGTCCATCGTGTACTGCTCGCGGGTCTGCGTGAAAGGCGCGCTACTCAGCGGGTTGAGACGGGCCTTCGGCTCGTCGTACGCCATCCAGAATTGCACCAGTTTGCCGTTCTTTTGCAGGCTGCTGTTATCGAGCAACAACCATCGTTCAGCGTCGCCCGTCGTCACCTGGCGCCAATCCGGTAGGGGGAGCCTTTTACACGCTTGGGTGAAATCCCGGTTGTTCATCAGCGCCGCGTGATACCGCTCGGGCAACGCAGTCGCCGGGGCATAGTGGCCGGAATTGTTGGCATAGGAGCGGCGGAGCATGAATGAGTAAACCAGGTTGATCTGTGGCTTGGTGCAGGCCGCCGAAAACTGAACCGTTTGCCAGAAGGGTATGTTCGGTTCGCGTGGGGCGAACACCTGGAAGTTGATGACATCGCCTTCGCGCATCAGGCTGTTGGGCGTCAACGGCTGAGCGAGGAGGGTGGCTTGTTTATCGGCTGGAGGCTGTTGGCTGACGCAGGCGTTTAGCAGCAGGGCGGCGATGAGGAGGGTAGGGCGTTGCACAGGTGTCTCCGGTAAGTCCATTGAGGGAGGCGTTTTTTGGGGGGGTAGAATAGAGGGAGTGATTAGGTGACGCGAGCCCGGGTCAGCAATCAGGCCGGCCAGCGTCGGTGAACGACGATTACCGGCCTGTGGCACTGTAACGAGTTAGCAGGAACAGCGGGGATTGGAGCTTAACGGAACGTCCAATGGGTAACCGGGTTACCTACGGGCTCTAGACCAAAGCGATTAGCAGGTTTGATTTGGTTTTTTTGAAAAATATCGTACATGTCACTAAGTATCGATTTACTTCCGTAGTACGAGTGTCCTATAAAGCTGAAACTCGTATCAGCATTTGAAGCATCAATTGTGTCTACACCTTTCAGTAACGTGAGACTTGCACCAGAGTCGCCTAGCCTGGCTGAGCCATGGAATTTTCTAGACAGTTTCAGTGCTTCATCGTTAGAAGATGCATATAAGGTTAAGTTTAGATTGGCCTCGGTAAGTTGAGGTGCGATGTCTCTCTTGAATATTCTTGTGTCAATATCTGGAGCGGCCAGGATTATGGATTTTAGTTTTGCGGTGAGTTCGGGCTTTTCTCGGGTTAGTGAGACTAATGAGCTTGTCAAAGCTCTGGTGCCCATGCTGTGACCGACTAAATATACATTTTCTGCTGCCGTGGTACTTAGGAAGTCGGATAAGAATCTTTTAAAATGAGGTTCAGACCATGCTATGTTTTGTTCATCCCAGGGGTATGTGGCGGTGCTTTTCTTTGACGGCCAGCTATAAAAAATAGCGGCACCTTCAAATTTAAGGTCCTGCGCCATTTGTGCGGTCCGTAGGGCTGCGTCTGAGAAGCTGACATTATATCCATGGACAAAGATAAAAGCATTCAAGTTTGAGGTGCTAATAATTTGTCTTTCTAGGTTTTCAAAAAATATTTCTTTTCCTATGATTTTTGTAGATAGGAGCACCATATGCTTTTCAGGGTTTTCCAGGAATTTCCACCCCAGCGCTGGACCTTCGATGACTCCGACTTGATGGTTAAAGGGGATGCTTACGTCGCAAGTGCCGTAGAGTAGCTCATTTTCACTTTCATTGGGTACCTCTGTGAAAGGTTCTTCTCCCTCGACGGTATTGCGCGTTCGGTCAGTTGCAAAGTTGACCCGAATTGTTTTGTAGTTGGGTGCTTCAGACGGGCGCGTCGGCACTGAAATTACTTCATGTAAAGTTACTTGAGGCGTTCCGGTGGAAGTGGGGTTGTAAATTATCTGTGGGTCCCATTCAAGATGTGAGTATTCAGTGTGCAGCGCTTCGTCATGGTCGATGAATACCGCATGATTTTCACTTTTTTGCATTGCGCAACTTGTAAGAATCAACGCGCATGCACTAAAGATAAAAGCCAGGATTATCCGTTGGTGAGTCATGGCAAGTTCTCTATTTGCTGAATGGGCATTGTACAAGCGCATTGACGAACGCTGCTTTGTTCACCAACGTCCTGGTACGAATTGCATCTTGATATAACAGTGCATCCTCGGTCGACAATCCTGCACATTGCCCTAACAAATCGTTAGCCTGGGCAGCTACGATGGAGGTATCTGAAGGAAGTATTGTTTTGCTGCCATCAAACCAAATTGAAGCTAAGTTCAGGGTTTCGAGCCTTCTTCTTTGTGAGTCCGGCGGGCTGTCCTTGATCGCCTTAAGGAGGTGTACAGTACGACCGCGAATCTCGGTGCTTTCCAAGCTGTTTCTGATTTCTTGCATTTTTTCTGCGGTCAATTGATTGTTTAGAATGCTTGGGCCAGTTGCAGTGATACTTGATTTTAGTGCGGAAAAAATTATCTGTTGAGCATCATTGCTCACCGCGTTTTTAGCCTTGCTTACCTCAATAACCATATATGAATTATCGGTATAGAAGCAATCCGCAGTGGGCTCGATCATCGAAGCGCAGCGTGAATGGACAACCCTTCCTGTGGCATCGTTATAGGCCAGAATGGACCAGGGGATTTGTTGAGTGCGGTCTTCGCTCCTTATCAAAACATAGTTGCCTGCCTCAATAGCAGCAGAGCTTGGGTTTATCGTAGAGTTTTCAGTGGTCGGGCTTTTTAAATCGAATGAAAAAGTAAATATATTGTCATCTTGATCATCTTTGATAAAAACCTCAGCTAACGAAGAAAGGATTGCGGTGGCAGGGTGCGCAGGCGGGTAAAAAGTTTCACCGAGTCCGGCAAGGTTAGCAGCTAGGTTTCTTAATTGGGTGCCGTCGGTATCTAATTCTATTATATAGAAATCAAATTTCAGAGGGTTTCCGCCATAAGTTATTGGGCCGAAAACGCCATGCAGATTCGACAGGTTGAGGAACTGCCCGCGACGCACGTCATTGCTGTAAAAAATAACCTTGGAGCTTTTTATTCCGTCGCTTCCAAATTTTCTATTGCAAGGGTCCTCGCAGGTGCTGGAAACAATTGCAATATCCCCGGTTGTTGGTTCGTTTCTAATGACGCGCAACAGGCTTCTATATTCTGTAAAATCTTTTACGAAAACTTGCTTTAGCGAAACTGTGATCGGATCGCCAGCGCTAATTAGGTTTGCTGCGGCCTCAGAGCGAATGTATTTTGGGTTTAGAATCCCTTGGTTGGTGCCGGGTCTATTATATCGGTAATCAACGGTTCCCTGGTTGCTGATGGCGCAAGCTGAGCAGAGTGTGATTAGTGATAATAGCACTACGTTCGCGAAGGTGCTGCGCATCATAGGTGACCACTCCGTGTGTTTTTTTTTTTTGCTTTTCAGATGCAGCATAGTTTAGTTTTTTTTGACGTAAAGCCGATTTTCTTATTTTTTATCGAAGGTGGATTGAAGGCTGAGAAGCTGCTACCAAAGTGCGTTGTGGTATTGGATTTAATAAAAAGTGTTTCAAAAATGATTCAGTAATGGGCTGATGTGGTTGACAGATCTTTGAATGAAACCCTGGAGAAAAAGGGGCGGCTATTTCTGTCTTCGAGTTACAAATAAATCCGTTCTCCCATTACATCCTCCGCGTTGAGACCTGGCGCTCGCCTCAGCTCGACCAGGTCGCGGTAAAAACGCTGTTTCGCCTCGACGCTTCAGGGGCTGTCAGCGGTAATCGTGATCAGCGCAAAGTCATGGCTATGCGGTCCGCCCAGGTAGACAGGATCAAATATCAATCGCCCACTTCATGTTGATTAATGACTTGGAAGCGATCGGCCTTCGGCACCTCGAAGCAATCGACCAAGGCGTCGTGCAATTGGGCAATGCGTGTAAATATTCGGCCGACTTCCCCGATGCAGTGAAATACATGAAAACGGCAGCCCCAGCCTCAGGGCGTCACGTACTCGCCTGAACAATGGACGACTTGAACCAGTCGATCACAGGAGTGATCAATGCGTTGTTGCGATGCCTGGTACGCAGCAGATAACCGTGATCCTCACGTAACACTGTTGGCCCCAGCCGCACCAATAACCCGTCCTGCACGGCCTTCTCCACCAGCGCCCCCCACGCGAGCGTGAGGCCATGCCCTTGAATAGCGGCGTTCAACAGCAGCGGATAATTGTTGAAGGTGAAGCTCGTCTTCTCGTCAATTGGACCGAACCCGGCCAAGGATGACCACCTTGCCCAGTCTAGCCATCGAGGGTTGCGCTCATCCATATGCAGCAGTGCAACAGATCGCAGATCCCGCGCTGTCACATCAGCGCCCAAGCCATGTGCCAGGGCAAAACCTGGGCTACACACAGGGAAGACTCTTTCAGGTGCGAGCATGATCTCCGTATCTTGCCTTGGGTTTCGCTGATCGAAACTGATGGCAAGGTCGACGTCATGGAGATTGGAGATGTCGTGTGTATCTACCGGAAGAATTTGGAACCGCAGATCAGGGAATTCACGCTGCAAGATATGCAGACGAGGCAATAGCCAGAGGTGAGAGAAGCCGAAATTGGCAGAAATTGTGATTAAAGGGACATGGTTGGAGAAACCTGCCTGAACGCGCTCCAGCGCCGAATGCAAATTTGACAACAGCGGTGATAGGTCTTCATAGAAGCGTTTGCCACCCAAGGTCGGTCGAAGCTGATTGCCGGACCGATCAAGCAACGCCCCCCGATAGATTCCTCAAGGCTTCTGATCTGCTGAGAAATGGCAGGTTGAGTCGTCCCGATTTCCTTGGCCGCTGCGGTCATGGACCCCAATCTCACTGCGGCCTCGAAGGCCAGAAGCGCCTTCATCGCAGGAACAGCTCTCTTCTCGTCAGCCATAAGATTTTTGCATGCCACGTATAAGGTTTGAGTGGGTATCTCAACTGTCATCAACTACTTAGTCTTGGACTGGCGCCGACATCCAAAACAACAATAACTCGGTCATCCTCACATACAAATTCATTCGCTGCCAAGCCCCACAAAAACACCGTCGATCAATCTGGTATGCGGAGAATCGCCATGCGTAAATCACTGTTGTATCTAACTTTTTATGGGCTGACCGTTTCATCACTGGGCGCCTTTGCGGCGACTGATACCGAGCAGTGCAAATCCATTCGACTAGCCGATTTAGGTTGGGCTGATAACGCCGCTAATAATGGCGTGACCATGGCGGTTGCAGAGTCCATAGGGTATTCCCCCAGCAAGACCATGGTCGCAGTGCCCATCGCTCTCGCCTCGATCCAGGGAGGAAAGTTGGATGCGTTTCTTGATTACTGGTCCCCATCGCTCGACCCCACAGTCATGCCGTTGGTCAATGAAGGCAAGCTTCTTAAGCAACAGCCGCCAAACATGACAGGGGCCAAGTACACCTTGGCGGTTCCTACCTACTTGGCGGAACAGGGCCTGCATTCCTTTCAGGATCTCGCGAAATTCAAAGATCAGTTGGGCGGCAAGATCTACGGTATCGAGCCCGGAAGCGGAGGCAATTCTTCATTGAAGAAAATGATCGAGAAGAACCTCTATGGCCTAGGCGGCTTCACGCTGGTTGAGTCCAGTGAGACTGCCATGCGGATGGAGGTCTCGCGTGCCATCGCTCGTAATAAGCCGATTGTGTTCCTGGGCTGGGCCCCGCACCCCATGAACCTCGAATTCAAGATGACCTATCTGTCCGGCGGGGATGAGGTGTTTGGTCCCGACTATGGTGCAGCCTCGGTCTACACCGTCACCGCGCCTGATTACGCAACACGTTGTCCGAACGCAGCGAAGCTCATCAGCAACATGCGTTTCGACACCGACATGGAAAGCGAAATCATGGTGGGTATTTTGAACAAACAGGATCCTGTGTTGCTCGCCAAAGTGTGGATCAAGAAGAACCCGGCCTGGCTGGAAAAATGGCTGGACGGTATTACCACCTTTGACGGCAAAGATGCCATGACTGCGTCCCGCACCTACTTTGGCATCTGACGCTTTGTATTAGAAAAATGCATGGCATGGATTCGGCTTTCCGGCGTTTCCATTGGCCATGTTTTTTCCAAGAATGGCTTCACCTCCACCCTCAGGATCTGTGAAATGCAAGCCACTGAATTGAAAATTCAAAAGACCCCACCGGCGGTGAAATTCTCGACAGGGCAGAACGAGTACGATGTTCCTGCCTTATGGCTCCGGGAAAAAACCCAAGACCCTGACTCTACGGACACGATCACTCAGCAACGTCTGTTCGATTCCCACCTCATTGATCCAGACATCCAAGTGACTGCAGTAGAGGTGCTGACACAGGGTCGAGTAAAGATATCCTTCAGTGATGGACACAGCGCCATCTATTCAACGGACTTGCTTTTGGCCGAGATACTCGATGCGGATCGTACTCCCTCAGTTGTCGCCTGGGACAGCGATCTGGATCAACGCCTCGTGCGGCATGACTGGCGTGCGCTGAGCGATGACCAGGCATTTGAAGCTGCACTGACGGCGTATCTGAAATATGGCTATATCGTGCTGACACATGTTCCTAACACACAGGAGCAGGTATTAGACGTCGGCAGTAAATTTGGGTATGTGAAAGAAACCAATTTCGGCAAATATTTCGAAGTCTACTCAAAGCCTCAAGCGAACGACCTGGCTTATCGCAGTGTGCGTCTGGGGCCGCACACCGATAACCCCTACCGCGACCCAGTTCCAGGCATCCAGCTACTTCACTGTCTGATCAATGAAACCACAGGTGGGCTTTCCACGCTGGTCGACAGCGTCAAGGTCGTTGATGCACTAAGACGGGAGGATCCTACGGGTTATATGCTGCTCAAGAACACGCCCGTTCGGTTTCGATTTGTAGATAAAGGGGTCGAATTGACTACTCGACGTCCTATGATCAACACCGATGAGACAGGCCAAACCCTGGGTGTTCACTACAGCCCTCGGTTGGACAGTTTGCCGCTGTTGAGCTCTGACGATGTAAAAGCATTCCACAAGGCCCGCAAACGCCTCGCTGAACTGTTCAACCATCCGGATTATGAAATCCAGTTTCGACTGCAAGCCGGGGAGCTGATGCTTTTCGACAACAGTCGAGTTCTCCATGGCCGCACCAGCTACGATCCAACGCAAGGGCATCGGCATCTACAAGGCTGCTATATCGACCTGGACGGTCCGCTTGAGCGCTTGAGCGAAATTCGTAAACGGAAAAAATCAACTGAAGAGGCTGCATGAGATGGATCAGGTCAATTTCACCCGAATGAAGGATGGTACTCGCGAGGAATATCATTTCCTTGAGCATTTGGAGAGTGAGTTCAACAAGGGCTTGGCTGACCGGATTCTGAATGCCCTGCAAGGGTTGGCCACGACGTTGAGCGGTTACAAGGTCAACCGCCTCGAACACTCGCTTCAAACCGCCGCGCGTGCCGAGGCCGACGGTGCCGATGAGGACATGATTGTAGGAGCACTGATCCATGACTTAGGTGATGACCTAGCCCCTTACAACCACTCCCAATATGCGGCTTCCATCATCCGGCCCTATGTTCGCGGCGAGGTGGCCTGGGTTCTTCATCATCATGGTCTATTTCAGAGTTTCTACTACGCCCATCATTTCGGTGACGATCGGAACGAGAGAGACCGCTACAAGGATCATCCTTGCTTTCAACTGTGTGTCGATTTTTGCGAGCGATGGGACCAAGCTTCTTTCGACCCCAACTATCCGACCCCTGATTTAGTGCACTTCACACCAATGGTAAGGCGGATATTCGCTCGCAAGCCATTTGATCCAGCCGTTCTGGGTGCGGAATATTCGCTTGCTTAAGGAAGCAGAAGGGCTTGGTAACCCTGGGTCAGGGCGCTGGTGGAGCGCCCCGACATCCTACCCCGCACTCAACCCCCACAACACATCCAACACATGTTGCGTAGACCGCTCGACGTCGCCACCCCGATGGGCAATCCCCAGTTCACGCCACAATAAGGGCTGCAATGGCCTCATGACGATCCGGGTATCGGGCAAGGGCGTGGAGGCTTCATGGGGCAACAACGTCGCGCCATAACCGGCAGCCACCAGGCTTTTGATCGCATCGTTGTAGTTCAGTTGAATACGCGGCGTAGGCTGGCGTTCAACACTGGCGAACCACTCCGACGTCAGGCGCGAAAGCCGAGTGGTGTTGTCATTCAGAATCAATGGCTGAGCGGCCAGCCAACTGGGCGTTACGACATCCGGGCATTCCCAGCGAGCCGGCAAGAAGGCCATGACCGGGTCCCGCCGCCATGGCTCGATCCGCAATCCCTTCACCGGGGGCTGCGGCAGCGCGACCAGACCGATCTCCAACGAGCCCTCGGCAAGCTTCTTCAAAGTCTCCTGTGAGGTAAGCACCGCGACCTGCACATCGATGGCAGGATGGCGTTGGCCTAACGTCTCCAACGCTTGCGGCAGCAACTGGGCAATGGCCCCTGTGGAGGCCCCCAGCCGCACACGCCCGGCCAAGCCCTGCACCTGACGCTCCACGTCCTCGAGCGCCTGCTCGGCATCGGCCAACAGGCGTCGCGCGCGTTCCACCAGCGTTTCGCCAATCGCCGAAGGCTGAATGCGCCCCCGCGCGCGTGACAACAGCTTGCCGCCCACCCGTGACTCCAGGTCGGCGATATGCAAGCTGACCGTGGGTGGCGCGAGGTGCAAGGCACGAGCGGCCTCGGCAAATGAGCCCAAGTCGACAATTGCCACCAACGTGCGTAAACGGTCCAGGCTGATTTCGCGCATGTGTCATTCCTGTTCAGAAAAACTGAATCTTATCGTTTATAAATTCAACTTTTCCAATCTTGGCTCTTCACTGAAGATGAAATCTCCTGATATCCCATGTTCGAGAGCATTCCATGGCCATTCCTCATGTATTCATCGATGGCGACCAAGGCACCACCGGGTTGCAAATCCATCAGCGTCTATGCCACCGGACCGATCTGCGGCTCGTCACCCTCAGCCCCGAACATCGCAAGGATCCGCAGCGCCGCGCTGAAATCATCAACGACTGCGACATCGCGATTCTCTGCTTGCCCGACCAGGCTGCGCGCGACGCCGTAGCGAGCATCAGAAACTCCGCTGTTCGCGTGATTGACGCAAGTTCCGCACACCGTACCCACCCAGACTGGGTCTATGGTTTCGCGCAGATGAACGCGCAGCAGGCCAGACAAATCGCCACGGCGCGGCGTGTCAGCAACCCCGGTTGCTATCCCACGGGAGCCATAGGCCTGCTGCGCCCACTGCTGGAGGCCGGGCTGCTGCCTACGGACTACCCGATGAACATTCATGCTGTGTCGGGCTATTCCGGAAAAGGACGCGCCGGCGTGCAGGAGCATGAGGGCGAGGGCGCATCGCAAGCGCCTGCGTTCCAGGTTTACGGCCTGGGGTTGGCACACAAGCATATCCCCGAGATCCAGCAGCACAGCGGTTTGACGGAGCGGCCGATGTTCGTGCCGGCCTATGGGGCTTTTCGGCAGGGGATCGTGCTGACCATCCCATTGCAACTTCGGTTGTTGGCGCCGGGCGTGGATGCGACGCGGCTGCACGCATGCCTTATGCAGCACTACGCCGACGCGCAGCATGTACAGGTAATGTCGCTGCAGGAGGCTAAAGCGTTGACGCACCTCGATCCTCAGGCGCTTAACGGCACTGATAGCTTGCAATTGGTGGTGTTTGAAAATGACGAGACAGGACAGGTTTTGTTGGCTGCGGTATTTGACAACCTTGGGAAGGGAGCCGCTGGGGCGGCAGTGCAGAATCTGGATTTGATGATGGGCGCGTGATTCTGCTCGCTAATGTACGAGTCTAAGGCAGGCAGCAATCGGCCCAAAGCAGCCGCTATCGTCTCTGTTAAATTACTTCCCTGAACACAACTCACGGACGGCTTCATGGAACGATTCCATCCTCGCGGCATTGATGCCGACGGTTATATCCTCACCGTGTCCAACGTCGAGGTGCAGCCACCATTTCAGGCTTTGCTGACGGACGTTTGCATGACGCTCGCTGAGTCGGAACCTCTGCTGGATGGGATTTATCTGTATGGCAGTGTCGCTAGAGGCCACGCCGTAGCGGGAGTTTCCGACCTAGACCTAACCCTTGTCTTGCACAGCGCACCTGCATCGCAGGATCTGGAAATGCTCGAGTCGAAAAAGCGCACGCTTGAAAGTCGGCATACCGAAGTCACCAAGATCGATTTCGACATCGGTAGTCGTTCTGAAGTGTTGGCGGCTGACAATCGATTGAGTTGGGGTTATTGGCTCAAGCATCACTGTCGTTGCTTATGGGGGAATGATCTGGCCAAGCACTTCGATCGGTTCAAGCCGTCGCGTGATATCGCCATTGCCGTGAATGGTGACTTTGAATCCGTATTGACCCGGTATGCCGATCTTATCGATCAGGCGACCACACCGACACAATCCCTGATCCTGCAACGCGAAGCCTCACGCAAACTCATCCGGTCAACTCAAGTACTTCGCTCTGAACAGGACTTGATGTGGCCGCAAACACTGGAGGAACATGTCGAGCTGTTTGTTCAGCATTACCCGCATATGAGAACGCAGATCTCTTTTTTCTTGTCCCAGGCAAAGAACCCATACGCGGAGCCAGAAGAGTTTACGACTCAGGTCCAAAATTTTTTGACCTGGATGGCTTCAGAAGCCGTTTAGGTCTGCTATGGGGCGTTTCCTGTCAGCCATGGCCGTCAGAAATCGACCATGAGCAGCTACGCAAACACATCACCTGAGCGGCTGTTTGTGTAGGGCGAAGCAGTCACCCATGTTCCGCTGCCAACATTGACCTGAACTGAGCAATGATCTCCGAAGATAGCCCGGCACTTTCGAACACTGCGCAGGTGAAGCTAACGGGGGCGGGGCCTGGAGCCGTTATGATGCGGTCCGCAACCACCGCTATCGGGCTGCTTTGATAGAGCGCGTGCCCTTCATAACCGACAGCATTGTGTTGTAGGAACTCTGCGCCGTTCGAGGTATGAGAAACCGTGTCGAGCAGCCCGGCCCTCGCAAGTGCCAGCGTTCCCCCGCAGATGCCGGCAATCGTCGCGCCACTTGAGCGACTAACATGAAGAAAGTCCCGAATATCGGGGGCTTCTGCACGCTCCCAGATCATTCCTCCAATGATGACAACAACGTCCGGCTTCCAGTCCAGGCATTGTTGCAAACTGCTATCGACCGTTACAGCCAATCCACCCTGCGAACGGAACTGCCCCGTAGCCGGAGCGAAAAACCTGACGTCGATCCCGTAAAAAGGGGACGCAGTTCCAGCAATGAAAGCATATTCCCAGTCCGCAAAACCGGGTGTCAATATCATACCCACGCGTGCCATCAGTCAAAATCCTCCATGAATGCCAATAACATAGGCCGACGAAAAACAGGCATCAAGGGCTGCTTCGGGCGGCCAATGATCGCCCCAAACCACCCACGCTCACGCCTATTCCACCGCCTCAACCACGCCCTGATCCTCGCCCAGAAATCCGCCGCTCTGGTGATGCCACAACCGCGCATAGGTACCGTTCTTCCCCAGCAATTCCGTGTGGGTGCCTTGTTCTATGATGCGCCCGTCATCCATCACGATGAGCCTGTCCATGGCGGCAATCGTGGATAGACGATGGGCGATGGCAATCACGGTCTTGCCCTGCATCATGTCATCGAGGCTTTCCTGGATGGCCACTTCGACTTCTGAATCCAGGGCGCTTGTGGCCTCGTCCAGTAGCAGGATCGGGGCATTCTTGAGCATCACGCGGGCAATCGCCACGCGTTGACGCTGGCCGCCCGACAGCTTGATACCACGCTCACCGACCAGGGTGTCGTAGCCGCTATGGCCATGCTTGTCGCTCAGTTGGCTGATGAAGCCATCGGCCTGGGCATTGATGGCGGCGCTGCGGATTTGCTCGTCGGTTGCGTCGGGGCGACCGTAGGCGATGTTGTCGCGAATGGACCGGTGCAGCAGGGAAGTATCCTGAGTGACCATGCCGATGGCGCTGCGCAGACTGTCCTGCGTGACGTGCGCGATGTTTTGCCCGTCGATGCGAATCTCTCCCTTGTCCACATCGTAGAAGCGTAACAGCAGGTTGATGAGCGTGGATTTGCCGGCGCCGGAGCGACCCACCAGGCCAATTTTTTCCCCCGCGCGGATGCTCAGGCTCAGCCCGTCGAGCACCTGGCGTTCGCCGTTGTAGTTGAAGCTCACATTGTCGAAGGTCACCGCACCGCCAGTGGTCACCAGCACCTTCGCGTCCGGCGCGTCCTGCACCTTGGGGCCGCGGGTCAAGGTGGCCATGCCATCCTGCACGGTGCCGATGTTCTCGAACAGCGAGGTCATTTGCCACATGATCCAGTGCGACATGCCATTGATGCGCAACGCCATGGCGGTAATCGCCGCAACGGCACCCGCGCCGACTTCGCCCTGGTGCCACAGCCACAGGGCATAACCGCCTGCACCCATGATCAACGCGACCACCAGTGCCTGGTTGACGATTTCGAATTGGCTGACCAGGCGCATCTGGCGCAAGCCGGTTTGCTTGAAATCCTCCATCGCAGCGCGGGCGAAGTGGGCTTCGCGTTTGGAGTGCGAGAACAGCTTTACCGTGGTGATGTTGGTATAGGCATCGGAGATACGGCCGGTCATCGATGACCGCGCATTGGCCTGTTCCTGGCCGACTTTTCCCAGCCGGGGCACGAAGTAGCGCATGGCCAGACCGAACAACGCGACCCAGCCTATGAAAGGCAGCATCAGCTTCAGGTCGAAGCCGCCGGCCAGGGCGATGATCGCGATGAAGTAAACGCCGATTCCTGGTGCGATCTCGATGAGGGTGAACAGCACCTCGCGCACCGACAGCGCCGTCTGCATCACCTTGGTGGTGACGCGGCCGGAGAACTCATCGGAGAAGAACGAAAGGCTTTGCCGCAGCATCAGCCGGTGAAAATCCCAGCGCAGCCGCAACGGTAGGTTGATTGCCAATATCTGGTGCTGCACCATCGTGCGCAATGCGACCAGCCCGATACTGGTCAGCAATACGATGCCGATGCCCCACAGCACGCGGCTTTCCTGCACCGCCGCATCGCCGCCGGCCTGCCAGGTCGACAGCAGGTCCACGACCTGCCCGAGGAAAGAAAACAGCCAGGCTTCGTAAATCGACACACCGGCGCTGAGCAGCGCCAGCGCGAGAATATAGCCGCGGGCGCCGCGCGTGCAGGCCCAGAGAAATCGCGCCAAGCCTTCAGGCGGTGGCGGAACCTCGTCCGGCGGGAAGGGGTCGAGCCATTTTTCAAACGTGCGAAGCATGGTGGTCTCCAAAACATCCAGTGGGGAGATTCTGGCATTTAAAGGTGGCCTTGAGGGGGAGGAAGGTTAATCAATGGCCATTTCTGGCCGGAAGCAGTCCCGGTCGAACTCCCTATCGACTGACTGCTGCCCCTTCAGACTGGCAGAAATTGAAAAGAGCTATCTCTGGACGGCAAAACCCAAAGGCTCGAACCGCTCACGCGTATCCATACGAACATTACGCAGCCCCACGGTTTCCAAGTGTGAGACGTACAGCGACTCCGAAAAATAGCCGATCAGAATCGAGCGACGGCGTGCGCCAATCGAGTTCACACTGCCCGCATGCACCAAGTCGACATCGAACAGCAGGATGTCACCGGCGTAGCCTGAAAGCTGTACTGAGCGTGACTCGTCGTTGAAGTCGAACAGCGGCTCTCCCAGCGCGGGGCGATGGCTCCCGGGGACGATACGAGTCGCGCCGTTCTCGGGGCCATAGTCGTCAAAAAAAGCCAGGGCCATGGCGATGTCGCCTGGCCGTTGGGCCGACAAATCGCGGTGCAGCTGTTGGTGGCCACCACCGGCAAGAGGCTCGCGCCCCTCCACCTGCGAGAGAAAGAACCGCTCCCCGATCAACTCACCCGCCACCGCCAGTACCTGGGGCAGGCGACACACAGCCTGAACCTTCGCATCATCGTCCAGCATCGAATAACGCCAGTCCACGCCACGCGGCACTGGCCACTGGTCCGATGGCCTCACACCAGCATCGAACACGGCACGCAGGTCTTCCAGCCACTCGGCCGGGATCGCTCGATGGAGCAGGGCGTAGCCGTCTCGATGGAGTTGCTCGCGGTCGGTCATGGTTTTTTCGACTTCCTTGTGCGGACACTTGCAAGGCTAGTATTCAAAGCAAAGTTGGACCACCCCGACACTACAAAATCGAAAACGACCAGAGACAAACCCGGAAGGTTTGCAGTTGTCATCTGGCCGCCATCCAATCACGGCCTTTCCTGATGACGGACACCCATGAACCGCGCTAAGGGAAGGATTACGTTGCCACCGCCGACATCAGCAACTTGCGAATTTCCCCTGTGATCGCACTTTTGGTGCCTTGTTCCAATATCCCCACCCGGCGTACTGCCAGGTCGCCCGGCAATGGCAGCACCCGCAGGCTTGGGTCTTTGTGCCAGTCGAAATTTTTCAGCAGCGGCACAATCGCCACCCCGACTTGCTGGCGCACCAGGTCGGCGATTCCGATGATCGAGTTCAGTTCCAGGATCTCCAGCGGTTCGACCGACTCACTCTTGATGATCGACTGCACCTTGCGACCCACTGCCGTGGACCTGTCGTAGCGAATAAACGGCTGGGTTCTCAGCAACTCCACTGCGTCGTCGATGCCGGCGGTCTGGGTGGCATTGGCGAGCATGACGATCGGTTCGTTGTAGAGCAGGGTCCAACTCATGCCATCGAAGTTTTGCCGCGCAGTCTCGATCAGCAGCGCGGCGTCGAGTTTGGCGGCCTGCACCAGGTTGACCACCTCATCGGAACGGGCGGTCATCAGGTTGACCGATATCTTGGGGTGTAGTTTTTTCAGTTGCACCAGGCAATTGGCGAGCAGGCCCATGCCAGAGGTAATGCCGCCGATCGACACTTCGCCCTCCATGGCCTCGCCGTCGGGGGCTTCGGCGATCATTTGCTCGTAGTCCGCCAGCAGACGCTTGGCCTTGGGCAGCAATAACACACCATCGCGGCTCAGCTTGATTTGCCGCTGGCTGCGGTCGAACAGCGGCCGGCGCATTTCCTCTTCGAGCGCACGCATTTGTTGGCCGACGGCGGCGTTGGTCAGTGCCACGCGGTCGGCAGCGGCGGCAAAGCTGCCGTACTCGGCGACGGCGATAAACGTCTTGAAAAAACGAATGTTGCTCATGGGTCAACTCGCAGCCATGGGTAGAACTTGATCGTAAAGGTTTTGTTTGCTCTGGATAAAGTTTAATTAGTTTTTCTTTTTATAGCGCCCGGCCAATACTCAAGTCCGAACTGATTCGGCGAACTTTCCACATGAGCAATCCAGATACCAACCCCATCGACGCGGCCTTGCGCGCGGCCAAAAACGTGTACCACCTCGGCGCTACCACGGTGTACTCGCATCACGAGGACAGCCGTTTTGCCTACACCCTCTATGTGCCCGAAACCATTGAAGACAGCTCCCGGCCAGTGGATCTGGTGGTGTCGCTGCACGGCTCGACCCGTGCGATGGAGATTTATCGCAATGGCTTCGCGGAGTTTGGCCGCTGGAATGATTGTGTGATCCTCTCGCCACTGTTCCCGGTCGGCGTGCTGGGTGACAGCAACGGCGATGGCTACAAGCAACTGGTCGAGGGCGATATCCGTTACGACCAAGTATTGCTCGACATGATCGCCAGCGTCGGCAAGCGCTACGATCGTCGCTTCGATACCTTTGCGCTGTTCGGCTATTCCGGTGGCGGACAATTCACCCACCGGTTCTGCTACCTGCACCCCGAGAAACTCTGGGCGGCGTCCATCGGTGCGCCGGGCTCGGTAACCTTGCTGGATTTCGAGCAGGACTGGTGGGTCGGCGTGCGGGACTTCGCGACGCGCTTTGGCAAACCGTTGAACCTGCAGGCCTTGCAGCAACTGCCGGTGCACATGGTGGTCGGCGATTCAGACCTCGAAACCTGGGAAATCACCCACCGCGAAGGGGGCAAACACTACATGGCCGGTGCCAACGCTGCCGGACGCACGCGCCCGGAGCGCCTGGCCAGCTTGAAAGCGAGTTTCGAAGCCGCCGGCGTGCAAGTGCACTTCGACCTGTTGCCCAACGTTGCGCACCAGGGCATCAAGGCCATGCCGGCTGCCCAGGATTTCTTCGCCAGGGTATTGCGCCGCAAGCGCAGCCTCGGCTGATACACCGCTGGTAGATGCACTCAGAACAGGCCGTACAACAATAACCAAGGATTCACTCATTCTGATGCCGGTCCTGCCTTGGCCCCCGCCACTGACCGGAAAATTTCTTCAAGGAGTCTTTCTCCCGTGAATAGTTACGTAAAGACGGCACTGGCCGTCGCGATGTCGGCGTGCACCTTTTCCATGGCCGTCGCGCAAGACAAGGTCATCAGCGTTGGTCTCAATGGTGATATCCGCAGCACCGACCCGGGCGTCAACCGTGACGACAATACCGATGCGGTGATGATGCATATCGTCGAAGGGCTGGTGGCGTATCGCGAAGACACCAGCATCGCGCCGATGCTGGCCAGTGCAGTCGCTGTCTCGCCGGACGGCTTGCGCTACACCTTCAGCCTGCGAGACGGCGTGCACTTCCAGAATGGCCAATTGTTGACGGCCAAGGATGTGCAATGGACCTGGCAGCGCTACCTGGACCCCAAGACCCAGTGGCGTTGCCTGGCGGAGTTCGACGGGCGTGGCGCAGCCAAGATTGTCGACGTCGCCACCCCTGACCCGAAAACCGTGGTGTTCACGCTGGACCAGGCCAACGGCTTGTTTCTCGCCGCGATGGCTCGCCCGGATTGTGCCGGCAGCGGCATCCTGCACCCGGACTCCCTGGCCGCCGATGGCAGTTGGCGTGCACCGATTGGCACCGGGCCGTTCACCCTGGGCAAATGGCAGAAGGGCCAGTACGTCGAACTGGATCGTTTCAAGGGATACACACCGCGTGCCGAGGCCGAGGCGGACGGGTACACCGGCAACAAGCAGGCGTTTGTCGACAAGGTGCGTTTCGAGGTGATTCCCGATTCGGCCTCGGCCAAGGCCGCGCTGCTCTCGGGTGGCGTCGACCTGCTGCCGGACGTGACGGCGATGGACGCCGCACAGCTCAAGCAGGTCAAGAATCTGCAGATCCAGGTCAGCCCGATCATGACCATCAGCGGCCTGCTGTTTCAGACCCGTGACCCGTTGCTCAAGGACGTGCGCATTCGTCGCGCGGTGGCGTTGTCCCTGGATTACGCACAGATGGTGGCGGCCTTGTCCGATGGCTTGTCGGTGGTCAACAACTCGGTGATCCCCACCGCCAGCCCGTACTACGACGACACTGCGCGCCAGGGCTACACCTACAACCTCGATGAGGCCCGGCGCCTGTTGAAAGAGGCCGGTTACGGCGGCGAAAAAATCCGCATGCTGGTCAACAAGCGCTATCCGCAGATGTTCGACATGGGTTTGCTCAGCCAGGCCATGACTCAGGCGGCGGGGCTGAATATCGAGATGGAAACCCTGGAGTGGGGCACGCAGCTGGAGCGCTACCAGACCGGCAGCTACCAGATGATGTCGTTCTCCTATTCAGGGCGTTTCGATGCGGCGCAGAGCTACGAATCAGTGATCGGCGACAAACAGAAGGAGCCGCGCAAGGTCTGGGACAACCCCGAAGCCTTGGCAATATTGCGCGAGGCCCAGCGTGAGGTTGACCCTGCCAAGCGCCAGCCGCTGTTCGACAAGCTACACACCTTGATGCTCAAGGATGTACCGATGGTCGTCATCTACAACGGTACCGCCATCGGCGCCATGGGCAAGCGCGTTGAAGGTTATCGCTCCTGGCCCGTTGCCAAGCCGCGCCTGTGGGGCGTGAAGCTGGCCGACACTTCCAAGTAAGGCGTACCGCTATGTTTCGATTCATATTGCACAGGCTCGGCATGGCGGTGCCGACCCTTCTGTTGATCTCGGTGATTGTATTTGCCTTGATTCGCCTGATCCCCGGCGACCCGGCGTTGTTGATGCTGGGCGACATGGCCGACCCGAAAAGCCTTGCCGACATGCGCAGCAGTCTTGGGTTGGACCACTCGGTGGTGACCCAGTACCTGATCTGGATAAAGTCGGTGCTCAGTGGCGATCTCGGGATGTCCATCAGCAGCCGCCAGCCGGTATTGGAGTTGCTGATCGAACGATTCAGCGTCAGCGCCACAGTGGTGCTCGTCGCAGTGTTACTGGCGACCCTGCTCGCGGTACCGGTGGGTTTGCTCGCGGCCTGGAAGCAAAACAGTGCGCTGGACTTGGGCCTGGTGGCTATGGCGACGTTGCTGCTGTCGGTGCCGAGTTTCTGGTTGGGCTTATTGTTGCTCTACGTGTTTGGCATTCAGCTCGGCTGGTTGCCGGTGATCGGTTACGTCGGCTTTGCCAGCGACCCGATGAAAGCGTTGACCTATGTGGTGCTGCCGATCATCACCCTGACCCTGGTGGAGTTCGGCGCCATTGCGCGAATGGCGCGGGCCAGCACCATCGAAGTGCTGCGCCTGGAGTACATCGCCCATGCCCGGGCCAAGGGGTTGTCGGAGGGGGCGGTGCTGTGGAAACACGCTCTGCGCAATGCGTTTGCGCCCACCTGGACCTTGATTGGCCTGATTCTCGGCAATTTGCTCGGCGGCATTGCGGTACTGGAAACCGTATTCACCTTGCCCGGTATTGGCCGCTTGATGGTCGATGCGATCTTCTCCCGTGACTACCCGGTGTTGCAGGGTTGCCTGCTGCTGGTCACCTGCATCTACGTGTTGGTCAACCTGTTGGTGGATCTGTTGTATCCGCTGTTCGATCCTAGGGTGAAGCTATGAACCTCAAGACTCCTGCCTTGCCGACAGGGCTGGATACCCAGCCTCGACGTGCCTGGCGTTACCCGCCGTTGAATGCGTTGATCGGCGGCGGCTTACTCGCGGCACTGGTATTGCTGGCGTTGCTCGGCGTGGTGTGGACACCTTATGACCCGCTCAAGCTGGACCTGTTGTCGCGCCTGCACGCGCCAAATGCTGTGCACTGGCTGGGCACCGACGAATTCGGTCGTGACGTGTCCAGTCGATTGATCATCGGTGCACGCACCAGCCTGTGGATCAGCCTGCTCTCGGTGAGCGTGGCGGTCATCTGCGGCACGGTAATAGGTATGCTTGCCGGTTACCTGCGCGGCTGGACCGACCGCGTGCTGATGATGTTCAACGATGCTCTGCTGGCGTTTCCGGGCATTCTCATGGCCTTGGGCATCATGGCAATCATTGGCGCAAGCCAGTACGGCATCGTGCTCGCCTTGGGCATTGCCTATACCCCGTCAGTGGTGCGGGTAGTGCGGGGCAGCGTGTTGTCGTTGCGTGAGCTGGAGTTTATCGAGGCCTCTCGGGTGATCGGCAACTCCGAGCTGTACACCATGTTCCGTCATATCACTCCCAACTGCCTGGCGCCGCTGTGTGTGTTGGGCACGAGCATGTTCGGCTGGGCGTTGCTCTCGGAGAGTGCGCTGAGCTTCCTGGGTCTGGGCGTTCCGCCGCCGGCCGCGTCCTGGGGCAGCATGCTCTCGGCGAGCCGCACCTACATCTCGACGGCGCCGTGGCTGGGGATCTTCCCGGGCATTTTTATCAGCCTGACGCTGCTGGCTATCAATCTGTTCGGCGATGCCTTGCGTGATCGTCTCGACCCGCGCATGAGGAAATGAGCATGAGCGTTCCAGTCCCATTACTGGCCGTTGAAAATCTACAGATTCGCGTCGGTGCAGACGGCCCGCTGGCCGTCGATGATTTCAGCTTCACCATGGCCCCCGGCGAGATCGTCGCGCTGGTCGGCGAATCGGGCAGCGGCAAGACCATGGCCGCACGCGCTGCCATTGGCTTGTTGCCGGCACCGATGCGGGTGTGTGGTGGACGCATCACCTTCCAGGGCGAACCGCTGGACAGCGGCAATGCCAAGGCGATGCGTGCAGTGCGCGGTGCGCGGATCGGCATGGTGTTCCAGGAACCCATGGTCTCGCTCAACCCCGCGCTGACGATTGGCCGGCAGATGAGCGAGGCGCTCAAACTGCATACCGCGCTGGATGCGGCGACGATCCACGAGCGCTGCAGTGCCATGCTACAACGCATCGGTATCAAGGATGCCGAGAAATGCCTGGGGTCCTACCCGCACCAGTTCTCCGGCGGCATGCGCCAACGGATCATGCTGGCCTCGGTGATGTTGCTGCGTCCGGCGCTGCTGATCGCTGACGAGCCAACCACGGCGCTCGATTGCCTGGCACAACTGGACGTGATCGAGTTGATGCTGGAGTTGACGCGCGAGCAAGGCACCGCGATTCTGTTCATTAGCCACGACCTGTCCCTGGTGGCGCGTTATGCCCACAAGGTGGTGGTGATGCGTGCGGGCAAGGCGGTGGAGCAGGGGCGTATCGAAGACATCCTGTTCGCACCGAAGGCCGACTACACCCGGCAGTTGCTTGAGGCGTTGCCACGGCGCGGCGAGCTGGTGCCATTGCCGGCTGCCGACAACGCGTTGTTGCAGGTCCGGGATGTGTGCATCGAACACCCGGGGCCGCGCAGTTTCTGGGGGCGCAGCGTACCCAAGCGTGTGGTGCATTCGGTGAACCTGAGCATTGCACCGGGCGAGACTTTGGCCTTGGTCGGTGGCAGCGGTTCGGGCAAAACCACCCTTGGGCGTGCAGTGGTCGGGTTGGTCACGCCATGTGCCGGGGCCATCCTGTTCCAGGGCGTGGATATCCTCAAGGCCGCCAACCGTGCACACCGCCTGCAATGCCAGATGATTTTCCAGGACCCGTATTCTTCCCTTGATCCACGCATGACCGTCGGCCAGATCATTGCCGAGCCGCTGCGCCATGAGCCGGGGCTGACGGCCGCGCAAAAACGTCAGCGGGTCACCGAGACCCTGGTTGACGTTGGCTTGCCCGAGCAGTTCCGTGAGCGCTTTGCCCATCAACTCTCCGGTGGCCAGCGCCAGCGCGTGGCAATTGGCCGGGCGCTGGTCAGGCGGCCCAAGCTGGTGATTGCCGATGAGCCGATTTCGGCGTTGGACATGACCATTCAAAAGCAGATTCTTGAATTGTTCGAGCGCTTGCAACGCCAATACGGGTTCGCCTGCCTGTTCATCTCCCACGACTTGTCGGCAGTGGAGCGCATCGCTCATCGCGTGGCGGTGATGAACCAGGGCGAGGTGGTTGAAATGGGGCCGCGTGACGCCATTTTCGACACCCCACAACATCCCTATACCCGCCGGCTGCTCGCAGCGGCCAGCCCCTTGGAGAAACGTGCGGATGGCAGTTACCGCCTCCGTGCCGGTGTGATTTAGGTACTGCTGCACCCCAGGCCATGTTTTGAAACCCAACCCTTCGTCAATCGGTGATTGGCGAGGCAGGCGAAGCCATGGCCGAAGAAAACAAAAACAACCCCACTCAACCTGTCTGCCAGGAACCTACACATGAATAACCGCATCAACAAAGTTGTCAGCAGTGCCAGCGTCATGGGCGTCGGTTTCATACCCTTGTTTGCCCAGGCCGACTTTGTCGCCGACAGCAAGGCCTCGCTTGAATTGAAGAACTATTACTTCAACCGCGACTACCGCGAGTCCAGCGGACAGAACAAGCGCGCCGAATGGGCGCAGGGGTTCATTCTCAACCTCCAGTCGGGCTTTACCGACGGCACGTTGGGTTTTGGCCTGGACGCGGTCGGCATGCTGGGCGTGAAGCTCGATTCGAGCCCGGATAACTCCGGCACCGGGCTGCTGGCGCGCTCAAGCGTGGCCGAACCGGGCTCTCCCAGCTATGCACGCCGTGCCCATGACAACTACTCCAAACTCGGCATCACCGGTAAGGCGCGCATGGCCCAAAGCGAGCTGCGTGTGGGCTATATGGTGCCGGACCTGCCCACTCTGCAGCCAAATCTCAGCCGTCTGTTCCCGCAGAGTTTCAGTGGCACGGCGCTCACCTCCAAGGACATCGACAACTTGACCCTGACCGTGGGCCAACTGGATCAGGTCAAGCAGCGCGACTCGACCGACTACGAGGACATGGGCCTTACCAGCCAGTACGGCGCCTACAAAAGCAGCGCCAAAAGTGATGAGTTCCGCTACGCCGGCGGCGAATACAAGCTCACGCCAAGCACGGTCGTTACCTATCAGTACGCGCAACTGGAAGCCCTCTACCAACAGCACTACCTGGGTTTTAAAAATAGCCTCAAGTGGGGCCCCGGCACGTTCAAGACCGACATTCGTTACTTCAACGCCAGTGAAGACGCTGCGGCCCTGGCCGGCAAGGTGGATAACCGCGCGTTGAGTACCCGTATCGGCTACAGCCTCTATGGCCACAGCCTCAGCGGCGGTTACCAGGAACAGTACGGCTCGACGCCGTTCACCTACGTGGACGGTACCAACACCTACCTGTTCACCGAGTACCAACTGGCCAACTTCTCCCAGACCGGCGAGCGCGTGTGGCATGCCCGCTATGACTATGACTTCGCCTCGCTGGGCCTGCCGGGCCTGCTGTTCTCGACGCGTTACGCCAAGGGCGACAACGCCAAGGTCATCGGCTTCGAGGGCGAAGGGCGCGAGTGGGAGCGCGATTTCAGCCTCGGCTACGTCGTGCAGAGCGGCACGTTCAAGGATGTGTCTCTGCGTTGGCAGAACGCCAGCGCTACCAGCAACTTCACCCGTGACACCAACGAAAACCGAGTGATCCTGGGTTACACCGTGGCGCTCTGGTAGCGGTAACGGGGTGCAACAGGGGCAGCCTGTTGCACGCCTAGGCAGTGGAAATGAGGGGATAGATCAGATGACGAGTTTGCCGTTGCGGCGGGCACTGCCCAGCCAACAACGCGTATCGGCGCGTGGCGTGAGTGATTTCATTGAAGCGGTGAACGCTGCGGGCCTGGAGTTGCACAGTTTCATGCTGTACCGCGACGGTGCGGTGGTGGCCGAAGCGTTTTGGGCGCCTTATCGCGCCGAGCGGTTGCATGTTCAGCATTCGGTCACCAAAAGCTGGGTATCCATGGCCATCGGGCTGTTGGTGGATGACGGCGTGCTGTCGCTGGACGCCAAGGTGGTGGACTTTTTTGCCGCCGATTGCCCGGTAACTATCAGCGCAAACCTGGCAGCCATGACCGTGCGCGATTTGCTGACCATGCGCACCGGCCATCGCCAGGGCATTTCCGGCGGGGCCTGGCGTGGGCGCAGTGAAAGCTGGGTCAAGCTGTTCCTCGATGAACCGGTCGAGGACCCACCAGGGCAGCACTTTATCTACAGCAGCGCCTCGAGCTTCATGCTCTCGGCGATTGTCAGCGTGGTCAGCGGCCAGACGGCCTTTGAATTGTGCAACGCACGTATCTTCCAACCCATGGCCATGGGGCCCATCGAGTGGGACCTGGCACCTGGTGGCTTCAACACCGGCGGCAATGGCCTGAGTTGCAGCACTGAGGACTTGCTCAAGTTCGGTGTGCTGCACTTGCAACAAGGCAACTGGGAAGGGCAGCAGCTGTTATCCCGGGAATGGGTGGCCGAAGCCACCCGTGGGCATGTCGATGATGTATGGATGGGGGCCTTCGACGGCAAGCGCTACCAGGGCCGCGACTCGAGCGACGCAGGTGTCACGCGCCGCGAAGGCTACGGCTACCAGTGGTGGATGACCCTGCACGGTGGCTACTACGCCTCCGGGGTATTTGGTCAGCAGTGCATCGTCTTGCCACGCCAAAACGCGGTGATTGCGTTTACCGCCGGGCTGCCCTTGGGCGAGCGGCGCTTGCACAGCCTGCTCTGGGAACATCTGTTGCCGGCGCTGGGTGTACCCACCGACGGCGCGGCGGATGCCGAGTTGGCAGCGCTGTTGGCACGCCAGCGGCGGCCGGCTCTCTCAGGGGCGTCGACCTCACCGCGTCACGCCGAGTTCAACGGCACGTTTGTGGTGGAGGCCAACGAAGATCAAGTCAGCGAAATACGTTTGGTGCTTGGCCCTGATCATTGCGATTTCTACCTCACCGACCCCCGTGGCACCCACTGCGTTCGCGCCGGGCTGGCCAATGGCATCGAAAGCCAGACCAGCATGACCGGCCATTATCTGCATCACCAATACCAGCCGGAACTCACCCCGGTGGTGGCACAGGCGCGCTGGACCGACGACGGGGTATTAAGCATGACCTGGCAGTTTGTCGAGATGGCGTTTTGTGACCGTGTCAGCTGCCGTATTGAGCGCGGCAAGTTGTACGTGGACCGCAGCGTCAACGTTAACGCCGGCCCGTTGCAGCGCCCGACGCTGATCGGCCATCCAAGAACAGCTTTGCAGGAGTCGCTATGAACGATATTTCCAACCCGACAGGTTCCGAGTGTGGCGCGTTCTGGGCACCGTTTACCCCGATGCGCCAGTTCCAGCACCAACCGATGATGTTCGCCAGTGCTGACGGCATGTACTACACCACCACCGATGGGCGTCGTGTACTCGATGCAATGGCGGGGCTCTGGTGCGTCAACGCCGGGCATGGCCAGCCGAAAATCGTCGAGGCCATTCGCGAGGCGGCGGGGCGCCTGGACTTTGTCTCGTCATTCAAGATGAGCCACCCCCACGCCCTGGAGATGGCCGAGCGCCTGATCGACATCAGCCCGGCCGGCATGGCGCAGGTGTTCTTTACCAACTCAGGTTCCGAGGCCGTCGACACCGCGTTGAAGATTGCCCGGGCGTATCACCAGGCCCGCGGCGACAGCCGCCGTACCAAGTTTATCGGGCGTGCCAAGGGCTATCACGGCATGGGTTTCGGTGGGCTGTCGGTGTCGGGTATCGGCCGGCAGAAGCGTGACTTCGGTCCGTTGTTGGGCGAAGTGTCACACCTGCCGCTGCCGTACGACGCGGGTATGCGTTTCAGCGCCGGGCAACCGAAGCAGGGCGAACATTACGCCGACGCGCTGACACAACTGTTGGACATTCAGGATCCGAGCACTGTGGCCGCGGTGATCGTGGAGCCGGTGACAGGCTCCGGCGGGGTGTACCCGCCGCCCCAGGGTTATCTGCAACGCTTGCGCGAGATCTGCACCCGGCATGGCGTGCTGCTGATTTTCGATGAAGTGATCACCGGTTTTGGCCGCGTCGGCGCCAGCTTCGCCGCCCAGGCGTTCGGCGTAACGCCAGACCTGATCACCACCGCCAAAGGCCTGACCAACGGCGCCGTGCCCATGGGCGGCGTGCTGGTAAGCGGAGCGGTGTACGAAGCGTTCATGGCCGGGCCGGCGAACGTCATCGAGCTGATGCATGGCTATACCTATTCGGCGCATCCGCTGGCGTGTGCGGCCGGGTTGGCGACCATCGAGGTGCATCGCGAACTGGGCATCAATCAACACGTCAACACGGTCAGCGGGCCCTGGCAGTCGGCCGCGCTGGCGCTGCAGGGTGTGGGGCCGGTGCTGGACGTACGCACCATCGGCTTGCTTTGCGCCGTCGAACTCGAGCCGCGCCCCGGTGCCGCCGGCGCGCGTGGCAGTGAAGTTGCGCAGTGGTGCTTTGAGCACGGCGTACTGGTGCGCGGTTCGGGCGACACCATCGTGATTTCACCGCCGTTGGTGATCAGCCAGCACGAGATCGCCCAGGTGTTCGACACCTTGGCGGCTGCCTTGAACCAGGTTGCCTGAAGGGAGTCGATGGTATGTACGATTTGTTTGAGTTCTACATTGACGGCGCCTGGGTCAAACCCCACGGCGAAACCGTCGAGACCGTGGTAAACCCGTCCACCGAGCAGGGGGTTGCGCGCATCATCCTGGGCGATGCTCGCGATGTAGACCGTGCGCTCGGCGCGGCCCGGCAGGCTTTTCCGGCGTTCGCCGCGAGTTCGCTCCAGACACGTATCGACTTGCTGCAGCGCATCATCGAGGCCTACAAACGCCATAGCGAGGCGTTGATCGAGGCGGTTCATCTGGAGATGGGCGCGCCGCTGTCCCTGGCCCGAAGCGCTCATGTCCCGGCAGGCCTGGGCCATCTGGCGCAGGCGCTGGAAGTGCTGCGCGAGTACCGCTTCGAGCGGCGCCTGGGCCAGACGCTGGTACTGCGTGAGCCTATCGGCGTGTGCGCCCTGATCACCCCCTGGAACTGGCCACTCAATCAACTCACCTGCAAGCTCGCACCCGCCCTGGCGGTGGGCTGCACGGTCGTACTCAAGCCAAGTGAGTGTGCGCCGTTGTCGGCGTATATCGTCGCGCAAATCCTGCATGAGGCCGGAGTGCCGAAGGGGGTGTTCAACTTGGTCAACGGTAATGGGCCAGGGGTTGGCGCTGCGCTGGCCAGCCATGCCGAGGTGGATATGGTGTCGTTTACCGGCTCGACCCGCGCCGGCATCGCAGTGGCCAAGGCGGCGGCCGATACGGTGAAGCGTGTGTCCCAGGAACTGGGCGGCAAATCCGCGAACATCCTGCTCGACGATGCCTACTTGCCTAGCGCGGTGCGCCACGGGGTACAGGCGTGCATCCGTAACAGCGGCCAGTCGTGCAATGCGCCAACGCGCCTGCTAGTACCGCGCGCGCAACAACAGGCGGTGGTTGATATCGTCCGGGAAGTGCTGGCGCAGGTGTGCTTCGACGACAGTAACCCGACCTGCGCCATCGGTCCCGTGGCGAATGCCCTGCAATTCGAACGGGTACAGGCCATGATCGCCCAAGCCATCGCCGAGGGCTCGCGATTGATCGCCGGAGGGCTGGGGCGACCACAAGGGGTTGAGCGCGGCTACTACGTGCAACCTACGGTATTTGCCGACGTCACCCCGGACATGCTGGTGGCGCGGGAAGAAATCTTCGGCCCGGTCCTGGCGATCATGCCGTACGACAGCGAGGCCGAGGCGATAGCCATCGCGAACGACAGCCCTTACGGCTTGTCAGGCTACGTCACCTCGACCGGCCTCGAACGCAGCCGCAGGGTTGCGCGGCAATTGCGCACCGGCATGGTCCATCTCAATGGCGCCCGGGCCGACCAGGCCGCGCCGTTTGGCGGCTATAAACAGTCGGGTAATGGGCGCGAGTGGGGGGAGATGGGGTTTGAAGAATACCTGGAGAGCAAGTCGCTGTTTGGGTATTGACGGCTTCAGAGGTGCGCGACGGGGCGACAGATGAATCAACGGCCACTTTGTGCGTGGGTTGGCGCTTATATGAGGTCATAACTGAGCTGTGGATAATCATCCATTATGTCTTTACGTTTCAGGACTCTACCTTGGAATGCATCGTAATTGAGGGGCAATTCTGGCATCCAAAAATACAAGTCTTTACCTCGGAGCAGAAGGCAAGGGACGTCTGGCGCGAATTGATAAATGACGTGGGCGCATGAACCCAATACTCATGAGTGGATGACCGCTCTGGGTCGAAAGTTGACTTTCCTCACCGGCTGCTTCTGGCCGAAAGCAGCCTCTGGGATGGCGATTTTCGACCCGAAGCGGACTTTTAAATTTCGTCGTCGAAACTTGGTTTTACGAGCAATAGTTCGTAAGTCAAATCTACTTCATGAAATGTGGCGCACCATTCTTGAAAGCCTGGCCGGTGCTCACACAATAGACGGACGATGAGTCCGGACTCCGTGCTAAACGTTTCATTAACGACTGCAATATCTCCAGGCGCCGCATCACGAGCATTTATCCAGTCAACATATAGGGCCTTCGTAGAATCGACGTAGGTCAATTTGATGATGTCGCCTTTGATAAGTGTCATAGTTATGGTTGATGCTCATATAAATTCACGGAGGGACCTTGTTCGAATGACCGCTTCTGGCCGGAAGCAGGTAAACGTTCGGGCAATACACGCCGCTCACCAGTTTTATATTTTTATCAAGGTGACGTGCTCACCGAATTTACACTCACTATGCCCCAGAAGAATCATACCGTTTGACAAACCGACGCTCGTCGACTGCGTAACCTTGCTGCTGATAAAAAGTGTGAGCCTGTATTCGGTGGTCACTGCTAGTCACCTCAGCCCGGACGCAATGTTGCTCTATAAAAAACGCGTCAGCAGCGGAAACCAGCATTGCCCCTACGCCTTGTCCTCGGAAATCGTCATCAATGACAAGGGAGGTAATGCGTCCGAGCCTACCCGGCTGATGAAACAGTTCAAGTACGTGTAAGCTCATGACGCCAATAATGTTTTTACCGTCTTGTGCCAACAGCACGGTATCCCGAGCGCTAAGTTCTAAAGCCTCAAGTTTATCTCGGATTAGCATTGGCGAGGTTTGGTAGCCTAACTGGCCTAGAAGTTTGGACACCGATTCTGCATCGGTCAGTAAGGCTTTTCGAATTTTCATATTGTTCTCAACTGGGTATTGCACACCATTGTATTCGACTTGACCTGTCGTTTGCATCGGACTTGACCAGCACACTGGGTGGCTGAGATCGGTAGCAAGCGTCCCGCGCGGACAGTGCCATTTATTTGGAAGTCCTCGCGTCAGGGGAGATGCAGCCCTGTAACGGGCGCTTCTAGGTGTCCGTAGTTCTATCAGCTTTCAACCTGCGCAGGGAGTGTTCTCCGACTTCTTTCGCCCAATTAATGTGTGCCTCGCTAGGATGCTTCTCACCTTAGTCGATATTTTTATGCTGTCCATGTTCTTGCTCAAAAAGTTTAAGTTATATGTTATCTGAATGTATATTTCGAAAGATTCTAAGTTGCTGTCGGCTTAGTCCTGTCCTCTTGTCCGTTGGTTTTGTGTGGAAAAGGCGGGTGGCGGGTGTTGAGAGAGTCCACCAGCGTGTGTTTTATTTATTCCATGGTCGTATTTGTTTTTTATGGTGGACAATCCAATACCTTGCGCTAGCCTGAGAATTCTCCTCTAGAGGAGAGATCAATTAATCAAAGGAATGAACCAATGAATAAGCCAGAATCCAACCCGCAGTTGAAGCACGGCCGTGTCATTTCCCCTCCTAGTCGTTCTGCTATTGCTACAGACGAGGGCCTTATTCTTGAATGGCATGCTAATGCAATGGAAGGAGGTAAAAACTTCCCATCATCGACTGCTGGGCCATTCCCAAGACCTTATGAGAGTGACGTCGCGAGCCT
The DNA here is from genome assembly GCF_017968885.1 of Pseudomonas sp. Tri1. Taxonomy (NCBI): domain Bacteria; kingdom Pseudomonadati; phylum Pseudomonadota; class Gammaproteobacteria; order Pseudomonadales; family Pseudomonadaceae; genus Pseudomonas; species Pseudomonas sp. Tri1. Next base: position 4,227,594 of record NZ_CP072913.1, on the reverse strand, counting down.
GGTACCACCAGCGGATGGTTATATCCTCAGCGGTGGCCAGACTGATGAGCGCGACTGCGTTAACTTCACCGACGAGGAAGTGAGCAAAAAACTGAATCGCCCATTTACCTGGCCTCTATTGAATGTCGAACCGGGCCAGGCGTTTCATGTCAAATGGGCATACACCATGCCCCACGTGACTCGGGGTTTTAGCTGGTTTATTACTAAGGATGGCTGGGATCCTGAAAAGCGTATCAGCCGCGCTCAGCTTGAGCCAAAGTCTTTCTATGATGATTTTTATACCCAGGTTCCCTTCTACGAATATACCGACGAATTGAAGGCGAAGGTTGAACATGAAGTGAAGCTGCCAACGGGTAAGCATGGTCATCATATTATTGTCCTGCTGTGGGTTGTTGCTGATACGGGGAATGCGTTCTATCAGGCGTTTGATGTGAACTTTAGATAAAGTCGGGCTATGTACGGCCCCTAGTACAGTTCTGAAGGAATAGAACAATGACCAAGATTGATTTTTCTTTGCTGAAGTCCAAAGTAAGTGATTCAGCCTCTTTGATGCCTAGCATTGCCAATAAAAAAATTCTGATGGGTTTTTGGCATAACTGGCCGGCCGGTCATAGTGACGGCTATCAAGGTGGGCAGTTCGCCAATCTAGATCTGGTGGATGTACCCAAGGACTACAATGTTGTTGCAGTGGCTTTTATGAAAGGCCGGGGCATTCCTACTTTCAAACCCTATAACCTCTCCGACGACGAGTTTCGCCGTCAGGTAGGCGTGCTGAACAGTCAGGGAAGAGCTGTATTGATCTCGTTAGGTGGCGCCGATGCTCATATCGAGTTGCACAAAGGAGATGAACAACCTCTGGCGAATGAGATCATCCGGTTGGTTGAAGTCTACGGCTTCGATGGGTTGGATATCGACCTTGAGCAAAGCGCCATTGATGTCGCTGACAACATGACGGTACTGCCTGCAGCCTTGAAACTGGTGAAGGATCACTACAAGGGCGAAGAGAAACATTTCATCATCAGCATGGCACCTGAGTTTCCCTATCTCAGAACGGGCGGCAAGTACGTTGGCTACATTCAGGCCCTTGAGGGGTACTACGACTTCATCGCGCCTCAGTACTACAACCAAGGTGGTGATGGGATCTGGGTTCAGGAGGCCAACGGTGGTCAAGGTGCCTGGATTGCGCAGAACAATGATGAGTTGAAAGAGGATTTCCTCTACTACCTGACCGAAAGCCTGGTAACGGGTACTCGGGACTACATCGCCATCCCAGCAGATAAATTTGTCATTGGCTTACCGGCCAACAATGATGCGGCGGCCACTGGTTATGTGATTGATCCTGCGGCAGTGGTAAATGCATTCAAGCGTCTCGACTCTGCCGGCCATTCCATCAAAGGGCTGATGACTTGGTCTATCAACTGGGACGATGGCATTACCAGGGACAATGTTTCCTATAACTGGGAGTTCTACAATCGTTACGCCCCGTTGATTCACGGCGAGTCGGAGCCTGGTGACCGGCCGACGGCTCCCGCAAACCTGTCCGCCAGGGACGTAACCGAGACGGGTATGATCTTGAGTTGGGGGGCTTCAAGCGGCCCTCGTCCGATCGAGACATACACGTTGTACCGAAATGGGGCTGCGATAGGCCGTTCGGCGTCTTTAACGCTGACAGACTCAGGCTTAACGCCGAACACTCAGTACAGCTACTTTGTCACGGCAACAGACTCTCAGGGAAATGAGTCGCTTCCGAGCAAGAGCCTGAGCGTTCGAACTGCTGGAGACATCACCGATCCAGAGTTCCCCGAGTGGCAGTTGAACCATCGGTATCGCAAGGAGGATGGCGTGACTTACGAAGGTAATAATTACGTGTGCCTGCAAGAGCACGTATCAAACTCAGGCTGGACACCCCCAGTTGCCTTTACCCTGTGGTCGAAGGTCGCAATCAAACGGCGTGCCTAGAGCGCTATGCAAAGCCCGGTGAAATGCCGGGCTTTTCTCTGCCTTCGAAAAAAAGATTCTCCGGATTTTGGAATCATGGCTTTGTGTAGGTCATGTTGCAGGAGGAAATCACCACCGTATCGCTGGTGATTTCAAAGCGGAATGCAATACGGGCGTCGGCCTTGGCAGGCTTCGCAGTAGCACCCATCCACTGAGTCAGTTGGGGCAAGGATAGGCGGTTATTGGGGCAGAACAAGGGTTGCCGGATTTGCCGGATGCGTAATGCCGGCTGTTCACCTCAATGGCGACTAACAGCCCCCCTCACATCATCGTCATACCACCGCAGTTGCAATCGTTCTGGAGCGCCAGGCAAAGGCCAACACCATCAGCAGCCCCAACCCCGCCATTGCCGCCCCGGCCAGGGAAATCGCCGGATAACCCAACCCCGCTTTGATCACCGCTCCGCCCAGCGCCGCACCAATCGCGTTGCCGAGATTGAAGGCCCCGATGTTCACCGCCGAGGCCAGATTGGGCGCGTCCTTGGCCGCTTCCATGACGCGCATCTGTAGCGGCGGCACCAGGGCGAAGCTGGCGATACCCCATATCAGGATGGCAACGGCAGTCGGCAGCGGCCAACGCATCAGTGCGGTGAACGCCAGCAAGACGAGAATCAGCACGCTCAGTGAAACGATCAGAGTGTGGTCTATCGAGCGATCGGCGGCCTTGCCGCCCCACATGTTGCCCAGCGTCAACCCCACACCGAACAGCACCAGCATGGCGGTGATGTACGCGGTGGACGCATGGGTCTCGCTGCTGAGGATCGGCGCGATGTAGGTGAAGACAGTAAACATCGCACCGGAGCCTACTACGGTCAGGGCCAACGCCCCCAGCACCGGGCCACGGCCCAGTACCCGAATTTCGGCCAGTACACCGACGCTTTGCGGCGCCGGCAGGTTGGGCAGGGCGAACCACAATGCGGCCATGGTCAACACGCCGAGGCCGGTAATCCCCCAGAATGCGGTGCGCCAGCCGAACAGTTCACCAAACCAGGCGGCCAGCGGCACACCGCCGATGGTCGCCAGGGTCAGGCCCATGAACATGGCCGCAACCGCCCCGGCACGTTTCTCTGGGGCGACCACACTGGCGGCGACGATGGAGCCAACGCCAAAGAACGCACCGTGGTTCAGTGAGGTCACCACCCTGGCGACCATGAGGCTGTAGTAATCGGTAGCCAAGGCTGACATCAGGTTACCCAGGGTGAAAATCGCCATGAGTCCGATCAGCAGATAGCGCCGGGGAATCCTACCGGTGGTCAGGGTCATCAGCGGCGCGCCAAGCAATACGCCCAGGGCGTAAGCACTGACCAACAGACCTGCGGCGGGAATGGAAACGCCGAGATCAGCAGCGATGCCCGGCAACATGCCCATGGGGGCGAACTCAGTAACGCCGATGCCAAAGGCACCAATGGCGAGTGCGACAAGTGGTGGATTGATACGCATGGAAGGCTCCTTATCTATGCTGCCAATGCTACGATCCAACCTTTTCAGGCGGTAGATAGCGTTTTTGGCAATCACCTTTGCGTAAGAGGCACAAATGGACTTCAACGGCAGGTCAGGTGAAATGGACGTGTTCGTCACCGTGGCACGGGAGGGCAGCCTGTCGGCCGCCGCGCGTGCATTGGGGCTGACACCTTCGGCGGTCAGCCGGATCATCGCGCGGACCGAACAACGTCTTGGCACCCGCCTGCTGTTGCGCACCACCCGAGCGATCACTTTCACCGCCGAGGGTGAGGCGTTCCTGCGCGGCGCCCGGCGTATCCTGGCCGACATGGCCGAGGTCGAAGAAGCCATTGCCGACCAGGGCGTACCCAGGGGCCGTTTGCGGGTCAGTGCTGCCCTTGGTCATGGACGGCTGGCCATCGTTCCCTTGGTGGCAGCATTCAGCGCCCGTTACCCGAACATCGTCGTCGACCTCACCCTCGGCGACGAAGTGGTCGACATTCTCGGCGGCCAGGCCGACGTGGCGGTACGCTTCGGCCACCTGCCCGACAGCCCGCTGACCGCGCGCAGGATCGGCGACACCGGCCAGGTAGTGGTGGCGTCGCCCGAATATCTGCAGCGCCACGGCCACCCCCAGGAACCGGAAGACCTGCTACGGCACAACTGCCTACGCTTCAACTTCCGACGTGCCGAACCCAACTGGCCGTTCATCCGCGACGGCAGTGAGTTTTCCCTGAAGGTCAGCGGCAACATCGAATGCAGCAGTGGTGAAGCCCTGGCACAACTCGCGCGAGTAGGTGCCGGCATTGCGCGTATCGGCGAGTTCACCGTGAGCGAGGACCTGCAGCGCGGCGACCTGATACCACTGCTGGAAGCCTGGAACCCCGGCGACCGGGAACCGATTCATGCGGTGTTCGTAGGGGGCTCGGCAATGCCGGCGCGGGTGCGGCTGTTTGTGGATTTTTTGCTGGAGCATCATCGGATGTGAGAGGGGCAGTTGATTCTTGCGATGTGGTGAGGCAGGTCGCATTAAGCAAGTAGTCATGTGCTATCGGTGGGTGGCTGCATCATTGGAACAATCGGGAGCCATAGCCGAGATTGGCCGGTGGCTATTCGAGAGTGGCCGATTTAGGCCAATAGCCGTCAGTTAAGAAAAGCTGCTTTCGAGCCAAAGCGGACGTTCGGCAGTACATCTGGCAATATGTTTTTCTGACAGGCCTGTCCTGAATCCATGGCAAAACTGAATTGGCGAGTACTTTCACCCCATGAACAAAGGTCTGAGTGATGTCAACCTTGATTACGTACTTGCGGTCATTGAAAAGGATCCAAACACGGAATTAAGTGTGATGTGTGAGCACCTGCGGATCGACAGTCGCGACCTTTTGAATCAATTGGCGATCTCAGTAGCAAGACTGTTTATCACGGGCACCCGCGATTTTCATTACTGTGATGAGGTGATGAATATTGTCATCAGCGATATCGTCGACTTGTCCATGCACGCGGAAATGCCCCAGCCGGCATTTTCTATCTATCAGGCATTTGATGCAGGCGAGTATTGGCACAGCGACGATGACCGGGATGTATTTCCTTGGGAGAAGTGGACGCGGCCTGAGCTCCAGAGAATTTTGTGTGAGGTCGACGATGACGCAAATGGGCTTTCGAAGTAGGTTCGACTTGAGCCCCCGAAGGACCGCTTTTGGCCGTTTGCTGCCCATCGCACGCCCTCACCGCACTGACGCCTGATAATCACCCAGAAGTACCGCGGCTTACCAAGCCGTTTCGCAAGAGCGAGCTCGCGGCAAATCACTGGACGAAGTTTCCGAGGGTAAAGTTGTAGCGAACTGAGTCGTTTCAGCTAGCCAACCCTCAGCGCGCCTACCTGTTAGTCTTGCGCAGCAGTTCGTGGGCCATCTCGATGGCCTGCTCGCGTGAGGCGGCGAACAGCAGCGGGTAGCCCCAAACCTTGGCGAACAGGCCGGCGAATGCCTTGAATCCCAGGCGCTTTGCCGCGCTGGGTTCGACCATGATCAGGGCCAGAACCAGGCTGCGCAGTTGCGCCTTGTGCTTCTTCATCCACAGCGTGGTGCGTTTCTTTTCTTCTGGTGAGTGCTCATGGTCATCGCCGGGTGGCGTTTCGCTGAGCAGCACGAAGGGTTCGCCGCGCTGCAGGTTGGCTGCGAACTCGTCGAAGTCCTTCTGGGTATCGTGCCCGGGCTCGTGGGCGAAACTCATCCACACCAGCGGGAATTCAGCGCTATTCATCGGCATGGCGGGTTCCTTTGCGGTTGAGGTGACGCCAGCTGGCAGCGATGGCGAACACGCCGGGCAGGGTGATGAAGAATACCGCCGAGAAGGCGACGTACCAGCCGTCGCGCAGCCCGTCGGTGACTCCGCCCAGGGTATTGAGCACGACAAGCAGGCTGCCGAGGATCAGGACAGCCCACTGGGCCTTGCGGGTTTCGATCAGGGCGAGGAGCACCGTGACGATCCAGGAGCCATAGAAGCTAGGAAACACCCACAGCATGCCGGGCTCGAAGGTAATCGCCGGGGCGGTGCCCTGTGCTCTCACAAAGTCGTTTACGTAGAAGAACAACTGGAAGGTCACGAAGAGCACTGCGCCAACAGTAGTCGTCAACCAGAACAAGGTGACCTTGTTCGCATTGTGTATCGCCAATACGTGAACCGGGTTTTGGGTAGGCATGAGCACGTTCTCGATGTTCAAGACGGTAGGGGCGCGAGTCGCCGGCAGCGATCCGCGTACTGCGGGCAATCAGTAGCGGTAGTCCAGCGTGGCCATCAGGTTGCGCGGGGCGCCATAGGTCACGGTGTCGAAGTCACCTTTCTGCAAGGCGTACTTCTTGTCGAATAGGTTGTTGACGTTGAGGTCCAGGTCGATGTTCTCGCTCAGGGCGTAACGCCCAATCACCGAGGTCAGGGCATAGGCGCTCTGTTCGCCGCCCAGCGTGCTGGTACCAACGCCTGGCGCCTGGTAAAAGCGGCTCTGCCACTTCACGCCTGTGCCCAGGGTCAGCTTGTTCCACGCGCCGGGCAGCCGGTAGGTGGTGAAGAACTGGGCCGTGGTGCGCGGTAGCTGGGAGTTCAGGCGCTCGCCGTCGCCATCCTCGGCGGTGAAGTGGGCGATACCGGCGTAGATGTTCCAGCCAGTGGCCAGCTCGCCCTGCAGGTCGAACTCGATGCCGCGAGACTTGGTGCCGTCGGCGCCGGTATAGGCGTTGGCTCCGCCTGGGGTGAACGCGCCGGGGACCAGTTGCGCGGCGTTGTCCAGCTTGGTCTCGAACACCGCCACGGCAGCATTCAGGCGCCCGTCCAGGTAGGCGGCCTTGAGGCCGACTTCCTTGGTCTTGCCCTTGGACGGCGTGAGCACGTTGCCGGTCGTGTCGCGGAAGTCGGTTTGCGGGTTGAAGATGCCCGTGTAGCTGACGTAAGCCGAGTAGGTACTGTCGATGTCGTAGACCAGTCCGACGTACGGGGTGAATTCGTTGTTTTTCTTGTAGTGCAGCGTGCTGCCGTTGGCGTCGTCGTCGACCTCGTAATAGTTCAGGCGCCCGCCGACGATGAGCTTCAGCGGATCGGCCAGGGAGAAGCGGGCCGCACTATAGATGCCGCTCTGCTTGACCTCGGTGCGGGTCGGGATATGCGGCATGGCATCAAAGTTGGGCCGCGGCGTGCCTGGGCTCAGGGTATGGATGTTGATCGGCGTAAAGCCTGCGAAGAACGGCGCTACATCGTCCTGGCGGGCCTTGCGGCGTGAGCTTGTCGCGCCGACCACTAGGTCGTGCTGGCGGCCGAGCATTTCGAAGGGGCCGCTGGCCATCACGTCAAAGGTGTTCTGGCGACTGCGCCCCTCGGACGCCACTGCGAACGGGAAGGCGCCCAGCCCCGTGACAGGGTCAGGCCGGCCACCCAGGGAGACCAGTTCGGATTCGCTTTCGGTGCGGTACTGGTTGAACACGCCCTTGAGCGTCCAGCCGTTGTCGAAGCGGTGCTCGACTTCGGCAAAGGCGGTCTTGAGGGTATTGTCGAAATGGCTCCAGTCCTGCCCATAGCTCTTGGAGCGGGAATAATCGATCTGCGAACCGTCGCTGTACCACAGCGGTAAGCCGCCCCAGGTGGCGCCCTTCGGCGTAATGTCCTGGTAGTCATAGCCCAGGCTCACCGTGGTATCGGCGGTCAGGTCGGCCTCGACGATGCCGTAGAACGCCTTGCGCTCGGGCTTGTAGCCGTCCAGGTAGGAGTTGCCGTCCTGATAGGTGCCTACCAGGCGCGCGCGGATGCGGCCGTCCTCGGTCAGCGGTGTGGAAACGTCGCCCATGCCGCGGTGGGTATCCCAGCTCCCGGCGCCGAGGGAGGCGGATGCGGCGAATTCAGGTGTCGGCCGTTTGCGCACCAGGTTGATGGAGGCTGAAGGGTTTCCGGTGCCGGTCAGCAGGGCCGAGCCGCCGCGCACCACCTCGACACGGTCATAGAAGGCGGTGTCCAGGGCACTGATGCCGCTGCCGTTGACGGCGTTGCCGATCACGGTGGGGATGCCGTCGTACTGCACGTTGTTAATCAGCAACCCCCGCGAATAGAAGCTGGTGCGCTCGCTGTCGGCCTGGCGCGCGGTGACACCGTTGGTGTTCTCCAGCACGCTCTGCACCGTGTTGAGTTGCTGGTCGTCCATGCGCTGGCGCGTGATCACGGTCACCGCCTGGGGCGTTTCCTTCAGCGTCATCGGCAGGCGCGTCGCCGCAGCCGTCTCGCCGGTGGTGTAGGAGCCGGTTCCCTCGGTGGTCGCGTTGTCCATTTGGCCTGTCACGCGGATTGCCGGCAGGGCCACTTCCTTCTGGGCTGAGTCTGCTGCTTTGTTCTGCGGCTGCGCCGTCTCGGCGGCAAATGCGCCCGGCGCATTGAGCAGAAGCGCTGCCGCAATCGCCGAGCCCAGCGCGCTGCAGGGCGCGTTTTTGAGGTGCCCGGCGAGCGGCGGACAGACGACTGAATCGGCGCACAGAGCAAGAGACGAGCGAAACTTCCCTGTAATGGATGAAGCTTTCATTTAAGCAATACTCATTTGCATTTAGATGGCGCATTTAACAACAAAGGCAATGCGCCATGATGGTGAAATCAGGCCAGATTGTTATTCGATTCGGCCAATAATGATGACACCCTCCCGCTGGCCGTTTTGAGTAATAGTCATGGTTGATTACGGAATATGGTCGACTTGCCAGGCAGACTGACGAGGGGCAAACGGCCGGCGTGACATGCGGCGATGTCGCCGTTGTGCGCGGTCGTCTTCATGGGCGAGCGGCGTTGCCGGGTGCGTGTGGGCTTCGCTGAAGTCCGCGGCTTTTTGATAAAGCAGCGCAGGCTTGCGTCAGGACAGGCGGATTGGATCAGAGGGCGATCGGATCGGGGAGCATGATTCCGGGCGCAGCTGCCGTCACCGCGCTGCCGGTGCGATCCGAAAGGTAGCGAGCCGGCGGCTTGCCCACCGCCTTGCGAAACATCGTGACGAAGCCGCTGGCGTTTTCGTAGCCCAGTTCCAGCGCCACCGTTTGCACGCTGTCACCCTTGGTCAGCCGTTGCAGCGCCAGGATCACGTGCAGCTGCCGACGCCAGCGCCCGAAGCTCATGCCAATTTCCTGCAGCAGCAGGCGGCTCATGCTGCGCTCGCTCATGCCTATGTGCGTCGCCCAGGCGGTCTTCGACGTCTTGTCAGCCGGCGTCGCTAGGATCATTTCCGCGAGGCGACGCAAGCGTGGGTCGCGCGGCATGGGCAGGTGCAGGTCCTCCACCGGCGCCGCCACCAGCTCGTCGAGCAACACCGCCAGCAGCCGTTCCTCCCGTCCGCCTGGGGCGTACAGCTCAGGAACGGCGGTCGCCTTGAGCAGCAACTCGCGCAGCAGCGGCGATACCGAAATTGTGCAGCAGGTGGTCGGCAGATCCGGCGCGGCATCCTGCTCGACGAACAGGCAGTAGCACTCCACTTCACCGGAACCCCAGGCCGAGTGGGGCAGGTCGCCGGGGATCCACAAGGCGCACTGCGGCGGCACGATCCAGACGCCTTCTTCGATTTCGCAGTTGAGGATGCCGCGAACCGAGTAGATCAGCTGCGCCTTGCGGTGCTGATGCGTGGCATTTTCCCAGTCCTTGGCGACCAATGTGGCACTCAGAGCCACAACCGGCCGCGAGACGCTGTCGACGTCCATGGTGGAGGTCAGATCGGTAACGGCAATGCTCGACATGAGGTGTAGAGACTCGGATAGAAAAGGAGGCCTTGGCCTAGCTGGAAAGTATCATGAGCCGCTAGTGTAATGACATCCGGCCTTCCCTCCACATAGGAGCATGGATCCTCCTGGCAGGGGATAGGTCTATTCTCTCCACGACCTGCATCCGTTCCCAAGATCCTTGTGCCTAGACCTCCGCCAAGGTTTGGGGCAAATACGTGCTGCAGCGGCAGTTCACACTGTGCAATATCAAGCGGGTTCGTGACGCCTGGATTATGCCAGCACCAGGCACCGTTCAAACGAGTTACGGCTTTTGGACGAAAGCAGTCTCCTGCTAATGGCTGCTTTTGGCCGATCTCTGACGGTTGGGACCTGTAAACTCGATGGTCAGCACTGATGCATGCTGCCGATACCATTTCTATTACGTAAAACGGGCGCTTTCAGGCGCCCGTCGTTCCATCAGCTTTCGACCTGCGCCTGAAGCCGTCGACCAATCACCTCCAGCAAATCGCACCCATCCCGCAACGGGATCACCAAAAGCTGTGCAAAGTCCGAAAGCACCACCGTATCGCTGGTGATTTCAGAGCGAAATGCAATGTTCTCCAGTACCTGAGTCACCACACGGATGCGGTAATCGGCGGTGGCGTGCAGGATGTCCAGCGGGGCTTGAGTATCAATGAGAAGGGAAGCAGGGGTGCAGTCGATGCCAGTGATAGGGACGTATCTTTCCATGTTAAAAACTCCGATCTAATGAGGTTTTAACCACTCAATCGTCGCCAAACAATTGGGTGGCAGTTGTACGCAGGTTGGCGAACCGGGATCGAAAACCGGCAGACCCGAAGGCCTCCCACGCACAACTGCCGTAACGGGCAGCCGTGCAAGTGTGCCAAAGCCTCCGTAAAAAACGCAGTACTTTCGCACTCGATCCTCAGGTCGCCAAACCTGATCGCCATTGAGCGATGGGCATCACTATAGGTTTTGTCGGATTGGGCGGGGAAGGTGACGGGGTCCTAAAGCTTCGTAGGAGCTGCGATCGTTTTTTGCCGGAGGGATCTGACATGATCGAATCGACTTATTCAAAACCATCGACCGATCAACCGTGGTATTAGTTTTGGGACTGCTTCGCAGTCCAGCGGGGCGGTGCGACGTTTCGCTAAATTCCCTCGCCACAGGGGAGGGTGGTGTGGCTAGCCTTCGAACTCAGCCCCAACCCCCAAGCCTCCCGACATCAGGTATTCTCCGCCCTCAAACACCATCCCGGCTTGCGGCATGCAAATCGCCTGTCTCAGCCCCTCGAACGGTCTGAAAAGCGGCGCACCAGGAGGCTTGCATGTTGATTGGATATCGGTTCGAGCGCACCGCGCAGGATGACCTGCACATCCACTCGCGCAATCGGGTGCAGAGCATATTCGTGCTGCTGACGGGCGCGCTGGCCTTCATCTTGCCGGTGGCGTTCGCCGTGTTTGTGATCGCTGATGGACGCTCGCCGTTGGCTGATGCGGATCCACTGTCCTCACTGCTGATCGTTCTCGGGCTGCTGCTGATGCCTGCCCTTGGCCTGTTCCTGGTGGTTTACACCGGCATCCGCGAGACCTTGGTGTTGTCGCGAGTCGACGGTGAAGGCAAGCGCCTCACTCGAAACTTTTTTGGACGCCGCGAGCGGGTACAGTCGGTCTTTCGGATCGAGGCCGCCAAATACCTCGAACTTCGCCGCCGTCCACAGGCTGAGCGAGCCCACACTCAGCTGTGGCTGATGCTGCGCGACGGCACCGCGCACCGTTTGACCAGCGACAACGTTCCGGTCGTGCCGGGAGGTCAACGCACCGACTTATGGCTGCGTGAGCTGGCCGACTACCTGAACGTGGCGGCGCCCACCGAGGTCGTCGAGGGGGTGGCGCCTGATGTGAAGGCACCCTATAGGCCTGCACCAGCCCCCACCAGCGGTAAGGCGGTGAGGGAAGCCAGGCAGCGTCGAGGAAAGGGGGGCACGCTGGCGCCTGAGCCGACCGAGAAATTCGGCATTCCCGCACGCGCCTTGCTCATGTTGGTGGGTACTTTCCTGGCCGTACTGGAGCTAAGCCAGGTCATCGCATTGGTGCCGGCTCTGTTTGCCGGGCGGCTGCGTGTCGGTGGCTCTCGCCCGACAACCTTCTACTGGGCCGAGCAACCGTTGAGCTTTTCACTCAACCTGTTTGTGGGCATCGCCGAGGTGTTGATCGTCGGCGTCATCGCTTGGGGTTGCCTGCGCACGGCGATCCGGGGCCGGATGAAATCCAATCCCTGAATGCGGTTTTTCAGACATTTACAGAGGAGATGAGCATGGAGCGCGACAACGACAGCAGCGCCTACATCACCACCACACAAGCGCTGGAAAGCCTTTACGGCCCCGTCGCGGCGCCCTCGATTCTCAAGGAAGTCGACCATATTCATCCGGTTTATCAGCCCTTCATAGCGGCTGCCTCCTTTGTGATCCTCGCTTCCTCGGGCCCCGGAGGGCTGGATGCCTCGCCGAGAGGCGACGCGAACGGGTTCGTTCATGTCCACGACAGCAAGACGTTGTATTTGCCCGACCGCCGCGGCAACAACCGCATCGATTCGCTGCGCAACATCGTTGAGGACCCCCGGGTTGCGCTGCTCTTTCTCGTGCCTGGCGTAGGGGAAACCTTGCGCGTGAACGGCACGGCGAGGATATCGGTCGAGCCAGCACTGTTGGCTCGGTTCGCGGTGAATGGGCAGCTCCCTCGAACGGTGCTGGAGATCACCGTAGCCAGCGTTTACTTCCAGTGCAGCAGGGCTGTGATCAGGGCGGGGCTGTGGGATGTGACACGGCAGATCGAACGCAGCGCACTGCCCACCGCAGGCGAGGTCTTCAAGCGTATTTGCCCCTCGAAAGTAGATGGCGATGCTTACGACAAGGCCTTGCCAGGGCGCATTGCGAGCACGCTTTACTGACGGTTTCGCCGAGGCAGGGGGCAGTTGGCTAATCCGCCCCCTTTTGCCATGGCTGTTCAAACCCCGGCAACGGCCTCGCGCACGAAGTCTTCATAGGTGCGTAGCGGGTGGCCAATGAGGGTCTGGAGCCGTTCCACCGTCCCTTCGGCGGCCTGCATGCCGAATGCCTGAATCGCCGCCATCATCAAGCGCATGTCATACGCCAGCCAGGCGGGACCGTACGCAGCCAGTTGCCCTTCGAAAGCGGCTACGTCATCACCCCCATAGGCGATCTCGCGACCCAGGGCGGCGCTCCAGATCTTCGCCACGGACACACCGGTCAGCGCTTGCGGCCCGATCAACTCCAGCGTGACCCGATCCAGCGCGCAAGAGGCCCTGTCGCGTCGCAACAACTCGGCCACGGCGACGTCGGCGATATCGCGTGCATCGATCATCGAGACACCCGCCGAACCGATTGGCATCGGGTAGACCGAGTAGTCCTGGATCGTCTGTTGGACCATGCGGTCGTTCTGCATGAAGTACGCCGGGCGCAGGATGGTGGCGGGGATGTCGAGGCTTTCGATCATGCGCTCGACCGTATGCTTGCCGGTGAAGTGCGGAACGTTGGTGAACGTGTCGGCATGGATCACCGACAGATAAACGATGCGCTCGATGCCAGCCTCGCGAGCGAGGTTCAAGGTGATGAGCGCCTGAGTGACCTCATCGGGGGTGACGGCATTGAGCAGGAACAGTGTACGCACCGACGACAGCGCAGCGCGCATCGAGGTGACATCGGTGAGGTCCGCGACGACTTCAGTGACGCCTGCCGGAAACTCCCGCTTGCCTGCCTGGCGCACGAGGGCCTTGACCTCGGCGGCGGCGTCAGCCAGGCCTTGGGTGACGAGTGAACCAATAGTGCCCGTGGCACCGATGACGAGAATGCTCATATTTGAAACTCCTGCATGGGATTTTGGGGTTCGCAACGACCTGCGTCAGCGCGATCGTTGGGGCGGATCAGTACAGCGTGTTAACGGTCTTCATCGGATCAAGCTTCGATGACGAGACAGTATTGCGTTGCACTTGAAAAACGAAGACGCCAGAATCCAGACACATCGTTTCAAAAATGGAACAGCATGAATCTGAACGCGCTGATCGATTTCCTCCTCGTCGCCTCCAATGAGGGGCTGGGGAAGGCCAGCCGCGCCAGCGGTATTTCCAAAGCCACCCTGTCGCGCCGAATTTCCGACCTGGAAGAGCAACTGGGTGTGAGGCTGATCGAGCGCAGCGCTCGCGGTCTGAAACTCACCGAAGCTGGCGAGAGACTGGTGTCTCGAACTGAAGGCCCGCTGAGTGAAGTCGCCGAAGCCATGACGGCTGCCCGCGAGGGTGTTTCGACACCTCGTGGTCGCTTGCGAGTGGCTGCTCCGGTCCTGTTCTCCCAACTCGCGATGGGTCGCGTCGGGGCCGAATTCTGCGCGGCCTACCCGCAGGTCGAAATTGAAGTCGTGGCGGAAGATCGCATGGTGGATCTGGTGGAGGAACAGTTCGACGTCGCCATTCGGATCAACCCGAGCCCGGACAGCAACCTGGTCGGCCGGTGCTTCGCCAAGGACCGGTTGGTCGTCGTGGCGGCGCCCCAAATACCCAAGCCCGTGCCTGGCGCGATCCGTGCCGTTCTCGCCATCGTGACGTCGACGTTCCAGCCCACCCAATGGCGTCTCGATGGTGGGCAGCTGGTTCTGGAGCCGATCCCTAAGCTGCGATTTTCCTCGCTGCTGATGGTCCGCGATGCCGCTGTCGCCGGTGGCGGTGTTGCCCTCATTCCCCAATCCATCGCCGGGAGTCAGCTTGCCTGTGGCGAGCTGGTTCAGTGGGGCACGGTGTCGGGCACAGAGCCAGCGCTTTGGGTTTTGCATACCTCCAGGCGCCTTGCGCCTCCAAAGGTTCGCGCATTCGTGGACTTCATATGCGCTAGGTACCCGGACCTGTCTTTGGTTTTGAGTGGGTAGAGCAGTCTTCAGAGGTTTTCAGGATCTGTAGAAACTGTCCGGTCACGCCGACTTCAGCGGACCGCTCTGTCTGAAGCGCTCAGGACAAATCATGCAGATCCTTGGCAAGCGCGGGCCCGAGCTTCCAGTCCGAAAAAAGCACCTTCAATCCGCCTCTCTTGGGGCTGCAAGCCATCGGGCCGACCCGGTAACCCGGCGCGACAGGGAAGGGACACAACCGCACCAGAGGCCAACGTTTTCCGTCGGACGAAACCTGTAGCCGCAGCACGCCATCCGCGACCGTGGCGCGCACCCAGAAGTCGCTGGGGTCTGCTGCATAAGGGCTGGTCGCCCAATCGGACTTTCTATCCGTGAGAACGCTGCTGAGCATGGCTTGCCCGTCGCTCAGCTCGATCCCGGCCTTGATCCATTGCCGCTCGTTGACCCGACCATGATGCCGGCTTGGTCGTATAGGGCCTCGAAGGTGCCGCGAATACGGAGCTGGCATGTGAAATTGGAAGGGGCTTCAACGCCCAGGAAATGGCCGCTGTCGTGGGTGAATCCGTAGTGGGTTTCACGCCAGAAGTCAGTTTGCTCGTCCGTCAGGATT
Source organism: Pseudomonas sp. Tri1 (assembly GCF_017968885.1). Classification (NCBI taxonomy): domain Bacteria; kingdom Pseudomonadati; phylum Pseudomonadota; class Gammaproteobacteria; order Pseudomonadales; family Pseudomonadaceae; genus Pseudomonas; species Pseudomonas sp. Tri1. The sequence goes on along the minus strand of NZ_CP072913.1, from coordinate 4,212,401 downwards.
TCCAGCGTGGTTTCGCTGAGTGAACGGTGGATTTTCGGTTCATTCAGCCATGATCCGTAAAGCAGGCTGCTGGGTGGTGCGCTGGCGGTTGAGGCGTTTTGCTGTTTGGCATCCTTGTCGTGTTTATCAAACATTGTCATGACTCCCTCACTTAAAGATCAGTAGTACTCCGAGCTTCGTCATCAACGCTTGCTTGGGAAAAATCAGATACCGACAGAGTCTTGAACGACTTGCGCAGACTTTCAATCACCTGGTTGATAGCGCTCTTACATGCGACTGCGGTGCGGCTAGCCTTCGAACTCCGTTTGCAACATCGTCAAAAACGCTTCTCTGGCGGGATGCCGACCAGCGTTTTCGTGCCAGTAAAACAGGTTGTCGATCCCCGTCAGCTCTGGGAATTCATACCCCGTCCAACCAGCCCCCTGGCGATATTGCTCATAGATCCCCCGAGGCACCAGCGAGACGCCTGCACCCGCACTGACGCAGCCAACGATGGCGCCATAACTGGCGATGCTGATGATCGGTTGCATTTGCTCATGACGCAGCAGCCACTGCTCCAGCGCTAACCGGTATGGACAGCCCGTGGGCCACATGAAGATCGCCTTGCCTCGCAAATCTGTCGCGCTGCGCAACGGGCCATGAGACTCAGACGCGATGAGCACCAGGTCTTCGCGGTACATCACGGCTCGCTTGAGCCCCGGCCGCTCTACGTCGACCGCTACGATCACGCCGTCGAGCCGGTGATGCTGGATATCGTCCAGCAACTGCGCCCAGGTGCCCGTGCTCAGCTCCAGTGACACTTGCGGGTACTGCGCGTGGTATTTGGCCAGCAACTGAGGCAGGCGCCCCGTGGCGCTGGACTCGATCGCGCCAATGCGCAACGGGCCGCTCGGTGCGCGGGTGGGGGCTACTGCGCGGCGGGCCTCTTCTGTCAGGTTCAGTATTTTTGTCGCGTACTCCAGGAACACTTCACCCGCCGGGCTGACCCGCAGCCCGCGACCTTCGCGGAAGAACAACGGCGTGCCGAGTTCCCGTTCCAGGGATTTGAGGCGGGCGGTGATGTTGGACGGCACGCAGTGCAGCATTTCGGCGGCGCGGGCGATGCTGCCGGTGTCGCAGACCGTCTTGAGCATGCGCAGTTGGGACAGTTCCATAGCTCACCAAAAGTGAATGATTGGCTGAGTTTAAGTCACTTGTGCTGATGGGAGGTGGTTTCGATACTTCGGGGCAAATCAGCCAGACGCTCAGTGAGCAGGAACTCTCGATGGAAATGCGCTGTGTGCCGTTTGAAGGTTCTTCCAGCAAACCTGGTGCGAAAATTTTCCTGGCGACGATGTTCGTGATTCTTTGCTGGGCCTATTCGCCGATTGGCATTCGCATCGGCTTGCAGGCTTACGAACCCGGTCAACTGGCGTTGATGCGGTTTCTCATTGCTTCGGCGTTCATGGCTCTTGTCGCGATGGTGAAGGGCATTTCCCTGCCGCGTATCAGGGATCTGCCATTGCTGGCGGTGTTGGGTTTCTTTGCCGTCAGTCTGCATCACATCGCCCTCAATTGCGGCCAGCGGGGCGTCAGTGCCGGGGCGGCCAGTGTGTTGGCCCAGTCCACACCTTTGTTCAGCACGTTACTGGCGAGTTTTGTTTTCAAGGAAAGAGTCGGCGGGTGGCAGTGGGGGTGTGTGCTGTGCGGCTTGCTTGGCGCTGGCGTGGTCGTCGCGGGGGATCGTGGCTTGGGTGACATGGACGCCCATGGACTATTGATCCTGTTGGCGGCGCTGTCCTGGAGCCTGTATTTCGCTTTGCAAAAGCGCCATTCCCATCGTTATGACGGATTGACCCTGGTTTGTTACACCGTCTGGTCGGGCACGATCCTGTTGTTCATTTTCGCGCCAGGAATGTCGAGCGCGGCGCGACAGGCTCCGGTTTCGGTGAATCTGGCGATGTTGGTTCTCGGTATTTTCCCCAGCGCGCTGGCGTACCTCGCTTGGGCTTACGTGCTGGCGCACAGCAATGTGAGTCGTGCCTCCATGGCGCTTTACCTGATACCGCCCACGGCGATGTTGATGGCTTCTTTGGTGCTGGCTGAGCGCCCGTCGGCGATGGTTGTTGTTGGGGCGGTGATCGTGTTGATGAGCGTGCTGGCGTTGAGGCTTGAGCCGGGGAGTGGGGCAAAAGTCGGTTGATTCTGTCGTGGATGTAGGCAATGACGTTGGATGAGGGACCACGGAGCAGCGTCCTACGGACAGGCGACCGCTTTGGGATAAAACGCAGAAGTCTCTGACAACTTTTTAGGGTTGGCCTTCGGAAACACCGGTCTTACGATCTGGCGTTGTCTCGGTGCTCCGTGTGGCATCCGGCACGCTCAGTTTTGTTTTATATCGTGAGGACAGATCGATGCCTGAAACCCTATACGTCAAGGCCTTGGCGCACGCCACCGATGTTTTCGGTGGTCAACGGTTGGCTGAAGACTGGTTGAGGAGGCCCTGCACGTACCTGGACGATCAGGTGCCATTGGAGCTGATCGATAACCCGCCGGGCTTTCAGGTAGTAGAGGATTATCTGGCCCGGATTGAGCTGGGGGTTTATCAATGAGTCCTTGTTCTGCTGCGCGGTTTTTGGGTCTGCTGCGCAGCCCAGCGGGGATAAATCCCCTCGCCACAGGTTGCGTTATGCCTACAACTTCGAACGATCGTTCCTCACGCTCTGCGTGGGAATGCCGCCAGGGACGCTCCGCGTTCCGCTTCTGGAGGGTGACGCAGAGCGTCACGGGATGCATTCCCACGCGGGAGCGTAGGAACGATCATCCGAACGAGCGGGTGCATTATTTCTTGACCGGGTAATCCTGCCCCCACACCCGTACGGTGCTGACCGCCTCATTCATGCCTTCGAACACGAATTTCTGCCGCACGGCGGTCTTCGGCGGAATGGTGACTTCGTCCGGGTTGTCCAGGCCGGTGAGGCGGTTGGCATAACCCGCTTGGTCAATGGCCAGCAGCACGCCGGTCTGGCCGAGGTTGATCAGGCGCAGTTGGGTGTCGGTGCTGTTCTTGAAGCCGAGGGTGATGGTGTAGTTCTCATCGCTGGGTTCGAGCTTCAATACCTCGACCGCGATGCGGTCTTTCATTTGCTCGCCAGAGGCAACGATCGCGGCGCCATCGGTGCCCTGGACTGACTCGCGGCCATCGAGCACGCCCTCGCTGACGCCGCCCAGCAGGTTCTTGCCGGCGGTAATGAACGTTGAGACGGCTGACTTGGTCGAGTCCTTGATGAGGCTGCCGTCGGTTGGCTCGCCTTCGGCCAGGCACAGCGAACTGAACAAGAGACTGGAGACGAGGAGGGTGGTGCGTGACGGCAGAAGATTCATACCTGAGTCCTTGAGGTGGGCTGCAACATCGCCCATCAGCAGGGCGAACGGCATGATAGCTGTGATCAGCGACCCGTTGCTATGCGCCGCTGACGTCCTTGAGTTTTTCCGACATCTTGACCAGCGCCGCCAACGAGTCTGCCTCCATCTTGCGCATCAAGGCGCCGCGCCGCACTTTCACGGTCACCTCGCTCAAACCCAACTGGGCGGCCACTTGCTTGTTCAGCAGCCCCGAGACCACCAGCTCCATCACATCCCGTTCCCCGTCAGTCAGCCCGGTATAACGGCGTTTCAAGTCGTCCACCAGCGCCGAAGCCTTGCGCCGTTCCTTGTCGCGGTCCAGGCCCAGGCTGATTGCATCGAGCAGGTCCTGCTCGCGGAACGGTTTGGTCAGGAACTCCAGGGCGCCGGCCTTCATGGCTTTGACTGACATGGGAATGTCGCCATGGGCGGTGATGAACACAACCGGGACGCGAATATTCAGCCGGGCCATTTCCTGCTGGAAATCCAGCCCGCTCAAACCGGGCATGCGTACGTCGAGGATCAGGCACGCAGGAACATCCGGCAGGTCGGCGTCCATGAACTCACGGGCCGAGCCGAAGGCCAGGCTCGTCAGGCCCACCGAGGCCAGCAGGTCTTGCAGCGATTCGCGCACTGAGCTGTCATCGTCGACGATGTAGATCATCGATTCGGCAAGGTCATGAACGTCAGTTTGGCTCATCGGATTCCCTTGTAACGGCTGGCAGGGTGAAGTGGAAGGTCGCGCCCGTCTGCGGATCGCTTGAGGCCCAGAGACGACCGTCATGGGCTTCGATGATTGAGCGGCTGATCGCCAACCCCATCCCCATGCCATCCTGCTTGGTGCTGTAGAAGGCCTCGAACACTCGCTCTCGGTCGCTTGGCGATAGACCGCTGCCCTGGTCGGAAACCGAAAACAACAGTTGCTGGCGTGACTCCAGCGCCACATCAAATTGCAGGATCCGGCGCTCGACGTCTACCTGGCGCATCGCCTCGAGCGCATTCATCGCCAGGTTGAGGATGACCTGTTGGATTTGCACCTCGTCCGCGAGCATCGGTGGCAGGCCCTCCTGAACATGCACGCGCAGAGTGATGTTCTGCTCATTCAGCTCTCCGGCCAACAGTCGCAGCGCGGCGTTGACCGTGTCGGCCACGTTCAGCCATTGCTTGGTCGGCGCTTGATGCCGGGCCATGCTGCGCAAGCGGGCAATGATTTCACTGGCCCGATGGGTGTCGGCGATGATTCGTTCCACGGCCTGCTGGGCTTTGACCAGGTTGGGCGGTTCGGTGGCCATCCAGCGCAGGCAGGCGCCGCCGCTGGTGGCCACCGCCGCCAATGGCTGGTTGACTTCGTGGGCAATCGAGGCAGCGAGCTCGCCCAACATGTTGATGCGGGCAATGTGCGCCAAGTGGGCGCGGGTCTGATGCACCGTACGGATCGCGGCGGACAGGCGTAGCGCCAGATACGTCGTGCCGGCTATAGCCGCAAGGCTGATCAACACATTGATCAGCCCGGCCTCGGTGTCGCCAAAGCGCGTGAACCGATAACTCAGGATCGTCAATATCATGCAGATGACCGCTACGCCGGCCACTGCGCGCGCTGGCAGGATCCGCACGGCGATCAGCACCACTGCGATCTGGAAGACCCCGACCGCAATTTCCAGATCGGTGACGGTATCGATTGCGGCAATGCCCAGCGCCAACCCCAGTAACAGCAGCAGGCGAAGCGTCATCTGGGTGCTTCTCATGGGGTGTTCATCTCGCATCGCTCCAACGCTCGGGCCTGATCCACGCAGTTTATACCGCCAACTCAGGATGGATTGTCCAGGCTGAACAGATCGGCCACTTCGTCATAGGCAAACAGCTCGGCGTAGCGTCCCCATTGCGTGACGCAATCCAGGGTATTGGCGGCGTCGTGCTCGGACATGAAGTCCTCCAGTTGATCGCGAAAACGCCTGGCCGGTGCCGTGCGGGTAGGGCGATCGTCCAGCACCCTGCGGATATGCCCCACCAGGGGCACGTATTTGAGCAAGTGCTGGGCGAACAGTTGCTTGCGCTCATCCACCGTGGAGTCGGCGTAGCGTTGCCCGGCCGGCAGCAGCGTTATGTGGCCGTCCTGCATGCTGGCCAAGCGCATGAGTTGCAGCACCTCGGCGACCGGAAACAGGTCACTGGCGGTGTAGCGCAATACCGCGGCGAGCTCGCGCAAATCCGCCTGGCCGGCAAACGGCTGATCCTGCACCGCTTCGATCAGCCCAGCCAGGGCGTTGGTGGAAATCGTCGGCAAGACCATGCCCATGCCCGCGCCTGCAAACATGCCCTGGCGTGGCGAGCCGGCATTCGCTCCCCCGGCCATTTGCACATAGATGTGCTCGACCAAGGCTTGGAAGGCCGGGTCCGTGCGATTGCGCGGCTGACGCAGGTCCACGCTGATTTCCTGCATGACCCGCCCCGGGTTGGAGGAAAAAATCAGGATTCGATCGCACATCAGCACGGCTTCTTCGATGTTGTGCGTAACCATCAAGATGGAGCGGATCGGCATCCGCCCCTCGCCCCACAACTCCAGCAGGTCAGTGCGCAGGGTTTCGGCGGTCAATACGTCGAGCGCGGAAAACGGCTCGTCCATCAACAGCACATCCGGGGCGACCACCAGGGCCCGGGCCAGGCCGACGCGTTGGCGCATGCCGCCGGACAGTTCTTTCGGGAAAGCGCTTTCGAAACCATCGAGGCCGATCATGTCGATGGCGGCCAAGGCCCGACGTCGGCGCTCCGGGGCCGCCACGTCCAGGGCCTCGAGGCCGATCTCGACGTTCTGCAGCACGGTCAGCCAGGGGAACAGGGCGAAGCTCTGGAATACCATGCGTACCGAACTCGAAACCCCTTGCGCATTGGCCGGAAAATCAACCATGCCGGTGGTGGGTGAAATCAGGCCGGCGATGGAGCGCAGCAGGGTCGACTTTCCAGACCCCGAACGCCCCAGCAGGCCGACGATTTCCCCGTCGTCCAGGTGCATGCAGACGTTGTCCAATACCACTCGCTCGGCACCGCCCGCCGTGCCATAGACATGTCCCAGTTGCTGCACGTCGACGAGGCAACGCTTGTCTATCACTTCCATTGCTTGACCCTCAATCAATTCGAAGCCGACGCTCGGCAAAACCGTACAGCGGACGCCACAGCAACCGGTTGAAACCCACCACGAAAATCGACATGACCGAAACCCCCAGCGCCACCCGTTGCAGATCCCCCGCCGCGGTGGCCTGGGCGATATAGGCCCCCAATCCGCAGGCGTAGAGATGCTCGTTGCCCCAGGAAACCGCCTCGGCGACGATGCTGGCGTTCCACGAGCCACCCGCTGCGGTGAGGGCGCCGGTGACGTAGTAGGGGAAAATGCCGGGCAGCGCGACTTGGCGCCACCACTGCCAACCGCGCACGTGGAAGCTGCGCGCCGCCTCGCGCAAATCGGTGGGCAACGCGCTGGCCCCTGCAATCACGTTGAACAGGATGTACCACTGGGTGCCCAACACCATCAGCGGCGACAGCCAGATATCCGGGTTGAGCTTCAGGGCGACGATGGCGATCACCGCAAACGGAAACAGGACGTTGGCCGGGAACGCCGCCAGCAACTGCGCGACGGGTTGCAAGCGCTCGGCCCAGCGCGGGTTCAAGCCGATCCAGACGCCGATGGGCACCCAAAGCACGCTGGCCAGGACGATTAGCACGGCGACTCGCAGCAGGGTGGCCAGGCCCAGGCCAAAGGTGCTGATCACGTCCTCCAAACCCAGGGTGCTGCCAATGAAGTGCGACAATTGCAGGATGCCGATCATGCAGGCCGCGACGACCAGGACGATCCAGACCACCTCGGATGCACGGCTGAAGCGGGCACTGGGCTTGAAGCCGAGCCGAGGCAGCCGGGGAAGCTTGTCCAGGAATAACGCGGCCTTGATGCCAGTCAGTGCTTGCAGCACCCAGGGCACAAGACGTGTCGAGCGCAGCAGATCGTAAACCCTGGACCGTGGGCGCTTCTGGGAGGCGGTCTGTTCGAAGCGAAACTTGTCCGCCCAGGCAACGATCGGCCGGAAAAACAGCAGGTCATACGCAATGATCACCCCGACCATGGCCAACACTGCCCAAGCAATCGCGGCAATATTTTGCTGCGCGATTGCCAAGGCCAGCCATGAGCCGATGCCCGGCAAACTGACAGTTGTATCGCCCACGGTGATCGCCTCGGAGGCAACCACAAAAAACCAGCCGCCCGACATCGACATCATCATGTTCCACACCAGTCCCGGCGTCGCGAAGGGCAGCTCGAGCTTGATGAACCGTTGCCATGGCGAAAACGAGAACTGTCGGCTGACTTCATAAAGGTCGTGAGGCACGGTTCTCAGTGATTGATAGAAGCTGAAGGTCATGTTCCAGACCTGGCTGGTGAAAATGGCGAAGATCGCCGCGCATTCCACGCCGGTTTCCTTGCCGGGAAAAAGCCCCATGAAAAACACGACGGTAAAGGTGAGAAAGCCAAGTACCGGCACGGATTGGAGAATGTCCAGGGCGGGCAGGATAACGATTGCCGCTTTGCGGCTTTTGGCGGCCAATGTGGCAACGACTACAGAAAAGATAAATGAAGCAAACAAGGCGATGAACATGCGCAACGTGGTGCGCAGGGTATATTCCGGCAAGTGGACCAGATCAAGGGATAGCGGCGAGGAATCAAGGGCGCCGAGGGGCTGGCTCATTTGATCGAGGCCATACCCTATGAACGCAGCCAAGAGCAGCAGAATGCTGAACAGCGCAATATCCGCCAACCAGGAAGTGGTAGCGGCTTGTTCCCTGTTTTTAAAGGAAGTAAGTGCCGGCGCAGGGAATGAAGGGCGCATTGATCACCTCTGTTAACACGATTAAAAGCCAGGGTGTGACCTCGCCAGCGGCCATTGGAAGTCGTGAAATTAAAGTGTGCTCGACCTGGCGCGTTAAATGTCCGGCAAGATTAGGGGGTGTCTTCGAATATGGCCAGAATGCCTTGGGACATGAAAATATACTTTGGTATATCGGAGGGCAGTTTCCCTCGTTTCCAGCCGAAATTGTTCATTGGCCACTTTGGGTGATCCTTGCAAGCATGGTCATCCGGAAGGGAGAATGGCCGATTTCTAACCACGGTCGCAGGCTTTGCTCAGGCGCCTGCTGGCCGGTCACAAAAAGCCATCGGGCGTTTGCCCGCGACTCAGATCTGATTCTTCCACCCAGGCCACACGAAAACGTAAATGAAAATAGTATTCATCGCTTCGCTAGGAATGTTATCGCTCATTCAAACATCGTTATCCCTCGCGGATAGTGCCAATGGGAAAAACCTCTATTTGCAAAGATGTGCCATGTGTCATGGAGCAGACCTCAAAGGAACAGGGCCGCTGGCTAATAAGAGCAATCCCCCTACACCCGACCTTACAACGCCCGCTTTCAAGAAACGGCTAAATGATTATCCGGGTGTAATTGTGTCATCGATAATACTTCGCCCAAATGGAGACTTGATTCCAAGAACTTTGCGAGAGAATGGTGTAAAGCTACCGCCGTACGCTTGGCGGGTTGAGAGCCTGCGCGATTTAAATCAGTACATGAGTGGTGTGATTTCAAAAAGTCGATGATGTTCGAGGTGGCCACTTCGTTTTCTTGTGAATATAACCAACGGGGTTATTGAGCGTCGATGAAACCGGAGTCGTGCAGACCAGGTTGGCTCACAGAAAAACGCGCGGCGAGGGCTACGCTTTTCGTCTGATCCGTATTTTGCTGTTACAGCTGCCTCTGTAATGCACCCAGCTCCCACCCCAGAATAGCCACGCGGCTGGCCTATCAGGCCGCCCGTGTACTGCAATTTTTTGCTTCAGGAGTGCTCATGGCGAAGATGGCGATTTTTCTAGGTGGGTTTTTGGCTCTGACCCTTTTGATCGGCGTGCTGGCGACGATTTCGCCCGTATAGGCTGTGGCGAGGGGCTGGGCTACTCAGCAGCCCCAAAAAGCACTCCAAGTGATCGACCGGTCAATTGATCGTTCCCATGCTCTGCGTGGGAACGCCTCTACGGACGCTCCGCGTTCGACTCTTGAAGGGACGCAGAGCATCCTGGGGCTGCATTCCCACGCAGAGCATGGGAACGATCATCGACGGGGTTGGTGTGGGGCAGGTGAATGTGATGGGGGCTTGTTACTTGTGCAAGATCACCTGCGCAATCTCCTGCAAGCCCATCACCCGCTGCGCGGCGTTGAGTTTGATCGCTTCCTTGGGCATGCCGAAGACCACGCAGCTGGCTTCGTCCTGGGCCACGGTGGTGCTACCGGCGTCGAGCATTTCCTTCAGGCCACGGGCGCCGTCGTCACCCATGCCGGTCATGATGATGCCGGTGGCGTTGCGGCCGGCGAATTTGGCCACTGAGCGGAACAACACATCCACCGAAGGACGGTGACGGTTGACCAGCGGGCCGTCCACCACTTGCACGTGGTAGAACGCGCCGCTGCGGGTCACCATCATGTGTTTGCCTCCGGGGGCGATCAGCGCCAGGCCTGGGTGGATACGGTCGTTGTTGCGGGCTTCGCGCACTTCGATCTGGCACAGGCTGTTAAGCCTGGCGGCGAACGAGGCGGTGAATTTTTCCGGCATGTGCTGGACGATGACGATGCCGGGGCACACTCGCGGCAGGGCGGTGAGCACCGCTTCCAGGGCCTGGGTGCCACCGGTGGAGGTGCCCAGGGCAACGATGCGTTCGGTGGTCTGCGCCATGGCATGGCCGTTGGCAGCGGGGAGCATGGCGTCGGCGGTGAGTTTGGTGGCGGGCGTCAGCACGACCGGGGCGGGGCGCTTGCCGAGGTTGCGTACGTTGACCTGGGCCGCGGCGCGGATCGCCGCCACCAGTTCCGGTGCTGACTCCAACAGGAAGCTCTTCAAGCCACTGGTGGGCTTGGTGATGATCTCCACCGCCCCGGCGGCCATCGCCTGCAAGGTGGTTTCCGCGCCTTTGGGGGTTAGCGAAGAACAAATCACCACCGGCGTGGGGCGTTCGCTCATGATTTTTTTCAGGAAGGTGATGCCGTCCATGCGCGGCATTTCCACGTCGAGCACGATCACGTCGGGCCATTCGCGGGCCAGTTTGTCCATGGCAAAAATCGGATCGGAGGCAGCGCCCATGACGTGGATGTCCGGCGTGTCGCTGAGGATCGCCAGCAACACCTGGCGAACCACCGCGGAGTCATCCACCAGCAGTACGTTTATCTTTTTTGACATGGTTAATGCCGGGTCCTTATTGGTTGGTGCCTGACCCACACATCGCCACTGCAAAGGTCGAAGATGATGCTGCGATGACCGGTGCTACCCATGTCCTGGGCGATCAGGTCCAGGCGGTAGAGGGCGGCGATTTCCAGCGCCGCGTTAACGTTCGACCGCGCTACGTTGCCGAACGGCACTTGGCGTTGCAGTTCAGGGAACATTTCACCGCCGCCGAACAGCTTGAGTTGATAATCCTCGGGATCGGTGTGATGGGCCTTTGCCTGGTGAATGAACAGTTCGATGGCTTCGTCGGCGTACATACCGTTGAGCGCCTTGGAGCAGCGCACCCGACTGGGCAACATGAAGTGGCACATGCCACCGATCCTGCGCTCGGGATGCCACAGCGTGATCGCCACGCAAGAGCCGAGGATGGTGCGCAGCCGGGTTGGGCAGGTGGCGAAGCGAAACTCCCCCGGCGCCAGGTACATCTCGGCCACTTCCCTCATCGCGACGCTCATGGTTTGCGATAAATCGAGGGGGCCACCAGTTTCAACGCATCGGACACGCCGTTGAGGCTCTCCGAATGGCTCACGATGAAGTACCCGCCGGGCTTGAGCCGGGGGATCAATCGGGCAACCACTTTGCTTTTGGTGGGTTGGTCGAAGTAGATCATGACGTTGCGCAGGAAAATTACATCAAACTCCCCCAGATCCGGCAGTGTGTCGTTGAGGTTGACCTGGATGAAATTGACCCGGCTGCGCAACGTCCGATCGATGAGAAACGTGCCTTGCTGGCTGCCGGTACCCTTGAGGCAGTATTTCACCAGCAGCGGATGGGGCAGGTTACTGGCGCGTTCCATCGGGTAATGCCCGGCCCGGGCCTTGGCCAGCACCTGGGTACTGATGTCTGAGCCGATGACTTCCCAGGGCGTGGTGCCCAAGCCTTCGGCCAGGGTCATGGCCAGGCTGTAGGGTTCTTCGCCCGACGAACTGGCCGCACTCCACAGGCGAAAGGTCTTGCCCGGCACTGCGTGGGGCAGCACATGCTGGCGCAGGAAATCGAAATGCTTGGGCTCGCGGAAAAAGTAGGTCTCGTTGGTGGTGAGCAGGTCCAGCGCCACTTGCAGTTCATCGGTGCGCTGGCCGTTCATGATCAGTTTGAAATACTCGCCGTAGCTGCCCAGTTCGTAGTGTTTTAGACGTTTGAACAACCGCCCGGCGACCAGGGCTTTCTTGGCCGGGGACAAGTTGATGCCCGCGGCCTGGTACAACCAGGATTGAAACTGGCTGAACTCTCGATCACTGAGGGCCAGTGAATTCAATGTGCGTTCCTTGCAGGTATCGGCGTTCACTGGGCATCGACTTCCAGCGCTGCAGGGCTGGTCTGGGCGAGTTGGGACATTTCGTCGATGGACAGCACCCGGCCCACCTCCAGTACGATCACGAACTTACCATCGACCTTGGCCATGCCACTGATGAAGTCGGCGCGGATCTTCGCCCCGAAACTCGGTGGAGGTTCGATCTGCGATGCGGGAATCTCCAGCACTGCCGACACCGTGTCGACCAACAGGCCGATGTCCTGGGCGTGGCCGTCCTCGGTATTGGCCTCGATGATCACCACGCACGAGCGCCGGGTGATCGCCGAATTCTGCCGGCCGAACCGGGCCGACAAGTCCACCACTGGCACCACCGCGCCGCGCAGGTTGATTACCCCACGCACAAAGGACGGCATCATTGGCACCACGGTGAGGTTGCCGTACTCGATGATTTCCTTGATGCACAGAATGCCGATGGCAAACATTTCCGTGCCGAGCATAAACGTCAGGTATTGCGCTTCTTCCTCAACCGCGATGGCGGCGTGACGTGTGGTTGCGATGGCACCCATGCCTTTATCTCCTTTAAGCGAGCCTGTGGGAACGGACCGTCAGAACCGGGTGAATTCGGATTCGTCCGGAGCGCTGGCCATGCTGTAGGCAAACGCCTTGGGCAATGCGGGCACGGCGGCTCGGGTCGGTTTGCGGCTGGACGGGCCAGGCGTGTTGTCCACCTTCAGGGGCTGGCCGGCCGACTTGGGCGGCGTGTCCAGGGTGAAGAAACTCATGGCCTGTTGCAGCTGTTCGGCCTGGCTGCTCATTTCCTCGGCGGTGGCGGCCAGCTCTTCGCTGCTGGAGGCGTTCTGCTGGGTCACCTGGTTGAGCTGAGTCATGGCGGTGTTGATCTGCGCCACGCCAGCGGCCTGCTCTTCGGAGGCGGCGCTGATTTCCTGCACCAGGTCCGAGGTCTTGTTGATGGACGGTACCATCTCGTTGAGCAAATGCCCGGCCTTCTCGGCCATGTCAACGCTGCTGGAGGACAGCTCGCCGATTTCCTGGGCCGCCACCTGACTGCGTTCGGCCAGTTTGCGCACTTCGGCGGCGACGACGGCGAAGCCTTTGCCATGTTCACCGGCGCGGGCCGCTTCGATGGCGGCGTTGAGCGCCAGCAGGTTGGTCTGGTAGGCGATGTCGTCGATGATGCTGATGCGCTGGGCGATTTTCTTCATCGCCACCACGGTCTGCTGCACCGATTCGCCGCCGTCGGTGGCTTCCTTGGCGGCCTTGCTGGCCATGCCGTCGGTGACTTTGGCGTTCTCGGTGTTCTGGTTGATGCTGGCGCTCATCTGCTCGATGGAGGCGCTGGTTTCCTCGACGCTGGCCGCCTGTTCACTGGTGGCCTGGCTCATGGATTGCGCGGTGGCGCTGACTTCTTCGGAGGCGCTGGCCAGGTTGTCCGCTGCGTTGCGCACTTCACCGATGATGTGGGACAGCTTGCCGACCATGTTCTGCATGGCGTTGAGCACCATGCCGGTTTCGTCCTTGGAGCCGCTTTCGATTTTTGCATTCAGGTTGCCTTCGGCCAATTGTTCGGCGACGGCTGCGGCCTGTTTCAATGGCCGTGAGATAATCCGCGAAATGAACAGCGCCAGGCCCAGGCCCACCAGCAGGGCGGCGACCAGCACGGCGATGATCGACAGACGCGATTTTTCAAACAGCGCTGCGCCACGCTCGCTGGCTTTACCTGCCCCTACATCATTGAGCTCCACCATTTTTTGCAAATCGCTGGTCACCAGCTCGAATTGACGTTTGGACTCGCTCTTGAGCAGTGCATGGGCTTGTTCGGTCAGGTTCTGCCGGGACAGCGCGAGCAGGTCCTTGCTCACCGTGAGGTACGCGGCCCAGTCATTGCGGGTGGTTTCGAACAGTTGGCGGTCTTCGGCGTTGGAGAGCAGTTTTTCATAGGTCGCCATGCGCGTTTCAAAGGCCTTTTTGGCTTCTTCCGCTTCATTCTCGATGGTCACGCGTTCCTGCTCGGAATCGGCGGTGATATGGCGGTTTTCCTTGAGGCGATAATTCGCCGCGTAGAAACGCATGCCCGAGGCGGCGCGCATGGACGGCATCCAGTTTTCCCGGATCTCGATGGTGGTGCCGTTCACCTCGCCCAGTTGGAGGATCGCGAACCCTCCCATGGCGGCGGTCAGGGCCAGCACCACCAGAAATGAAGTGATCAGTTTGGTGGCGATTCTAAGATCGTAGAACCATTTCATTGGGAAGTACCTCTCCATGGAATTGCTAAAGCGTCAGCGAGCAGTGGCTTGTTGTAATTGAGTTGAGGTGTAGCGGTTTTCTATCTGTGCGATCTGGGTGAGCAGCGCCGGCACGTCGAGAATCAACGCTACGGCGCCGCTGCCCAGGATGGTCGAGCCACTGATGCCGCGCAGGGCACCGAACAGCTTGCCCAGGGGCTTGATGACGGTCTGGAATTCACCCAGCAAGTCATCCACCACCAGCCCGGCCTTGAGTTCGGCGTAACGCACCACCACCACGTTCTGCCGGCGCGAGGCCGGGCCTTCATGGTTGAAGTGATCACGCAGGTAGACCAGGGGCAACACTTCGCCGCGCAGATCGAGGTAGCCTTGTTCACGGCTGGCCAGCCCATCGACTTCGCTCAGTTCGATGCATTCCTGGACCATGTCCAGCGGGATGACGTAAGTGGACTGGTCGATGCCCACCAGAAAACCATTGATGATCGCCAGGGTCAGCGGCAGCCGAATGCGCACCACGGTGCCCTTGCCCGGTTGGCTGTCGAGGTCGACAGTGCCGCGCAGCAGGGTGATGTTGCGCTTGACCACGTCCATACCCACGCCACGTCCCGAAAGGTTGGTGACGGCCTGGGCGGTGGAGAAGCCGGGTTCGAAGATCAGGTTGTAAATCTCTTGGTCGGTCGGGCTCGCGCCTGGGGCGAGCAAACCACGCTCCTGGGCCTTTTCCAGGATTCGATCGCGGTTCAGGCCGGCACCGTCGTCGGCGATTTCCAGCACGATGCTGCCCGAATCGTGATAGGCATTGAGGTGCAGATGCCCCTTGGCCGGCTTGCCGGCCGCCAGGCGTGCCTCGGCGGTTTCGATACCGTGGTCCATGGCGTTGCGCAGCAGGTGCATGAGCGGATCGCCGATTTTTTCCACCACGGTCTTGTCCAGTTCGGTTTCCGCACCGCTGATGATCAGGTCGATGTCCTTGCCCAATTCCTGGCTGACATCGCGCACCACCCGACGGAACCGGTTGAAGGTTTCGCCGATGGGGATCATGCGCAGGCGCAGGGCGCCATCGAGGATTTCTTCCACCAGGGCCGACACCGTCGAGGTGGACTCCTGCAACGGATCGTTGTTGCAGGTACGCGCCAGCAGGCTGGCACCGGCACTGGCGATGACCAGTTCCCCCACCAGGTTGATCAACTCGTCCAGCTTGTCGGCGTTGACCCGCACATAGCTGCCGTCCTTGGCCTTGTTCTCACTCTTGTCCGCTATCTGGGCGGGAACACGAGACGTCGAGCGTTGGTCGGCCATCAGTTCGCCGGTGGTGACCATGCCAGTACTCTCGGTGTTGTCTTGCTGTTGTTGTGCCAGCAAACCGGTGCCGGTCTGTATCGCGACGTCGGGTGGCTCGTCGACGGCGAAGATCTCGACCGAGCAGTCTTCACGGACGAAATCGAATACTTCGTTGAGCGCCGCGTAAGGGGCGCTGGAACGCACGTCCAGTTCAAAGCCCAGGTAGCAGGACTCGGCATCCCACTCCTCGAGCGCGGGCAAGGCCTCGGTCAGCGTCGTGATGTCGACGATTTCACCGAGGGTTTGCAGGTAGCGCAGGAACGACAAGGGGTCCATGCCGTTGCGGAAAACCTCCTGGCCGAAACGCAGGGAAATGTGCCAGAGGACCGCTTCGCTGGACTCGGCTGCTTCGGTGCCGGTGGCCTGGGCGGGCTTGGTGTCTGGCGCCGAGGGCGGCGCCTGGTATTCCTGGAGGATCTGGCACAGCTCCATTTCCCGGGCCAGGGCAGGGGGCTGCAACGTCGAGCCCTGGTTGGCGACCACGTCGATCAGCTCCAGCATATGATCGCCGGACTTGAGCAGCACGGCGATCAAGCCTGGGTCCACGGCGACGCTACCGTCACGCAGACGATCGAGCACATCTTCGACGATGTGGGTGAAGCTGACGATCGGTTCCAGGCCGAACAATCCGGCCGAACCCTTGATCGTATGGGCCGCCCGGAAGATCGCGCCGATCGCATCATCGTCCTCGGGGTCGGTTTCCAGTTGCAGCAGGGACTCCTCCATTGCCTGCAACTGTTCCCGTGCCTCGACGATGAACGTTTGTTGTGCCTGATCGAGATTGATGCTCACGCTCATATCCTTTGTCGTGTCCGACGTATTGCGGGGCCTTTAGGCAACCAGGTTGCACAGGGCGAGTGTTTCCGTGACGGCTTTGCTACGGCCGGTCAGCGTCAGTCGGGTACCGGCCTTGGGAGCTTCGCGCTGGACCATCATCAACAGTTGCAATCCGGCGCCGTCCATTTCCGTGACCTGTGACAGGTCGAGTTCCATGTGTGGCGTTGCCCCCAGGTGCGGTAGCCACTGCGTGGCCAGGTCGGCGGCGGTGTAGATCGTCAGCTCGCCGTCGATCTGTACCTGCGCGATGTCATCGTGGGTTTCGTACAGCAACGGCATCACAGCCTCCGGCAATCAAGGAAGAATCAGTTTGGAAACCGCCGCCAGCATCTGCGCCGGTTGGAACGGCTTGACCACCCAGGCCTTGGCGCCCGCTGCCTGGCCCTCTTGTTTCTTCGACTCCTGGGATTCGGTGGTGAGCATGATGATCGGCGTGAACTTGTAGCTGGCCAGCTTCTTGACCTCCTTGACGAAGGTGATGCCGTCCATGTTGGGCATGTTCACGTCGCTGATGATCAGGTGCACTTTCTGGCCGTTGAGCTTGCCCAGTGCATCCTTGCCATCGCTGGCCTCGATCACGTCGTAGCCGGCACTTTTCAACGCGATGCCGACGACCTGCCGAACGCTCGCGGAGTCGTCGACAACCAATACACTTTTAGCCATGAAGGCTCTCCTAAAAGAAGGTTATTTCCTGTGAAACCTGTTGCGCGCCCGAGTCGCCGTGATGATTGCGGCGTTGCTCGTCGGTGGCATAAGTGGTTTCCATGCGGGCCAGCCATTGGCGGGCATCGATGGAGACGGCCTGGTCGGGCGACTGACTGGCCTGCTGTATGTGCACATGCAGGTCCTCTATGTTGTCGCGCACGTGGCTGAGGATCTGGCTGACCCGATCCTGGAATTGCAGGCTGACCAGCACTTCGGTGAGTTCGTCACGAATGCCGAAGCTCTCCTGTTGGAGCATGTCAGCCGATTCGGCCAGCCGCCCGGTGACGCTCTTGAAACGTTCCAGCACCTGCTGGATGCTTTCCTCGGAGGCGCTGACCGAATGGCTGTCCTGGTCCGCGCCGCTGGAGGCGGCCTGGACCAGTTGGGTGATGGCAGTGTTGATGATGTCGACCTTGGCCGACATCTGCTGGCCGGTCTCGCTGGATTTGCTCGACAAGCTGCGAACCGCGTCGGCTACCACTGCAAAGCCGCGCCCGGCTTCACCGGCACGGGCGGCTTCGATGGCGGCGTTGAGGGCCAGCAGGTTGGTCTGTGCGGCAATCGCGGCGACATCGGCGGCCATGGTCCGCAGCTCACCGGTATAAGCGGTGAGGTTGCGCACCTGGGCCAGGGTTTCATCGCGGCTGGCCTGGGTGGCCTTCAAGGAGTCGATAACCTGAACCAGTTCGCCTTCGCTCTGGGCCAGCACCTGTACGGCGCCGCCACCGCTTTTGCTGGCCAGTTCGCCCGCGGCCAGTTGCGAAGCTTGCACGGTGTCTTCCAGGCGTGCGGAAATGCCGGTGAAGCGGCTGGTCAGCGAGACAATCGCGGTTTCGGTCTGCTGCCGGGAGCTTTCTACCTGCTTGGCCCAGATTGGCATGGCTCCGAGGATGACTTCGTTGAGCTGCGCGCCGTTTTTAAGGCCCGGGTGTTCGGCGGCTTGCAACGCGTGGTGGGCAATGGCCGCTGCAACTGCGCTGTCGAGCTGGCGCCGCTGGGAGCGGGCGCCCCATACGCCAGCACCGATGCCCAAGGCCACGACGGCTGCACTCAAAGCGATGTTTTGTGCACTCGGACCGTTGAGTGCCAGCACGCCGACACTTGCCACGATACCCACGAGCACGGCGCTCCAAAGGACGCGTGGCTGGGGTTGGGAAGGGGAGTGACCGGGTGAATACGACGTCATGGTTCGGTCCTTGAACAAATGTAGCTAACTGGTTATTTGCGAATAACTGGTTATCTGCGTCCTTTGCTCGGACTTGAAGACCAGTCGTCCGATATCACATAGCTATAGGCATTCACCTACACAGTGTCTGGCACTGTGCTATCTCAGATTAGTCGCAGTCTGTGAAATGTCGAGGGCACCCGACGAAGGTATAGCCTGCGCGTAGAGCCGGGTCTGGACCGGGAGCAGGGCGCTTTGTGGCGAGGGGTTCATCCCCGTTGGGCTGTGCAGCAGCCCCCACTGCTTCCTGCCGATGCACCACAGTGGCAGATATATACGGGGGGGCTGCTGCGCAACCCAACGAGGATAAATCCCCTAGCCACAGATAAATCCCCTCGCCGCTGGTATGGATTGCGCTAAATTACCGGCACCCGAATTGTCGAACCTGCCATCACGAGCCCCCATGCCCACCCAGCCCCTCTGGAAAACCTATCTCCTGTTCCTGGCCCCCATGGTCCTGTCCAATTTCCTGCAGTCCATGTCCGGTACGCTCAACAGCATCTACATCGGTCAGATGCTCGGCACCCAGGCACTGGCCTCGGTGTCGGGCATGTTTCCCATTGTGTTCTTCTTCATTGCCCTGGTCATCGGCCTGGGGGCGGGGGCGGGTGTGTTGATCGGGCAAGCCTACGGTGCCGGGCAAACCGGTACGGTGAAGGCCATCGCCGGCTCGACGCTGTTGTTGGGAGCGATCATCGGGCTGGTGGCGGCAGTGCTCGGCAGTGTCTTTGCGCGTCAGGCGTTGCAGGGGCTCGGCACGCCGGCCGATGTGCTGGAAGACGCCGTTTCCTATGCCCGGGTCATGATGTGGATCCTGCC
This sequence comes from Pseudomonas sp. Tri1, assembly GCF_017968885.1. Taxonomy (NCBI): domain Bacteria; kingdom Pseudomonadati; phylum Pseudomonadota; class Gammaproteobacteria; order Pseudomonadales; family Pseudomonadaceae; genus Pseudomonas; species Pseudomonas sp. Tri1. The sequence goes on along the minus strand of NZ_CP072913.1, from coordinate 4,193,265 downwards.
GATGTTGCTGGTATTCGTGCTGTTCACCCAACTGCTACGCGGGGTGAGCGATACGGTGTCACCGATGTTGGCGTTGCTGGTGTCCACCAGCGTCGGGTTGATACTCACGCCTGCGTTGATTCGCGGCTGGCTGGGCCTGCCGCAGATGGGCATCCAGAGCGCGGCATTGGCGGGGTTGGTGGGGACTACCTCGGCGATGCTGATGCTGGCGTGGCGCCTGAACCGTCGCGCGCACGCCTTGGCGCCGGATCGTGCGTTGTTCGCGGCGATGCGCCTGGACATGGATATCCTCGGCAAGGTGCTGCGCATCGGCCTGCCCACGGGGTTGCAGATGGTGGTGATCTCGTTGTCGGAGCTGGTGATCCTGGCGTTGGTCAACCAGCACGGTTCCCAAGCCACAGCGGCCTACGGTGCGGTGACGCAGATCGTCAACTACGTGCAGTTCCCGGCGCTGTCGATCGCCATCACCGCCTCGATCCTCGGAGCCCAGGCCATCGGCGCCGGCCGCCTGGAGCGCCTTGGGCCGATCCTGCGCACGGGGCTTTTGATCAACCTCTGGCTCACCGGTGGGCTGGTGGTGTTGGGCTATCTGTTGTCCCACTGGCTGCTGGGTCTGTTCATCACCGACCCGGCGGCGCGGGTACAGGCCGAACACCTGCTGCACATCATGCTCTGGAGCCTGCTGGTGTTCGGCTTCCAGGCGATTGTCGGTGGCATCATGCGCGCCAGCGGCACGGTGTTGGTGCCGGTGGCGATCTCGGTCTTCTGCATCGTCGGTGTGCAGGTGCCAGCGGCGTATCTGCTGGATGCCCACTTCGGCTTGCAAGGGGTATGGATGGCGTTTCCCGTGGCGTACCTGAGCATGCTGCTGTTGCAGACGCTGTATTACAAACTGGTCTGGCAGCATCAGCCGATTGAGCGGTTGGTGTAATCGGCCCACCACGGAACCCTGTGGGAGCGAGCTTGCTCGCGATAGCGGTGGATCAGCTTGCATCAATACTGAATGTTCCGACGTCATCGCGAGCAAGCTCTCTCCCACAGGGGGACAGTGCCTGGCGATGTTACAGTGACCGTCATCCACCCTTCATCACCGAGGATCCCGATGCCTGCCAACCGTTCCTACCGCGCTTTCCTCTTCGACATGGACGGCACGCTGCTCAACTCCATCGCCGCCGCCGAGCGCATCTGGACACGCTGGGCCCTGCGCCACGGCGTGGACGTAGCGACGTTCCTGCCAACGATTCACGGCGTGCGCGCCATCGACACCATTGCCCGCCAGCACTTGCCGGGGCTGGACGCCCAGGTCGAGGCTGAGCAGATTACCCGGGAGGAAATCGAGGATGTCGAAGGCGTGGTGCAAGTGGCCGGTGCGGCTGCGTTTCTGAAAAGCCTGCCCTCCGGCCAATGGGCGATTGTCACCTCGGCGCCGATGGCATTGGCGTTGCGCCGCATGGAAGCCGCCGGGATTCCACGCCCTTTGGTGATGGTCACTTCCGAAGACGTCAGCGACGGCAAACCCAACCCCGCCTGCTATCGCCTGGCAGCGGAGCGGTTGCAGGTGGCGCCCGAGGAATGCCTGGTCTTTGAAGACGCCGCCGCCGGCATTCGCGCTGGCGAGGCCGCAGGGGCGAATGTGATGGTGGTGACGGCGACGCACGCGCATCCGGTGGACACCCGCCATCCGCAGATCAAGGATTACCGTGGGCTAGGCATTGAAGTGGATGAAGCCGGCCGGATGCGGATTCAGTAATCACACAAATCCCCTGTGGGAGCGAGCTTGCTCGCGATAGCGGTGGGTCAGCTTGTATCAGTGCTGAATGTGCCGCTGTCATCGCGAGCAAGCTCGCTCCCACGTTGGATCTATGGTGGTCCTCAAATAGCTCAGGTCACCACGCGATAGCATGGTACGTACGCCGCGCCGCCCGGCAGTTTCATGCGGTGTTGGGCGACGAAGGCCTGGAGCAGGCGGTCGAGGGGCTCCATGATCGCGGCGTCGCCGTGGATTTCGTACGGGCCGCGCTCCTCGATCAGGCGGATGCCCTTGTCCTTGACGTTACCCGCCACGATCCCGGAGAACGCCCGGCGCAGGTTGGCCGCCAGTTCGTGGGCGGGCAGGTCGCGGCGCAGGCCCAGGCTGGCCATGTTCGCGTGGGTCGGGTCGAACGGACGCTGGAAGCCTTCGTCGATCTTCAGCAGCCAGTTGAAGTGGAAGGCGTCGTTGCGCTCGCGGCGGAACTGCTTGACCTCCTTGAGGCCCTGGGTCATCTGCCGGGCCACTTCGGCCGGGTCGTCGATGATGATCTGGTAGTGCTTTTGCGCGTCCTCGCCCAGGGTCGCACCGACGAACGCGTGCAACTGATCGAGGTACGGCGCGGCGCTTTTCGGCCCGGTGAGGACCACCGGGAAGGGCAGGTCCTGGTTGGCCGGGTGCATCAGGATGCCCAGTAGGTAGAGGAACTCCTCCGCTGTACCGGCACCGCCTGGGAAGATGATGATGCCATGGCCCACGCGCACGAAGGCTTCCAGGCGTTTCTCGATGTCCGGCAGGATCACCAGCTCATTGACGATCGGGTTCGGCGCCTCGGCGGCGATAATGCCCGGCTCCGTCAGGCCCAGGTAACGGCCACCATGGATCCGCTGCTTGGCGTGGGCGATGGTGGCGCCTTTCATCGGCCCCTTCATCACACCCGGGCCGCAGCCGGTGCAGATGTCCAGGCTGCGCAGGCCCAGTTCATGGCCGACTTTCTTGGTGTATTTGTATTCCTCGGTGTTGATCGAGTGACCGCCCCAGCACACGACGATTTTCGGCTCCACGCCGGGACGCAAGGTGCGGGCGTTGCGTAGCAGGTGGAACACGTAGTCGCTGATGCCCTGGGACGAGCTCAGGTCGATGCGCTGGCTGTCCAGTTCGTTCTCGGTGTAGACGATGTCGCGCAGGGCGCTGAACAGCATCTCGCGGGTGCTGGCGATCATTTCGCCGTCGACGAAGGCGTCGGCCGGCGCGTTCAGCAGCTCCAGGCGTACGCCGCGGTCCTGCTGGTGAATGCGGATCTCGAAGTCCTTGTAGGCTTCCAGGATGGTCTTGGCGTTATCAACATGGGCGCCGGTGTTGAGGATGGCCAGGGCGCACTGGCGAAAGAGGGTGTAGATACTGCCGGAACCGGCTTCGCTCAGTTGTTGGACTTCGCGCTGGGACAAGGTCTCCAGGCTGCCCTTTGGGCTTACCGAGGCGTTGATTACATGTCTTTGAGTCATTCAGCTTTCCTTGAAAACGATGCCATGCACACAACGACGGCATCTTTGAAAATACGTCCACGTAGGAAGATCGCACGATCCTTGCGGTATCGCCATGGACTTTGATCCGCATCCTTGGGCTCGGTTGCAGCACAAAATGAGTTCCAGCATAGCTAAATCGGCCGGGCAGGCGATAATGCGCGACACTTTTTCTGCCGTACAAGGAAATTACCTCGCGATGTTCGAGATCAAACCGTGGGATGCCGGCACCTACCGACAGCAGACCCGTCGCAGCACTCTCATCGTCGCCGTGACGTTCCTGGCCCTGGCGATGCTGCTGTCCAGCCTGGCGGTGATGCTGTTCGGAACGCCTGGAGGCGATAACTTTCGCTTCAATCTCGCAGGGGTGATTGTCGCGGTGCTGGCGATGGCTGCGCTGATGCGCCTGTATTTCTGGTCGCAGCCGTGGATGGCCGCAGCGGTGTATGGCTGGCAGCTCAAGCGCAGCCTGATGAAAATCACCAATGTGATGCACCAGGTGACGGCCGGTGTACAGGCCCAGGACCCAACAGCCATGAAGCTGCTGCGCTTCTATCACTTGGGGTTGACCCAGATGCATCAACTGGATGCCAACTCCAGCGCCCAGGGTGCGCTTGCCCGCGAGGCCGACGAGCACTTGGCGAAGATGCAAGCGCTGAACCTGGACACTGAGCAATCGCGCCTGGATCCAGCCTGGATCGAGGCGGTCAAGCGCAGCTATATCGAGCGTTGATTGACCCGCTTGGACAGTTCTTCGGCCGACTCCTTGCGTTCGGAGTAACGGTCCACCAAGTCCGGGCGGTCACGCAATAGCACGGTGAACCTCACCAGCTCTTCCATCACGTCCACCACTCGGTCATACAGGGCCGAGGGTTTCATGCGGTTGTGCTCGTCGAACTCCAGGAACGCCTTGGGTACCGACGACTGGTTGGGGATGGTGAACATGCGCATCCAGCGGCCCAGCACTCGCAGCTGATTGACGGTGTTGAACGACTGCGAGCCGCCGGACACCTGCATCACCGCCAGGGTCTTGCCCTGGGTCGGACGCACCGCGCCCAGCGCCAGCGGCACCCAGTCGATCTGCGCCTTGAACACCGCCGACATCGAACCATGCCGTTCCGGTGAGCACCACACCTGGCCTTCGGACCACATCATCAAATCCAGCAGTTCCTGGACCTTGGGGTGGCTGCTCGGCGCGTCATCGGGCAACGGCAGGCCGGATGGATTGAAAATGCGGGTCTCGGCACCGAAGTGCTCCAACAGCCGCGCCGCTTCCTCCACCAGCAAACGGCTGAACGAACGCGGCCGGGTCGAACCATAGAGCAGGAGGATGCGTGGCTTGTGGGGGCCATCGCTGACGCCTGCGATGCTCTGGGACAGGGCCGCGTCGAGGTTGGGCAAGTCGTCGCTCATGGGGGCTCCGGGTCAGAGGGTGCCGATGCGGTCGAGCTCGGCTTTCAGGGCCTGGGCATCGAGTTGGCCGAAGGGCAGGGCGAAAAACGCCCGGCAGCGGCTTTCGATACGATCCAGGGTGGCATGGAAGGCCTGGCCGATCTGATCGTCGCTGCCTTTGACGGTCGATGGATCGACCAGGCCCCAGTGGGCCTTGATCGCCGGACCGAAGTACACCGGGCAAGCGTCGCGGGCGGCGCTGTCGCACACGGTGATGACGATGTCCGGCGGGCTGCCCTCGAACGCGTCGTTACCCTTGCTGCGCAAGCCTTGGGTGCTGATACCGGCTTCCTGCAAGGTGCTCAGGCTGCGCGGCAGTACGTGGCCCTTGGGGAAACTGCCGGCGCTGACGGCTTCGAACCCGGCCGGGGCCAGATGGTTGAACATCGCTTCGCTGAGAATGCTGCGGCAGCTGTTGGCTGTGCACATGAAGAGGACTTTCATCGATCGGCTCCGATAAGCGCAAGGGTGGGCTGCGCCGGAGTATATGCGGATAATCGAATATATGGAATTTCGTATTTGTGGCGGGGGAATGAGCGGATAGCGTCAGGGCGCAGCACGTCTGCGCCCCAACGGTTAGGTTCGTTACGATTTTCTGCCGCCGCCTTGGCTGCGTTCGCTACCTTTGTTACCGGCTCCAGTGCCTTTTTGCCGGTCGTTGGCAACGTTGCCGCCTGACGCTTGTCCGCCTTTCTTGCCGGCTTCAGATGCTTTGTCACGATCGTTGGCGAAGTTGCCTGGGTTTTTGTTTCCGCTACTGGCCATTTCGAGAATCCTCATTTTGGTTGAGCGAGCAACGTGCCTCGCATTATTTGGGAAAGAAAATGGCCGGCGGAAGTTTAATAAAAACCGCTTGCTCGCGACGAATGGTCAGCAGCCAGCGGTCTGCGCTTCTAGTCCTCGCCACCGCTGACTTTCCAATGCTTGGCATCCGCCGGGAAAACCACTTGTTCGACCCGATGCGCAATGCCGAAAGCCAGGGAGTTTTCCGCCGGGATGACCCGTTCCTCGGCACACAGGCATTTGAAAATATCCAGCTGGGTCGCGGCGCCCGCGGTTTCCTTGACATAGATTTCCACGTAGCGCGCCACGTCGTTGTCCAGGCTGGACAGGTACTCGCGCAAGCGTGAGTGGTCCACCGATTTCTGGCCGAAATACCAGTTCATCGGGTGGATCAGAAAGCGTGAATGAGGGGTGGTGGTGCGGTCGCTGGCGGCCAGGTACATGACGATGCCCATCGACTCGATGTTGCCGGCGTTCACCGCACGTACCGGCACCGGCAGGGACTTGATGAAGGTGTAGAGGGTGAAACCGAAGTTGGTGCTGCCGCCGACGGTCGAGAGATTGAGCATCAGCGAGTCAGCGCCTTTTTCGATGGCTTCCAGGCAATTGTCCCGGAAGCGTTCCGTGGTGCCCTGATCGATCTGGCAATGGAAATGGACAATGTGTTCGGCCATCTGAAACTCCTGTCGACTTCATCCGTTCAGGTGTCTGCGCAACGGCGGCGCTGTACTGTTGGGAGTCCAGCGGTCTGCGGATGTTCCTCGTCTATGGTGAGCTGCCCGTGCGCGTGTTAAGCCGGTTGCTGCCGTTCGCAGATCTCGGCGGCCTGTGTCATGCGCTGGAGAAACATCGCCAGCCCGGCTTCTTCGTCACTGAGGCCCTTGCGCGCCCGGGGCTTGGGCAATTCCCTCAGGGTGCCGAGCAGGAAACCCTCGACCACTGCTGGATGAATGTAGCACTTGCGACAGACGGTGGGCGTGTTGCCCAGTTGGCGGGCGACCTGCCTGACCATCTCGGCGACATGTTTCTTGGCCTCGGTCTCGGTTTCCCAACGCAGCATCCGCAGCCCGGCCAAGGCCGCCGCGCTGCCGGCCCAGGTGCGGTAGTCCTTGGCGGTGAAGTCGGCGCCGGTGAGGGTCTTGAGGTAGGCGTTGATGTCCGAGGAACTGATGGCGTGGCGCTCGCCGTTTTCGTCCAGGTACTGGAACAGATTCTGCCCGGGGATCTCCTGGCAGCGCTTGATGATCCGCGCCAGGCGTCGGTCTTTCACGGTGATCTGGTGTTCGACGCCGCTCTTGCCACGGAACTGGAAGGCGATGGCACTGCCGTTGATCTCGACATGCTTGCTGCGCAAGGTCGTCAGGCCGTAGGAGCGATTGTCCCGGGCGTACTGGGTATTACCGACCCGGATCAGGGTCATATCAAGCAGGGTGATGACCGTGGCCATGACCTTGTCGCGGCTGAAACCGGGCTGGGCCAGGATCTCTTCCAGGCGTTTGCGCAAGCGCGGCAGGGTGCGGCCGAATTCGAGCATGCGTGAATACTTGTCCGCGTCGCGCACTTCTCGCCAACGCGGGTGGTAGCGGTATTGCTTGCGCCCCCGGGCATCGCGCCCGGTGGCCTGGAGATGGCCGCGCGGGTCGGTGCAGATCCACACATCGGTGTAGGCCGGCGGCACCGCCAAGGCATTGATGCGCTGGACTTCGGCGGCGTCGGTAATGCGCTGGCCCTGTGGGTCGAAATAACAGAACTTGCCGCGCAATTTGCGCCGGGTGATACCGGGGGCGCTGTCGTCGACGTAATGCAGGTCGGCCGGCAGTGCATCCGGCGGCAGGGTGTCGGGCATGAAAAGAGTCCTTGGCAACGAATCCGGTGGCCTGTGATCGATTGACCGCAGCCCGTTGCGGACGTGCCAAGTTTCTGAGGGGCGTCGAATCTTGAATACACCACTGAATATGTGGGAGCCGAGCTTGTTCGCGATGACGTCGGCACATTCAATATTGATGCAAGCTGACTCACCGCCATCGCGAGCAAGCTCGCTCCCACATGGGGTTTGGGCAAGACTCGGGATCCTACGCCAACACCGCCACCGCCTTGATCTGCGCCCACAACAACTGCCTCGGATGCAGTTTCAACTGGTCGCGGGAGTAGCGGGTGATGCGTGCCAACAGTGGCGTGCCGGCCGCTTCCAGACGGATCAGCACATGGGCGGCATTGTCGGCGGCCAGTTCGCTGACCACGGTGACCGGCAGGCGGTTGAGGATGCTGGTCTGGGCGTCGTTCGTCAGGCTCAGGCTGACGTCCCGGGCCTGGACCTTGAAGCGCAACGGCTGCCCGACAGCCAGCGCCGTATGAGCCACCCGCACATTCAACTGGCTATCGGGCAGGTTCAGGGTCAGCAGTTGATAGGTGGGGTCATAACCGCTGACCTTGCCTTGGATCACCACCCCCGCGTCATCCCCCATGGCCAGCGGCAGGTCGAGCCGGGCCAGGGTCTCACCGATCGGCCCGCTGGCCAGCGCGCGGCCACCGTCGAGCAGTACGAGGTGGTCGGCCAGGCGTGCCACTTCGTCCTGGGAGTGGCTGACGTACAGCACCGGGATATCCAGTTCATCGTGCAACCGTTGCAGGTACGGCAGGATTTCGTTTTTGCGCCGGCTATCGAGGGCCGCCAGCGGCTCGTCCATCAGCAACAGTCGTGGGCTGGTCAACAAGGCGCGGGCTATGCCCACCCGCTGGCGTTCACCGCCGGACAGGGTGTGCGGCTGTCGCTCGAGCAGGTGAGCGATACCCAGCAATTCGCTCGCCTGGGACATGTCCACGCGCCGTTGCGCTGGGGCGATGCGCTTGAGGCCGAACGCCAGGTTGCCCCGTACCGAAAGATGGGTGAACAGGCTCGCCTCCTGGAACACATACCCCACCGCTCGTTTATGCGGCGGCAAGAACACGCCGTGTTCACTGTCCTGCCACACGTCGCCATTGACCTCGATGAAGCCATGGGACGGCCGCTCCAGCCCGGCGATGCAGCGCAGGCAGGTGGTCTTGCCCGAACCGGACGGACCATACAAAGCGGTCACCCCCCGGCCCGGCAGTTGCACAGCCAGGTCCAGGGAAAAGTCCCCGTGGTCGAGCTGCAAGCGCGCCTGAATCATCGATCAGCTCCAACCGGTCCGGGTTCTGCGGCTGGAGTACAGCGCCAGCAGCACAGCAAATGAAAACACCAGCATCGCCGCCGCCAGCCAATGGGCCTGGGCATATTCAAGGGCTTCGACGTGGTCGTAGATCTGCACCGAAACCACCCGGGTTTTCTCAGGGATGTTGCCGCCGATCATCAACACCACGCCGAATTCGCCAACGGTATGGGCAAAGCCGAGAATCGCCGCCGTGATGAAGCCGGGCCGGGCCAGGGGCAGGATGACGCTGAAGAAGGTATCCCAAGGACTGGCCCGCAGCGTGGCGGCGACTTCCAGAGGGCGGTTGCCGATGGCGGCAAAGGCGTTCTGCAACGGTTGCACCACAAACGGCATCGAATAGATCACCGAGCCGATCACCAACCCGGTAAAGCTGAAGGTGAGGGTGCCCAGCCCGAGAGCCTGGGTGAACTGGCCGATCCAGCCGTTGGGGCCCAACGCCAGCAGCAGGTAAAAGCCGATCACCGTGGGCGGCAACACCAAGGGCAGCGCCACTACCGCACCTACTGGCCCACGCAGCCAGGATTGGCTGCGTGACAGCCACAAGGCGATGGGCGTGCCGATAAGCAGCAGGATCACCGTGGTCAACGACGCCAGTTTCAGGGTCAGCCAGATCGCTGCAAGGTCGGCACTGGTCAGTGGCATTTAGCGTTGATAACCGTAGGCTTGGATGATGGCGGCGGCTTTCGGGCCCTTGAGGTAATCCACCAGCGCGGCGGCGGCGGGGTTGTTCTGGCCTTTACTGAGGATCACCGCGTCTTGCTTGATCGGATCATGCAGTTCGGCCGGGACGATCCACGCCGAACCACCGGTTACTTTGCCGTCCTTGTAGATCTGCGACAAGGCCACGAAGCCGAGTTCGGCGTTGCCAGTGGAGACGAACTGATAGGCCTGGGTGATGTTCTGGCCTTCGACAAGCTTGCTCTTGACCTGCGCGGTCAGCCCCAGCTTGTCCAGCACCTGGGTCGCGGCCAAGCCGTAGGGCGCAGCCTTCGGGTTGGCGATAGACAGGTGCTGGAAAGCGTTGTCCTTGAGTACCTGGCCTGTGCTGTCGACATAGCCCTCCTTGGCCGACCACAGCGCCAGCGTGCCAATGGCGTAGGTGAAGCGTGAGCCCTTGACGGTATCGCCTTCGCTTTCGAGTTTGGCCGGGGTGCTGTCATCGGCGGCGAGGAAGACCTCGAACGGCGCGCCGTTCTTGATCTGCGTGTAGAACTGTCCGGTCGCACCGTAGGCGGCCACCAATTTGTGCCCGGTGTCTTTTTCGAAATCGGCGGCGATGGCCTGGAGCGGGGCGGTGAAATTGGCGGCAACCGCCACTTGCACCTCATCGGCCTGGACGGCGCCAACGGTAAACAGCGTGGTCAGTAGCAACGGCGCGAAGCGGGAGAGGGGCATGGTAGGGATCCGTAAGGTCAGGTCGCTGTATACGGAAATATATAGCGAATGGCCGATAAACGGAACGTGGCATTTTGTCGGGGATCAACAACAGGAAAGGTGAGAGGGCCGCCGCCATCGCGAGCAAGCTCAGCTCCCACAGGTTCGCCGGTCTACCTGGATGTGGTGGTTGCCACAGATCAAGTGTGGGAGCGAGCTTGCTCGCGATAACGGCCTGACAGGCGCTGACGACCGTCAGGACCGACCACGGTTGTTCAGTTGGGTCAGCGTCTCCTCGGCCAGTTGTCGGGTCAGCTCGGCGCTCGACAGCTCGCGGCCCAGGGGAAACGCCTGGCCGGCCCAGAGGTTGCTGAAGTCCGCTTCATCCTTGGCGCGCAACGGCATCAATGCCCCGCCCGCCAGGGGAAATGCCGGCGCCAGCGGGCTCATCGGGCCCACTTCGCGCATCACTCGGTTGACGATGCCCCGGGCCGGGCGACCGGTGAACAGGTTGGTGACGGCGGTCTGGCTTTCCTTGGCCGTGCGCAGCGCCCGGTGATGGGACGCGCTGATCTTGGCCTCAGGGGTGAACAGATAGGCGCTGCCCAGTTGCACCGCCGAGGCGCCCAGGGCGAATGCCGCGACGATCCCCCGCGCATCGCCGATGCCGCCGGTAGCGATCACCGGCACCTTCACCGCATCCACCACCTGTGGCAGCAAGGCGAACAGGCCGACCTGGGTGTTGAGGTCGTCACTGAGGAACATCCCGCGATGGCCGCCGGCTTCGTAGCCCATGGCGATGATTGCGTCACAACCGTGCTGTTCCAGCCAGATGGCTTCCTCGACGGTAGTGGCCGAAGAGAGGATTTTCGCGCCGGTGGCCTTCACCCGATCCAGCAGGGATTTTTCCGGCAGGCCGAAGTGGAAACTGACCACTTTCGGGCGCATTTCCTCCAGCACACGGCAGGCCGCATCATCGAACGGCGTGCGGTTGGACACCGGCGTCGGTGCGTCGAAGTCTGCGCCCAGTTCCTCGTAATAGGGCTTGAGCCGTTGTTTCCAGGCCTCGGCCCGCTGCTTATCGAACACGGGCGGCTGGTGACAGAAAAAATTCACATTGAATGGCTTGTCGGTCTGTTCACCGATGGTCGTCAGTGCCTGGCGCAGTTGCTCGACATCCAGCATCGCCGCCGGCATCGAGCCCAGCCCGCCGGCATTGCAGGTAGCGACCACCATGGCCGGCCCCGTCACCCCAGCCAGCGGCCCCTGGATAATGGGCAGCTCGATTCCGAGCAGGTCAAGAATGCGAGTGTCTGGCCACTGGCTCATGTGCGGAGTCTCCGACGGCAGAAAGGAAACAGGGTTTTTAGCAGGTGTGGGCCGGCGAGGGCCAGTCGAGTTTTTCAATCGAGCGCCGCAACTTGATCTCGACGGCGGGAGGGTTACCATGCGGGCCTCATACATCAAGGAGCCTGACCCATGGACGTGAAACTCAAGACCGTCGAACCCTTCACCGTGGCCGGTCTGCAGGTGCGCACCCGCAACACCGACGAGCAGCAACCCGACACGGCCAGGATCGGTCCGATGTGGCAGCAGTTCTTCACCGAAGGGCTGTTCGACGCGATTCCGGCTCGGCAGTCGGAGTCGTTCGTCTACGGCGTGTATTCCAATTATGAGTCCGACGCCACCGGCTACTTCGATGTGACCGCCGGTGTGCAGGTCGATGCGACGAGCGCAGGCTACCCCGCCGTGGACATCGAAGGCGGGGATTACCTGGTGTTTTCGGCCAAGGGGCCGATGCCCGATTGCGTGATCCAGACCTGGGGCCTGATCTGGGCGTATTTCGCCGATAACCCGCAAACCCTGCGCCGTTTCACCAGCGATTTCGAGGTCTACAGCGGCCCCGATTCGGTAGCGATCTACATCGGTGTTCAGTCCCCGGACGAGCGTTCCAGCGCCAGCAACTGACGCTTGCGTTCCACGCCCCAGCGATAGCCGGACAGGTTACCGTCGCTGCGCACTACCCGGTGGCAAGGGATCGCCACCGCCAGGCTGTTGGCGCCGCAGGCCTGGGCCACGGCGCGCACGGCCTTGGGCATGCCGATGCGCTGGGCGATCTCGGCGTAGCTGGCGGTGCTGCCCGCTGGAATGTCCCGCAGGGCCTGCCAGACCCTTTCCTGGAACGCCGTGCCGCGCAGGTCCAAGGGCAGGTCCAGGCCCAGCGCCGGCGCTTCGATAAAGCCCACCACCTGGGCGATCAATTGCTCGAACTCGCGGTCGGCGCCGATCAGGTTGGCCCGGCGGAATTTGTCTTGCAGGTCCCGCACCAACGTGTCCGGGTCGTCCCCCAGCAGGATCGCGCACACGCCACGCTCGCTTTGCGCCACCAGGATCGCCCCGAGGGAGCATTGGCCGACGGCGAAACGGATGTCGGTGTTCTGCCCCTTGGCGCGGTAGTCGGCGGGTTTCATGCCGAGGACTTTGTCGGCGGCTTCATAGAAGCGGCTGTTGGAATTGAAACCGGCGTCGTACAGCGCATCAGTGATCGTCCCACCATCGGCCAGGCGCTCGCGCACCTTGCGTGAACGGTGCGCGGCGGCATAGCCCTTGGGGGTCAGGCCAGTGACCGCCTTGAACACCCGATGAAAATGGAAAGGGCTCAAACCGGCGCTTTCTGCCAGTTCATTCAGGCCTGGCAATTCTTCAGCGGCTTCGATCTGCCGGCAGGCGGCCGCGACCCGGGCCGCTTGTTGGGCGGCGATCTGGGTCTGGTCCCTGGCCGCGCGCTTGCTGGGGCGATAGCCGGCTGCCTGGGCCTGTTCCGGGGTGTCGAAGAATTCGACGTTACGCGGGTTGGGCAGCCGCGACAGGCTGCTGGGATGGCAATAGATGCCAGTGGTCTTCACGCCATAGACGAATTGTCCGTCGGCGCGCGGATCCCGGGCGAGCACGGCGGCCCAGCGCGGATCCAGTTCAGGGGCGGGATTGTTCGAAGTGCTGTTCATGGTCGTTATGTCCATTGGCCCGTTTTGCCTACAGTAGCGAGCCTGCGAGGTGGCAACACTCCGGGTCTTGCGGTTGAATTCTGCACATTCAGCCGGCAGTGCGAAACGTCAGGTTGATCCGCTGGCTGCCCAGGTGCGGGTGCTGTCCTTCCTTGAGCGGCAATACGCCGTGGTAACGCAAACGGTCCACGCCGCCCCAGACCACGATGTCGCCATGGAACAACGGGATGCGCAGGCTCTTGTCGCTGCGCTCGAAGCCGCCAAATTGGAACACCGCCGGCAGGCCCAGGGACATCGAGACGATGGGGGCGGCCAGGGAACGTTCGTTCTTGTCCTGATGCAGTGACATCCGTGCACCGGGTACGTAGCGGTTGATCAGGCAGGCGTCGGGTTCGAAGTGCTCGAACTGCGCCTGCCGGGCGGCGGCCTGGGCCAGTTCGCGAAACACCGCCGGCATCTGTGGCCAGGGCTGGCCGGTCTGTGGGTCATGGGCGGTGTAGCGATAGCCGCTGCGGTCGGTGGTCCAGCCCAGCGCGCCGCAACTGCTCAAGGCCACCGACATGGTAAAGCCGCCGGGTGTGACCATCTGCCGGAACGGCGCGGCCTGCAAGACCGTTTCCAGGGCCGGCAGCAAACGCTCCAGCCAGGGGAGGGCGAAACCGCGCAGCACGAAGGATTGCTGGCCGATCTGTTCGACCTGGCCGGGTGTGGTGGGCGCCTGGTCGGCAAACAGGTCCAATGTGAGCGGTGTGTCGTTATTGCGCATCATGAAAAATGATTCCCAAGGTGTGCCGCCTGCCGCTGTGCACGCAGCTGACGCCATGGCGCATGTTCACCCGATAATAACCGCGAACGCCTTTGACCGGCCGCTGATGCACGGCGAACACCACCGCATCGCCCTGTTTCAGATCGATGACCTGCGGCCGCGATTGCATGCGCGGGCGTTGCTCGGTCAGCACGAACTCACCGCCGCTGAAGTCCCGGCCCGGTTCCGACAACAGGATCGCGACTTGCAGTGGGAACACCTGCTCGCCGTACAGATCCTGATGCAGGCAGTTGTAATCCTGCGGGCCGTATTGCAGCAGCAACGGCGTCGGGCGCTGTTGCCCGGCGCCATGGCCGCGCTGAATAAAGTCGGCGTGCTCGTCGGGGTATCGCACTTCGATGCCCATGCATTCGTTCCAGCGATTGGCCAGCGGCACCAGCAGCGGATACAGCGACTGGCGCAGCTGCTGGACGATATCGGGCAGTGGATAACGAAAGTACTGATACTCGCCGCGCCCGAAGCTATGACGGGCCATGATCACCCGGGAACGAAAAAGCCCGGGTTCGGCGTATAAACTGCTGAGCATTCGACATTGCGTGGCGGGCAGCAGGTTGCGGATGATCGCGCTGCCGTCCTGATCGAGGCTGTGTTCCAGGGCAGGCCAGTCCAGGTTGTCTATGGCGTGGTTCAGCGAGGGTGTTTGCAGGATGGCGGACATGATCACAAACCTTGGTAGAAAGGATTGCTCAGTCTGGCGAGTGCCCCGACGACTGGCACTCCGAGGCTTGCGGTCAATGTTTTATCCGGGGCGCCAAGAGAGTGGACCTGGATCCCTGTGCCAACCGATAAACCATCTACCCTGTGGCGAGGGGATAAATCCCCACGCCACAAAAAATCAATCAGGGTGAGCCGCTACAAGGCTTTGCTGACACTGATGTCGCTGATGACATCATCGGTCTGGCCGTGCAACGCCTGTAGCGCTGCCTTGGCTTCTTCCTCGGTGCCGGTTTGAAGTTGTGCGAACTCGAAACGGCGTTCGCCGTTGAGCTTGTACTTGATGACGTATTTGGTTGTCTGGGCCACGGTTTTGCCTTTCTTGAAGGGGCGATGCTCAGCTCAGTTTCGAGCTGGAACGCCGGATGATCTTGATCTTGTGGGTCAGGGTCGGCTTGCGCGTGACACTGATGGCCCGGCGGTTGACGGTGTCGATGGTGATGTTCCAGAAGCCGGTGCTCGGTGCAGTGATCCTGGCCGGGAAGGTATCGAATGCGCCGCCGTGATAAGTGTGCCGGCCGCCGTTCTTGAAGCTACGGAAGTTGGCGTCGTTCATCAAACGGATGTTGCACATTTGGGAGCATTCGATAACGACGATATCGTCTTCGTTCAGGTGCTCGCGCTGGTGGATGAATTTCATGGGCGCCTCCAGAAGGGCTTTTTCTACAAAATCAAAACGATAGCAAGGGACAATGATGCGCAGTTTATCAGCCCCGAGTGTTAATATCCGGCCCGCGCTCCAGGCTTTGGTCATTTATCGCAGGAAGCGGGATAAAAAAAGCGGTGCGGCCCCGGAGAAAAACGGCGTCGGCACTGTCGGAGGGTCTTTATTGGAGGAATCATATGAAGCGCAGCGTGTGGGTGTTGGCATTGGCAATGAGTGGATGTGCATCGGTATCGGACATCAACCAGACGCCGCCCACCATGAGCGTCATCTCCGGAAAGAAACCCCATGAATACGCCAAGTGCGTGGCCGACAAGCTGGCCAGCAGCCGTGGCCCGCTGCAAATGGAACCGCACAAGAACGGCGTGAGGTTGATTGTGCCGGGCAAACTGTCGACCCTGCCGGCGGCGGTGTTCGACATTGACGAGCGCTCCAGCGGCAGCAGCATCAAGTTGCACGAAAGCCTGTCCAACGTGCCTGTGCGTCCCGGCGATGTGCAGGACGCGGCCAACGCCTGCATTTCCGGTTGAGCGCCGTCTCAGCCTGACGAGCGGGGCACGCATCGGATAAACTGTTGCCCTCGACAAAAAATGCCGCCACGGTCAACGTTGGCGGCATTGTCATTTATGGAGTCAGTCGATGAAACGCGAGCAGGTGCGTGAGCGCCATGCAGAAGGTCTTATATCTGCCACCCATGTGATTCAGAACCCGGCGAGCCCAGGCGAATGGATCGTCTTTTTCAAGAAAAGCGCCGGGCGCAGTTTTTTCCTGGTGGATGAGCAGGATGAAGTCGAATCCTTCAGCAGCCTCGACGAACTGATCGAGACCATACGCGGCCTGGGTATCAAGTTCGCTGAGATCCACATGTAACTTCTTACTTGCACACCACCACGACGCTGCGACTGGTGTAGTTGCCGACGTCGACACCCAGGGTCTTTTCGCTTTCCTTGGCCTGCGGTGTGCCATCGGTGCCGACGATGCGGTAGCCGGTGCCGGCACAGGATGCATCGGCTTTTTCATAACAGGTGGCCCAGTCATTGGCTTCGCCGGAGCAATCGATGGTCAGTCCCTGTTCGCCATTGTTCAGGTAGGTTTTTTCGGCAGAGGCACAGCCCGCCAGGGCCAGGACGGCAAACAGCGCCAGAAGTGTTTTCATGGAATCGTCATCAGGAAGGGAGGGGCAGGCGCGAGAGTATAGCGAATGGCCATTCCGGTACAGATAAACAAAGCCCCGTTCAATGCCGTGCGTCATTTACTTGGGGCTTGTCTGCTTACTTCTTGCGGCGGGGGCTGCGTGCCGGGGCTGTGTCACGTTCCTTGGCCGCCGGGGCAGAGCGGTCGTCCTGGAATACCGCCGCCACTTCCACCGCCATCGTTTTGCTGGGCAGGGGGCCGGCGACCTGCTCGCCATGGTAGTTGATAATCCACCATTGGCCGTCCTTGTCCTGGCTGACCGAATAACCGTTTGCGTTTTGTGTGACCGACATCTAGCTGCCTCGTTGGCGTAATCAAGGGCGCCATGATACGTCAAATGCTCGCAAACAGTGCTCATGGGCGTACAGTGGGCACCACCGGACCTATCGAGATGAAAGGCGATTGAACTATCCGGCGTTTTTTATTTCTCTATGATGGCATCGGTTGGCCAGTGCGGGCATTGTAAGGTGCCCGTCGCCTGATTAGACTGCCCCGAAACTCGTACACACCGCCTTTTCAAGGACTTATATGATCAAGAAATGCTTGTTCCCAGCAGCCGGTTACGGTACTCGCTTCCTGCCAGCGACTAAAGCCATGCCCAAAGAAATGCTGCCGGTGGTGAACAAGCCACTGATCCAGTACGGCGTCGAAGAAGCCCTCGATGCGGGCCTGACGGAAATCTCCATCGTCACCGGCCGTGGCAAGCGCGCCCTGGAAGACCATTTCGATATCAGCTACGAGCTGGAAAACCAGATCAAGGGCACCGACAAGGAGAAATACCTGGTTGGCATCCGCAAACTGCTGGACGAGTGCTCGTTCTCCTACACTCGCCAGACCGAAATGAAAGGTTTGGGCCACGCGATCCTGACCGGCCGCCCGCTGATCGGTGACGAACCGTTCGCCGTGGTCCTGGCGGACGACTTGTGCGTCAACCTCGAAGGCGACGGCGTGCTGACCCAGATGGTCAAGCTGTACAAGCAGTTCCGCTGCTCCATCGTGGCGATCCAGGAAGTCGATCCGCAGGAAACCAACAAGTACGGCGTGATTGCCGGCGAAATGATCCGCGACGACATCTACCGCGTCCACAGCATGGTTGAAAAACCAAAACCTGAAGACGCACCATCGAACCTGGCGATCATCGGTCGCTACATCCTGACCCCGGACATCTTCGACCTGATCGAACAGACCGAGCCAGGCAAGGGCGGCGAAATCCAGATCACCGACGCCCTGATGAAGCAGGCCCAGAACGGCTGCGTCATGGCCTACAAGTTCAAGGGCAAGCGTTTCGACTGCGGTGGTGCCGAAGGCTACATCGACGCGACCAACTTCTGCTTCGAGAACTTCTACAAGACCGGCAAGGCTTACTGATAGCCCGCCGCGCCTTGAAAAACGCCCCGACTGGTTCGGGGCGTTTTTTTGCCCGGGGAAAAGTTGCTCGCAGATCACACAAACACCCCCTGTGGGAGCGAGCTTGCTCGCGATAGCGTCGGCACATTCAACAACTATGCAAGCTGACCCACCGCCATCGCGAGCAAGCTCGCTCTCACAGGGGGCGCGCTTGACTTGAGCATTGCTGCCAATTCGAGCCAGCCCAGCTGGCTTTTTCATTTTCCGCCCCCATAACCATCGCAACGCTGCCTCAGGTGAAAACAGCGGGTATGCTGATGGCCTGCCGAAGGAGATAGAAATGGCCTACGATTTTGACTTGTATGTGATTGGCGCCGGTTCCGGCGGTGTGCGGGCGGCGCGGTTCGCGGCCGGTTTTGGCGCGAAAGTGGCCGTGGCGGAGAGCCGCTACCTGGGCGGCACTTGCGTGAACGTGGGGTGTGTGCCCAAGAAGCTGCTGGTCTACGGTGCGCATTATGCCGAGGACTTCGAGCAAGCGTCGGCCTATGGCTGGACGGCGGGGGAGCCGAGTTTCGACTGGGCCACGTTGATCGCCAACAAGGACCGGGAAATCAATCGCCTCAACGGGATCTATCGCAACCTGCTGGTCAACAGCGGCGTTGAGCTGCACGAAGGTCACGCCAGGATCACCGGGCCCCATGAGGTCGAGATCAACGACCAGCGCTATACCGCCAAGCACATCATGATTGCCACCGGTGGCTGGCCGGTGATCCCGGACATTCCGGGGCACGAGCACGCCATCAGCTCCAACCAGGCGTTTTTCCTCAAGGAACTGCCCAAGCGCGTCATCGTGGTGGGCGGCGGCTACATCGCGGTGGAGTTCGCCGGGATTTTCCACGGTATGGGCGCGCAGACGTCGCTGCTGTATCGCGGTGACCTGTTCCTGCGCGGCTTTGACGGTGCGGTGCGCAAGCACCTGGCGGAAGAACTGACCCGGCGTGGCCTGGATCTGCAGTTCAACGCTGACATCAAGTCCATCGAAAAACTCGACGACGGCAGCCTCAGGGTAGAGCTCAAGGATGGCAAGACGCTGATCACCGATTGCGTGTTCTACGCCACTGGCCGGCGACCGATGCTCGACAATCTTGGCCTGGAGAACACCGCTGTCACAGTGGACGAGAAGGGTTTTGTCGTGGTCAACGAAAAGTACGAGACCACTGAACCGTCGATCCTGGCCATTGGCGACGTGATCGGTCGCGTCCAGCTCACCCCTGTTGCCCTGGCCGAGGGCATGGCGGTGGCGCGGCGTCTGTTCAAGCCTGAGCAATATCGCCTGGTGGATTACCGGATGATTCCCACTGCCGTGTTCAGCCTGCCGAACATCGGCACGGTGGGTTTGACCGAAGAGCAGGCCAAGGAGGAGGGCTACAAGGTAGAGATTTTCGAAAGCCGTTTCCGACCGATGAAGCTGAGCTTGACCGACTGCCAGGAGCGCACCCTGATGAAGCTGGTGGTGGATGCCGAGACCGACAAGGTGCTGGGTTGCCATATGGTCGGGCCGGATGCCGGAGAAATCGTCCAAGGCCTGGCCATCGCCCTCAAGGCCGGCGCCACCAAGCGTGATTTCGACGAAACCATCGGCGTGCATCCAACCGCCGCCGAGGAATTTGTCACGATGCGTACCCCCGTAGCCTCCTGACCCCAACGAAGATATGGCGAGCGCGCTTGCTCGCCATATTAAGTTTTCTTCTATCTATTTAGCGGCTGATAGCCAAAACCAATCATTCGCATGAGGTTTGCCAATGAGCCAGCCCGGGAATGAGTGGATAAGATTCCCTCCATCAACTTTTCAACCCTGATGGAGAAACATCGATGCCTATCATCAACAGCCAAGTTAAACCGTTCAACGCTACCGCCTTCAAAAACGGCGAATTCGTCGAAGTATCGGACGCCGACCTGAAGGGCAAGTGGTCTGTCGTGTTCTTCTACCCAGCTGACTTCACCTTCGTTTGCCCAACCGAGCTGGAAGACCTGGCCGACAACTACGCCGAATTCCAGAAACTGGGCGTCGAAGTCTACAGCGTGTCGACCGACACCCACTTTGCCCACGCTGCCTGGCACAACACTTCGCCAGCCATTGGCAAGATCCAGTACACCATGATCGGCGACCCGACCCACGTCATCTCCCGCAACTTCGACGTGCTGATCGAAGAAGTCGGCCTGGCTGACCGCGGTACCTTCGTGATCAACCCACAAGGCCAGATCAAGATCGTTGAAATCAACGACGGCGGTGTAGGCCGTGACGCCTCCGAACTGCTGCGCAAGGTCAAGGCCGCTCAGTACGTCGCCGCTCACCCGGGTGAAGTCTGCCCAGCCAAGTGGAAAGAAGGCGAGGCCACCCTGGCGCCGTCCCTGGACCTGGTCGGCAAGATCTAAGTCTGTGAGTCATCCGAGGGCGATCAGCTCTTAACCAAGCAAGCCGCTTCGCCCCAAAAAACGCCCGGGCGAGATTCGCTCGGGCGTTGTTTTTTCTGAAATTCAAAAAATGGAAATCGCCCGTATGTTGGACGCCAATCTTAAAGCTCAGTTGAAGTCATACCTGGAACGGGTCACCCAGCCGATCGAGATCGTCGCCTCCCTCGACGACGGTGCGAAATCCCAGGAAATGCTTGCGCTACTCAAAGACGTTGCCAGTCTTTGCGAGCAAATCACCTTACTGGACAACGGCACCGATGCGCGTAAGCCATCGTTTTCGTTGAATCGCCCGGGAGCCGATATCAGCCTGCGTTTCGCCGGCATCCCGATGGGCCACGAATTCACTTCGCTGGTGCTGGCCTTGCTGCAAGTCGGCGGCCACCCGTCGAAGGCCAGTGTCGAAGTCATCGAACAGATCCGCGCCCTCAAGGGCGAGTTCAACTTCGAGACCTATTTCTCGCTGTCGTGCCAGAACTGCCCGGACGTGGTCCAGGCACTGAACCTGATGGCGGTGCTGAACCCGAACATTCGCCACGTCGCCATCGACGGTGCGTTGTTCCAGGCTGAGGTCGATGAACGCCAGATCATGGCCGTGCCGAGCGTGTACCTGAACGGCGTGAACTTCGGCCAAGGCCGCATGGGCCTGGAAGAGATTCTGGCCAAGATCGACACCAGCGGTATCGAGCGCCAGGCCGAGAAGATCAGCGCCAAAGAGGCTTTTGATGTGCTGGTCGTCGGCGGTGGCCCGGCCGGTGCTTCGGCGGCGATCTACGCCGCTCGTAAAGGTATCCGCACCGGTGTCGCGGCCGAGCGTTTCGGCGGTCAGGTGCTCGACACCATGGCCATCGAGAACTTCATCTCGGTCCAGGAAACCGAAGGTCCGAAACTGGCCGTCGCCCTGGAAGAACACGTCAAGCAGTACGACGTGGACATCATGAACCTGCAACGCGCCGATGCATTGGTGCCTGGCAAGGATGGCGCGCTGCACGAAATCAAATTCGCCAGCGGTGCGAGCCTCAAGGCCAAGACCGTGATCCTGGCGACCGGTGCCCGCTGGCGCGAAATGAACGTGCCGGGTGAGCAGCAATATCGCAACAAGGGCGTGGCGTACTGCCCGCACTGTGACGGTCCGCTGTTCAAAGGCAAGCGTGTGGCGGTGATTGGCGGCGGTAACTCCGGTGTCGAAGCGGCCATCGACCTGGCCGGTATCGTGGCCCATGTCACCCTGCTGGAGTTCGATGTGCAATTGCGTGCCGATGCGGTGTTGCAACGCAAGCTGCACAGTCTGCCGAACGTGACCGTGATCACCAACGCCCAGACTACCGAAGTGATGGGGGATGGCCAGAAGGTCAACGGCTTGCGCTACAAGGACCGCCCAAGCGGTGAAGTGCTGGACGTGGCGCTGGAAGGGATCTTCGTGCAGATCGGCCTGTTGCCCAACACCGATTGGCTCAAAGGCACGGTAGAGCTGTCGCCACGTGGCGAGATCATCGTCGATGCCCGGGGTGAAACTTCGATCCCTGGCGTCTTCGCCGCCGGTGACGTGACCACCGTGCCGTACAAGCAGATCGTGATCGCCGTGGGCGAGGGGGCCAAGGCTTCGCTGAGCGCCTTCGACCACCTGATCCGTACCTCTGCGCCGGCATAAGCTGGCGATAGTGGCAAAAACAAAACCCCATGGGCCTGGCCCATGGGGTTTTGTTTTGGACCACGCATCACCCTGTGGGAGCGAGCTTGCTCGCGATGGCGGTGGGTCAGCTTGTCTCAATGCTGAATGTGCCACCCTCATCGCGAGCAAGCTCGCTCCCACAATGGCTTGTGGGGGTTTTACAGTGGCGCAGGCTGGATGATTTCGACCCAGTAGCCGTCCGGGTCCTTGATGAACGCCAGGCTCTTCATGCGGCCGTCGTTCAGGCGCTTCTGGAAATCGCAGCCCAGTGCTTCGAAGCGCTCGCAGGCCGCGACGATGTCCGGCACCGAGACGCAAATGTGGCCGAAGCCGCGCGGGTCGGTGTTGCCGTTGTGATAGGCGAACGCTGGATCGCTTTCGGTGCCATGGTTGTGGGTCAGTTCGAGGATGCCAGGGATCGACTTCATCCATTCGGTACGCGCTGCGGCATCTGCTGGAATCTGGTTCTTGTCCACCAGTGCCAGGAAATACAGGCTGAATTCGGCTTCCGGGAAGTCGCGTTTTTCCACCAGGGAGAAACCCAATATGCGAGTGTAGAAATCCAGGGACTTGGTAATGTCCTTGACCCGCAGCATGGTGTGGTTGAAGACGAATTTGGCTGTGGCGGCATCGGGTTGGGCGGTGACGCCCGGGAAAGTATTGAGTTCGTGCAGGCTCATGGGCCCTCCGGAAAATAAGTGGGGCAAACGGCGTCGCAAATGTGCTGTGACGGTTCCTGGGCTTGCGTCGGGTGGCTTCCATGCAGGTGCGCCCATGATACGCAAGGGGGGGCGACATCGCCAAACCGAGTGTGGCTATTGCCTGGTTCTGCGGTGGGCTTCAGACTTTATGCTTCGTCCTTGAGTGCACCGCAATGATTCGACCGTTTCTTTCGCTGTTTGTCCTGCTGTTTGCCGCCATCGCGAGTGTCGGTGTCCAGGCGGTCGAACCGCAGGTCCTGTGGCCACAGGGCTGGGTCATCGAGCCGCTGCCCGCTGATGCACCCGCCCCGGCGGCGCCGGGAACCACCCGGCAACGGGCGACCAAGAGCGACGCCGCAGGCAATGCGGTGATGGTCATGGAATTGACCACGACGTCCGTCGAGCCTGATCATCAAGTCAACTTGCAAGGCGTATTACTGGAAATGCGTAAGTCGATCCAGAAGGACTTTTTCCAGGGAGGTTATCAAAGTGTGTGTAATAAGATCCATTCTTCAATGTTGGGCGGGGTCAGCGCTTTGGAGACGACTTGCACGATCACGCAGAATGGCAGGCATGTGTTGTCCCAGACACTCGTCGCGGCACTAAATGAGGGCAGGGCTTATGTGCTGTCCTATGCGGGACAGGCTCAAGTATTTGTTGAAAGCCAGGATGAAATACAATCGGTACGAAATAGCCTGAAACTATAGGGTAGCAGCGCAATACGTCTGTGGTGGGATCCAGAAGTTGAACCCATAAAAAGCCCTGAGTGTACTCAGGGCTTTTTCATCCGGGGAATGTCAACCACGCAACCAGGAATCAACGGTGGCTGCACCGTATTGTTCTTTCCAGGCTTTCAGGCCGCGGTGGTTGCCGCCCTTGGTTTCGATCAACTCACCCGTGTGTGGGTTCTGGTAAACCTTGACCACGCGTGCACGGCGGGTTTTAACAGGCTTGGCCGCTGGCAAGCCAGCCTTGGACGGCTTCGGGTCAAGGATCGCGATGATGTCGCGCAGGCTCTTGCCGTAGGTTTTCATCAGTCCCTGGAGCTTTTCTTCGAATTCGATTTCTTTCTTGAGCCCGGCATCGTTCTTCAGCGATTCCAGTTGCTTGAGCTGCTCTTGAAGGGCCTTTTCAGCTGCACGAAATTCAGCGAGTCTGGACAAAATCGTTACTCCAATCAGAATGTTTGGCTGATACCAACCGCAAACAAAGCTATAAGCCAAGTGCCTTGAAGCGACTCGGTGCTAATGACTCTCCTGTTATCTAGCACAGGTAGAAAAAATTGTAGTAGTTAATTGGAATTGTGTAAATCGTAACTTTTTCGTTATGTAACAACAGCAAACGTTCTTATCTGTTGGCGCGCCCTCGTCAATAGCCTGGCGGCGGGTAATTGCCATTAATGGCGGTCAAGGCGGCAATGAAGTCTTGCCCGCTAACCGGCCGGCCAAATAGATAACCTTGTAAAAAGTTCACCCCATGGGCCGCCAGGTAATCGCTTTGTTCAACGGTTTCGACACCCTCGGCAACAATCTCCAAGTCCAGCTTGCCCGACAGTTCGATGATGCTGTCGAGGATGTGACGCGACAGAGCATCGGCCCCGATCATCGCGACAAAACTCTGGTCGATCTTCAGGAAGTCCACGTTGAACTGACGCAAGTACCCCAGGCTGGAATGACCCGTGCCGAAGTCGTCGATGGCGATCTTGACCCCCAGCGCATGCAACTGCTCGAACAATTGATGGGTAACGGGGGTGGGTTCGATCAGCTCGCGTTCGGTCAGCTCCAGCACCAGTGCAATCGCACCCGGTGGGAAGGCGTCCAGGAACGCGCGGCAATCGTCTACCAGCGCCAAATCCTGGCAGTGACGGGCGGTGATGTTGATGCCGACATGAAACGGCGCCTCCAGCATTGGCGCAAGCGGTGCCAGCAGGTGCATGGTCTGCTGCATCAAGGCGCGGGTCATTGGCACGATCAAGCCACTGTGTTCAGCGAATGGAATGAACAGGTCCGGGCGCACCAGGCCTTCCTTGGGATGGTTCCAGCGCATCAGCACTTCGACGCCGGCCCAGCGCTTGCTGTCGCCATGCACCACCGGTTGCAGATAGGGAACGAACTCTTCCGCCTCCAGGGCCCGTTGCAGTTCACGACTGGGGGAGGAGGTGCGTTTTTGTAGCCAGTGGCCGAGTGCTCCGGCGATGGCACCGAAGAAGATCAGCAGGCTGAACAGCGGTGGATATTCCCGGGCCATATAGCGCCAGACTTCCCCCTCATCAAAGCCGGCTTCAACATTGAAGGGGTAGTGTGTTGAGGCGAGGCCGCTCTGTGCGACCGCCAGTGCGGGCAGTGGGGTTTGTCGGACCTTGCCGTCTTCCGCCAGCCAATTGGGCCCAACTTGTAGCCGCAGTCGAGTCTGGCCGCCAATCAGCTGCAGGGCATTGGCCAGGTAATAACCATCTACGGTCGCCAATACCCCTTGGGGGCCTTCGTTGAGCCGATAGATCAGCAGTGCGGTGTCGGGGGTGACCGGGTTGCCGTTCATGAGCCACAACGTGCCCTGGTAATAATCGTTCGGATCGACTTTTTCTTCGAAGCCGCCAAACAACGAACTGCAATACAGGGTGTTGTCTCGTACCAGATTGGTCGAGCGAACAAAGGGCCGGCGTGTCACTTGTTCGCGCAAGGCCAGCTTGGCCGCTTCGCAAGGCTGGCCGGCCAGGGGCAACAGCTCACGGGCCGACAAGGCGGTGTTGTCGAGCATCGACTCGACCTGCCTGAGCAGCTCTACGGCCGTCTGCCGGGTGTGTTGCTCCAGCGTCCGTTCGGCCTGCATGTACAGGATACCCAGCCCCGACAGTATCGGCAGCAGGCCACAGAACAGGGTGATCAGGTGGCGACGGGGCCGCGTGCGCGAGCGTGTGGCGGTCAGGGGCATCAGCACAACCTGTGGCGAGAAGGGAAAGGCAGCAAGGGGGAAAAGCATTGGGTGCCGACCATGATAGATGGCTTGTCGGTTCCTTGCCCCCCAGGTTCTGTGTTGTACGCAAGGCTCATGACTGCCGCGCCAGTTCTATAAAGGCCAGGGTCGCCGGTGAGGCCTGGCGGCTGTCCAATACCGCGAGGCCAATCTGGCGCGGAACTCGCGGCGACAATGGCCGTGTGACGAAACCCGGGTTATCGCCGCCCGGCAGCGAGCCTTCGGAAACCACACTCACCGCCTCGCCGCGGCTGACGACGTCCAGGGTGCTGAGCAGTTGCGAGCAACGAAAGCGCACGTTCGGTGTGAGCCGGGCGGCATTGAACAGGCGCGACACCAGCTCCGACGATCCGGCCTCGGTGAGCACGAACGGGTCGTTGCACAGGTCCTTGAGGCTCAGGCTGGCCTGGGCGGCGAGGGGATGGTGGGTGGGTAGCAGGGCGACCATCTGATCCTCCATCAGCATGAACGTATCGAAACGATCCTCGGGCAGCACCACGAAGCCGACATCTACCCGTCGTTCATCCAGCCACTGGATGACTTGGCGATCCGGCCCTTCATCGATGTGCACCTCGATCCCTGGATGCAGCGCACGGTAGCGCTGCAGGATGGCGGGCAACAGCTTCATCGACGACGTCGGCCCGAACGAGCCAATACGCAAGGTGCCACGGCGCATGCCACGGGCGTCGGCGGCTTCCTGGCGCAGGGTGTTGGCCAGCCCGAGCATGGCCCGGGCGCGCAGCAACAGTTGCTCGCCAATGTCACTGAGTTCCACCTGGGACTGATGACGCCTGAGCAATTCCACGCCCAGCTCTTGCTCCAGGGATTTGATGGCGTGGGACACCGCTGACTGGCCGATGCCCAAGCGTGTGGCCGCTGCGGTGAAACCACGCAGCTCAGCGACCAGGGAGAAGATTTCGAGCTGGGTGAGGGTCATGAGGGATTACTCATTTTACGATGATCAAGCATGAATCAAATAATGACGCATCTGACTCGAATCAGAAAGCGACACGCAACCTTGTAGCCACAGGTTGTGGGTGTGGTCTCTTGCCTGCTCTGGTGAACCATGAAAACCCTCGAACAAGCCGTCCCAACACCTTCAGACCTGCCGGTCTACCTGAAGCTCGCCATGGTCACCATGATCTGGGGTGGCACCTTTGTGGCTGGCAGGATCCTTGCCGATGCCCTGGCGCCCTTGTTCGCCGCCAGCCTGCGTTTCCTGCTGGCCAGTATCGCGCTGCTAGTGTTTCTCGCTCTGGCTGGAATCCCGTTGGTCAAGCCCAGCCTCAAGCAAGGGCTGCAATTGGCTGCCCTGGGGTTCTTCGGCATCTTCTTCTATAACCTGTGCTTCTTTTACGGCTTGCAGTACATCAATGCGTCGCGAGCCTCGTTGATCGTCGCCTTGAACCCGGCGGTGATCGGGCTGGCGTCCTGGTGGTTGTTCAAGGAGCGGCTGGGCCGCTTGAAAGTGACGGGCATCGTCCTGTGTATTGGCGGGGCAGGGGTGGTGATCGTCAGTCGCGATCCGGCTTTGTTGCAGGGTACGGCACAGGGCTGGGTCGGCGATCTGCTGATTTTTGGCTGCGTGCTGGGCTGGGGCATTTATTCGCTGTTTTCCAGAAGCCTGAATGAAAGCCTTGGCCCCTTGCAGACCGTGACCTGGTCGATTCTGCTCGGTACGTTGATGTTGTGGCTGGCCTGCGCGGCCGGCGGCCAGGTTCGCTTCGAAGTACTCCGGGGGTTGGACATCCGTCAATGGCTGAGCCTGCTGTACCTCGGCGTGCTGGGTTCGGCCCTGGCCTACATCGCCTGGTACGACGGCATTCGTCGGATTGGTGCGACCCGTTCCGGTGTGTTCATCGCCCTCAACCCGCTCACGGCGGTGCTGCTGGGGGCGGTGCTGCTGGACGAACGGCTCACGGCCCTGATGTGTGTGGGCGGGGGTGTGATTCTGGTGGGCATTTTCCTGTGCAACAAACCCCTTGCACGGACGGCGAAAAAGGCGATTTGATACAGAAGGCGGACAAATATGGTTACGCTGTGTAGAATCGAGTTACGCATATAAGAATAAACGTCTTCTGGCAGCAGAAGCCTCGCCCGCAAGAGCCTTGGGTCGACAATGAAGATACTTGGGTTTCAACTGATCTACGGCGATTTCCTCGCCCGCAGCGTTCGCGGTATTTCCTGCGCGCCACCGCTCGTCCTCAGCATCACTGGCAACTAACGTTTTTTGTTAATTGATAAGCATGATGAGGCGCCGAACATGGCAGATCTATACGAAAACCCAATGGGCCTGATGGGCTTTGAATTCATCGAATTCGCATCCCCTACGCCCAACACCCTGGAGCCGATCTTCGAGATCATGGGCTTCACCAAAGTGGCCACCCACCGCTCCAAGGACGTGCACCTGTATCGCCAGGGTGCGATCAACCTGATCCTCAACAACGAACCTCACAGCGTGGCCTCGTACTTTGCGGCCGAACACGGTCCGTCAGTGTGCGGCATGGCGTTCCGCGTCAAGGATTCGCAGCAGGCCTACAAGCGGGCCCTGGAGCTCGGTGCCCAGCCGATCCACATCGAAACTGGCCCGATGGAGCTGAACCTGCCAGCGATCAAAGGCATCGGCGGCGCGCCGCTGTACCTGATCGACCGGTTTGGCGAAGGCAGCTCGATCTATGACATCGACTTCGTGTTTATCGACGGCGTTGACCGCAATCCGGTTGGCGCCGGCCTGAAAATCATCGACCACCTGACCCACAACGTGTATCGCGGGCGCATGGCCTACTGGGCTGGTTTCTACGAGAAGCTGTTCAACTTCCGCGAGATCCGTTATTTCGACATCAAGGGCGAATACACCGGCCTGACCTCCAAGGCCATGACCGCCCCGGATGGCATGATCCGCATCCCGCTGAACGAAGAGTCGTCCAAGGGCGCCGGGCAGATCGAAGAGTTCCTGATGCAGTTCAACGGCGAAGGTATCCAGCACGTGGCATTCCTGACCGATGACCTGATCAAGACCTGGGATAAGCTGAAAAGCATCGGCATGCGCTTCATGACCGCGCCCCCGGACACCTACTACGAAATGCTCGAAGGCCGCCTGCCGAACCACGGCGAGCCAGTGGATGAACTGCGATCGCGGGGCATTCTGCTGGACGGTGCTTCCGAGCAGGGCGACCGGCGCCTGCTGCTGCAGATATTCTCGGAAACCCTGATGGGGCCGGTGTTCTTCGAGTTCATCCAGCGCAAGGGCGACGATGGTTTCGGCGAAGGCAACTTCAAGGCGCTGTTCGAGTCTATCGAGCGTGACCAGGTGCGGCGTGGGGTGCTGGCGACCGAGTAAGGCCTGAACCCATTAAAAAGCCCGCCCGGCAGTGATGTCGGGCGGGCTTTTTATTGCTCGGCGCAAATTAAAATGTGGGAGCGAGCTTGCTCGCGATTGCGATCTGTCAGTCCCATCACTGTTGGATGTGCAACCGCTATCGCGAGCAAGCTCGCGCCCACAGGGGCCGGTGGTGCGCTCAGGCCCGGCGTCGCTGCCGTGTCAGGTGCTTGAACCCTTCGAACACCAGCACCGCCACCGCCATCCAGATGGGGATGTAGGTCAGCCATTCGCTGGCCTGGATGCTTTCGCCCAACAGTAGCGCAACGCCCAGCAGCAACACCGGTTCGACATAACTCAACAGGCCGAACAGGCTGAACGGCAGCAAACGACTGGCGAGTATGTAGGTCACCAGCGCCGAGGCACTGATGACCCCGAGCACCGGAATGAGCAGCAACAGCCTGGGGTATTGATCGAAAACATTGAAGCCTTGCTCACCGCTCTGCACGAACCAGAGCGCCAGTGGCAGCATCAGCGTCATGTCCAGCCAGAGCCCGCCCAGGTTGTCGGTCTTGAGGCGTTTGCGCAGGATGAAGTAGATCGGGTAACCCAGTACCACGAGCAAGGTAGCCCAGGAAAACCCACCCACTTGATACAACTCGTTGAACACGCCAAGGACGGCGAGGAACACGGCGACTTTCTGCAGGTACGACAGACGTTCGCCGTAGACGATGCGGCCGGTCAGGACCATCGACAGCGGCAGCAGGAAATACCCCAGCGACACGTCCAGGCTGTAGCCGTTGAGCGGCGCCCACATGAACAGCCACAACTGCGCGCCCATCAGCGCCGAAGAGGCGATCGCCGCGACCAACAACCGTGGCGCGGCGATCAGGCGCCGGACCAGTTGCGTGACGAGGTGCCACTCCCGGGCCACCAGCATGAACACCGTCATGCACGGCATCGTCAGCAGCATGCGCCAGCCGAAAATCTCCAGGCCGGTCAACGGTGAGAGCAGCGAGGTGTAGTAGTACATGACGGCGAACAGCGCAGAGGCTGAGACCGATAGAGCGATGCCTTTGGACACGATGATTCTCTTGAGGGCGGTCATCGACACCCTCGCCACAAAGGGTGTTCTGTTGACTCAACGAAGTTATGACGTACGCGGCACTCGCCCCGACACGAAATGCCCCACGTCATTGAACCCCGGCGTCGAGGCATGCCCCGGTGTCACCAGCGAATCGATGAAGGCTTCATCCTCCGCCGTGATCTTCACCGCCTGCGCCTTGGCGTAGGCGTCCCACTGCTCCTCGGTACGCGGCCCGACGATGGCCGAGGTCACCGCGCTGTTATTCAGCACCCAGGCAATGGCGAACTCGACGATGCCCACGCCCCGGCCCTGGGTGTATTGCTGGATCTGCTGGGCAATACGCAGGGACTCGACCCGCCATTCGGTTTCCAGGATGCGTTTGTCCTGGCGACCGGCGCGGCTGTTGGCGTCCGGCGCCACGTCCGGCGCGTACTTGCCGCTGAGCACGCCACGGGCGAGGGGGCTGAAAGGCACCACGCCGAGGCCATAGTTCTGCGCGGCGGTGATCTGCTCGGTTTCCGCCTGGCGGTTGACGATGTTGTACAGCGGTTGGCTGATCACCGGCCGGTCGATGCCCAGGCTGTCGGCAAGCCGGATCACCTCGGCGATGCGCCAGCCCCGGTAGTTCGACAGGCCCCAATAGCGAATCTTGCCCTGGCGAATCAAATCACCAATGGCCGACACCGTGACCTGCAATGGCGTGTTGTGGTCTTCGCGGTGCAGGTAATAGATGTCCAGGTAGTCGGTGCCCAGGCGCGTCAGGCTGGCCTCGATACCGTTGAAAATGTGCTTGCGGCTCAGGCCGCTGCGGTTGGGCACACCGTCCGCTGGGCCGAAGCCGACCTTGGTGGCCAGCACCCATTCCTGGCGGCGACTGGCGATCGCCTCGCCGACGATCTCTTCGGAGCGGCCGTTGGTGTAGACGTCCGCCGTGTCGATGAAGTTGATGCCCTGGTCCCAGGCCTTGTCGATGATTCGCAGCGAATCCTCGGTGCTGGTCTGTTCGCCGAACATCATCGTGCCCAGGGTCAACGTCGAGACTTGCAACCCGGAATGGCCTAGCGTGCGATAGCTCATGACAAGATCCTTTTATCCATGGGGAAAGCCTCAATCAAACCCCAGAACCACCGCAGGGATCAAACACAATTCTCAAACATCCCCAAATCAACTGTGGGAGCGAGCTTGCTCGCGATGGCGTCAGATCAGCCGACATTGATGTCGGCTGATACACCGCTATCGCGAGCAAGCTCGCTCCCACATGGGGTTGTGGTGAACCGAGGATCTGTGTACACCCTAGGCCAGCTGTGGGAGCGAGCGTGCTCGCGATGAGGCCAGCAGCCTTGACCTGAATCTTCCGGTCAAACCAATGTTTGTGAAATTGAACAATAATGCCCGGTGTCTTTTGTGCGGCGGACCGGCGTCATGGCTGCGGTCAGCTGGCAGCATGCTGTGGATCGGAACCGGAGAACAATATGAAAATAATCATCGCCCCCGACTCGTTCAAGGACAGCCTCAGCGCCCAGGGTGTAGCCGATGCCATCGCCCAAGGGCTGGCCCAGGTCTGGCCGGATGCGCAGTTGATCAAGTGCCCGATGGCCGATGGCGGGGAGGGGACGGTGGAATCGGTGTTGGCGGCCTGCAACGGTGAGTGGCGTCGCACCCGGGTCCGCGGCCCCCTGGGCGTCGCCGTCGAGGCGCGCTGGGGGTGGTTGCCCGACAGCCGTACCGCGATCATCGAAATGGCCGAAGCCAGTGGCTTGCAGTTGGTGCCACCCGGGCAACGCGATGCCTGTTCCAGCAGCACCTATGGCACGGGCGAGTTGATTCGCGCCGCCCTGGATGAGGGCGCCGGGCGTGTGATCCTGGCGATCGGCGGCAGCGCCACCAACGATGCCGGTGGCGGTGCGATGCAGGCCCTGGGCGTGGTATTGCTCGATGCCCACGGGCAACCGCTGCCACCCGGTGGCCTGGCGTTGGCGAACCTGGCGCGCATTGACCTGAGCGGTCTGGATCCGCGCCTGGCCCAGGTCAGTTTCGAGATCGCCGCCGATGTCGATAACCCGCTGTGCGGGCCCCATGGCGCATCTGCGGTCTTCGGTCCGCAGAAGGGCGCCTCTGCCCAGCAGGTGCAGGCACTGGACCGGGCCCTGGGGCATTTTGCCGAACACTGTGCCCAGGCGTTGGGCAAGGATGTACGTGACGAGCCGGGCAGCGGCGCCGCCGGTGGCCTGGGCTTCACGGCCAAGGCGTTCCTGGGTGCCCAATTTCGTACCGGCGTGGAAGTCGTCGCCCAATTGACCGGGCTGGCTGCGGCGATCGACGGCGCAGACCTGGTGATTACCGGCGAGGGCCGTTTCGACGCTCAAACTCTGCGTGGCAAAACCCCCTTTGGCGTGGCCCGCATTGCCCGCCAGCGTGGCGTACCGGTGCTGGTCATCGCCGGCACGCTGGGGGATGGCTACCAGGCGCTGTACGAGCACGGCATCGACGCAGCCTTTGCCCTGGCCAGCGGGCCGATGACGCTGCAAGAGGCCTGTGCCGATGCCTCGCGCCTGCTGAGTGAGCGAGCCCAGGACATCGCCCGGCTTTGGCGGGTGGCCGCCCGGTAAAGCGGTCCGGCATTGTACCCGTGGCGAGGGAGCAAGCTCTCATGGAGCAAATCACAACTATGTGATTTTTAAGGCTGAAAATACATATCGATCGTTCCCACGCTCCTGCGTGGGAATGTCGCCAGGGACGCTTCGCGTTCCGCTTCTGGAAGGTGACGCAGAGCGTCACGGGATGCATTCCCACGCAGGAGCGTGGGAACGATCAATCCCCTCGCCACAAAAGCCTCGCGAAATATTTTTACAATTCCCCCTGTAAAAAGCCTAAAGCCCAGCCGATAACGAGTTAGGCGTACCGACAATTATTTCAACCAGTGCGCTTATGGCATGGATGCTCGACTCAATCGTCGCGAGGTCTTCCAATGTCCCTACGTAGCCTGAATATCGCCCCACGAGCCTTTCTCGGCTTCGCCTTCATTGCCTTGCTGGTGGTCGCCCTCGGGGTGTTCGCCGCCAGCCGCATGTCAGTCATCCGCCAGGCTTCGTTGAATATGGAGCAGAACCAAGTGCCCAGCGTCGGCTACTTGGGCAACGTGCTGGAAAGCGTTCTGCGTATGCGCATTCTCTCGTTTCGGATTTTGGTCAACCGCGATCCGGCCAGCCTGAAAGAGGCAGAGACCCGTATCGGTGTGCTGGTGGAAAAACTGCACAAGGCCAATAGCGGTTACGCCGCGCTGCCGGCCACCCCGGAAGAAGCCGAGCAATACAAGGTCTTTTCGGCGACCCTGGAAAAATACCTGCAAGCCCAGCAGGAAATGTTGGAGCTGTCGCGCCAGGATAAGGTCGACCAATTGCGCACCCACATCAATACGCGCATCAAGGAAGGCACCGACCTGATGGGTGAGCAGCTCAACAAGCTCATCGCAATCAACGTGGCGGGCGCCGGCGAAGCATCGGCCAAGGCGGGTGAGAACTACAACAGCGCCATCACCGGCATCATCATCGTCTCGATCATCGCTGCATTGGCCACCATCGTGTTGGCATTGTTGCTGACCCGCAGCATCGTCACACCGCTCAACCGGGCGCTGGAGGCGGCGCGGACGATTGCCGGTGGGAACCTGGTCCAGGTCATTGCCGACGATGGCAAGGATGAGCCTGCCCGGTTGCTCCAGGCCCTGGCCGCCATGCAGGGCAGCCTGCGCCAGACCATCGAGCAGATCGCCGGGTCCGCCACCCAACTGGGGGCGGCGGCCGAAGAGCTGAGCGCAGTCACCCAGGAATCCTCCCGTGGCCTGCGACAGCAGCACAACGAAATCGAACAGGCCGCCACCGCCGTCAACGAAATGACCGCCGCTGTCGAGGAGGTTGCCCGTAACGCAGTGTCTACCTCCGAAGCCTCGAACCAATCGACCCAGGCGGCCCAGGAAGGTCGCTCGCGGGTGGTGGAAACCGTCGAGGCGATCCAGACCATGACCCACGACGTGCAGGCCACCGCCTCGATGATCGAAGGCCTGGCGGTCCAGGGGCGTGACATTGGCAAGGTTCTGGACGTGATTCGCGCCATCGCCGAACAGACCAACCTGCTGGCTCTCAACGCCGCCATCGAAGCCGCCCGTGCCGGGGAGGCCGGACGAGGGTTTGCGGTGGTGGCCGACGAAGTCCGGGCCTTGGCCCATCGCACCGCGCAATCGACCCAGGAAATCGAAAAAATGGTTGCCGGCATCCAGAACGGTACCGGTCAAGCGGTGCAATCGATGCAACAGAGCAACCAGCGCACCCAAAGCACCCTGGAAATGGCCCGGGCCGCCGGCGTGGCCCTGGAGCAGATCACCCAGTCGATCCTCCAGATCAACGAACGCAACCTGGTCATCGCCAGTGCCTCGGAAGAACAGGCCCAGGTCTCCCGCGAGGTGGATCGCAACCTGGTGAACATTCGCGACCTGGCCACCCAGTCGGCCAGCGGCGCGCAACAGACCAGCGACGCGAGCCACGAACTGTCGCGCCTGGCGGTGGGTTTGAATGCGATGGTGGCGCGCTTTGTGATTTGAGATAGGGTTGTGGGCTGGACACCGCGCAATCAGGAGACGTACATGCGCTTTTCAGCTTTGACCCAACGCATCACCGGCGATGGCGCCGCCGCCTGGCAGATTCACGACCGGGCGCTGGCCCTGCGCGAGCAGGGCATGGACGTACTGTTGTTATCGGTGGGCGACCCGGACTTCGACACACCGCGCGCCATCGTGGATGCCGCGGTGACTAGCCTGCGTGCCGGGGAAACCCATTATTCGGATATCCGTGGGCTGTACACGTTGCGCGCCAGCATCGCCCGGCGTCATCGTCGGCGCTGTGGCCAGCCGGTGGGCGCCGAGCATGTCACCGTGCTGCCAGGGGCGCAGTGCGCAGTGTATGCGGTCGCGCAATGCCTGCTCGATCCCGGTGATGAAGTGATTGTCGCCGAGCCGATGTATGTCACCTACGAAGCGGTGTTCGGTGCCTGCGGGGCGAAAGTGGTGCCGGTGGCGGTGCGCCCGGAAAATGGCTTTCGGGTCGAACCGGCGGATGTCGCTCGCCTGATTACCCCGCGTACCCGGGCGATGTTGCTCAACAGCCCCAACAATCCTTCCGGCGCCAGCCTGTCGTTACCCACCTGGCAAGCGCTGGCGCAGTTGTGCATCGAGCATGACCTGTGGCTGATCAGTGACGAGGTCTACAGTGACCTGCTGTACGAAGGCGAACACATCAGCCCCGCCAGCCTGCCGGGCATGGCCGAACGCACCGCGACCCTCAACAGCCTGTCCAAATCCCATGCCATGACCGGTTGGCGCATTGGTTGGGCCATCGGCCCCGAATCTTTGGCCGAGCACCTGGCGAACCTGTCCCTGTGCATGCTGTTCGGATTGCCGGACTTCGTGCAACGGGCCGCCCAGGTAGCGCTGGAGCAGGACTTGCCTGAAGTGGCGCAGATGCACGAGGAGTATCGCCAGCGCCGGGACCTGGTCTGCGCGGCCCTGGAGGCTTGTCCTGGCCTGCGGCCTGTGCGACCTGATGGCGGCATGTTTGTAATGGTCGACGTGCGCCAGACCGGCCTCGATGCCCAGGGCTTTGCCGAACGACTGTTGGACGGTTATGGCGTGTCGGTGCTGGCCGGCGAGGCATTCGGGCCAAGTGCGGCGGGGCATATCCGCATCGGGTTGGTGGTGGACCAGGTGAAACTGGCAGATGCCTGCCAGCGGATTGCCTTGTGCACGGCGGGGTTGTTGCAGGAGCGACGGGCTTGAGAAACGGGCTGAATTCGAAGGCCCCATCGCGAGCAAGCTCGTTCCCACAGTGTTTCGGTGCTGGTCGCAAGGTTCATGTTCAGCACAAATCCCCTGTGGGAGCGAGCTTGCTCGCGAAAGCGG
The DNA here is from genome assembly GCF_017968885.1 of Pseudomonas sp. Tri1. Taxonomy (NCBI): domain Bacteria; kingdom Pseudomonadati; phylum Pseudomonadota; class Gammaproteobacteria; order Pseudomonadales; family Pseudomonadaceae; genus Pseudomonas; species Pseudomonas sp. Tri1. Next base: position 4,157,268 of record NZ_CP072913.1, on the reverse strand, counting down.
TGTGTCAGCCAACTCAATATTGACTGACCTGACGCCTTAGCGAGCAAGCTCGCCCCCACAGTTTTCAGTGGTGTTTGCCGAATCTGCGCACGAGCTTCATCACCACCACAAAAAACACCGGCACGAACACCACCGCCAAGGTAGCGGTAATCATCCCGCCGATCACACCGGTACCGATGGCTTGTTGGCTCGCCGAGCTGGCTCCGGTGGCGATGGCCAGCGGCACCACGCCGAGGATGAAGGCCAGGGAGGTCATGATGATCGGGCGCAGGCGCAGGCGTGCGGCCGCAAGCGTTGCCTCGATCAGGTCATGGCCCTGGTCATGCAGGCTCTTGGCAAACTCGATGATCAGGATCGCGTTCTTGGCCGACAGGCCGATGATGGTGACCAGCCCGACCTTGAAGAACACATCATTGGGCATGCCGCGCAACGACACTGCCAATACCGCGCCGAGTACCCCCAGTGGCACCACCAGCAGCACCGAAGTGGGGATCGCCCAGCTCTCGTACAACGCCGCCAGGCACAGGAACACCACCAACAACGACAGGCCCAGCAAGATCGGCGCCTGGCTGCCGGACAGGCGCTCCTGCAACGACAGCCCGGTCCATTCCTGTCCCAGCCCCGCTGGCCCCTGGGCCACCAGCCGTTCGATCTCCGCCATGGCCTCGCCGGTGCTGTGGCCTGGCGCCGGTTCACCGGAAATACTGATGGCCGGGTAACCGTTGTAACGGGTCAGTTGTGCCGGCCCCTGGGTCCACTTGGCCTGGACGAAGGCTGACAGCGGGACCATTTTCCCGGCGTCGTTGCGTACATGCATCTTCAACAGATCGGCCACCTGGCTGCGTTGGTCGCCTTCGGCCTGGACCACCACCCGCTGCATGCGTCCCTGGTTGGGGAAATCGTTGATGTAGGCCGAACCCACTGCGGTGGCCAGGACGTTGCCAACATCGGCAAAGGACACGCCCAGGGCATTGGCCTGCTTGCGATCGACCTCCAATTGCACCTGCGGCGCTTCGGCCAGGGCGCTTTCGCGCACGTTCATCAGCACCGGGCTCTTTTCAGCCGCGGCGAGCAACTCGCTGCGGGCCTGCATCAGCGTGGCATGGCCGAGGCCGCCACGATCCTGCAGGCGGAACTCGAAACCGCTGGAAGTCCCCAGGCCATCCACCGGCGGCGGAAGCACGGCGAAGGCCATGGCATCCTTGATCTGGCTGAAGGCTTGGTTGGCGCGGTCGGCAATAGCGCTTGCCGAATCGTCGCTGCCACGCTCCGACCAGTCCTTGAGGGTGGTAAACGCCAGCGCGGCGTTCTGCCCGCTGCCGGAAAAGCTGAAGCCCAGGATCACGGTGCTGTCGCCCACCCCTGGCTCGCCGGCGTTGTGGGCTTCGATCTGCTCGACCACCTGCACCGTGCGGTTCTTGCTCGCGCCAGGCGGCAACTGAATGTCGGTGATGGTGTAGCCCTGGTCTTCCACCGGCAGGAAGGAGGAGGGCAAGCGACTGAACAGCAGGCCCATGCCCACCAGCAGCACGCCGTAGATCAACAGATACCGACCACTGCGCTTGAGCGCATAGGCCACCCAGCCCTGATAGCGATCGCCCAATTGATCGAAGCGTCGATTGAACCAGCCGAAGAAGCCGCTTTTCGTGTGGTGTTCGCCCTGGGCGATGGGCTTTAACAAGGTCGCGCAAAGGGCCGGCGTCAGGGTCAGCGCGAGGAACGCTGAAAACAGGATCGAGGTGGCCATGGACAGCGAGAACTGCCGGTAGATGACGCCCACCGAACCCTGCATGAACGCCATGGGTATAAACACCGCCACCAGCACCAGGGTGATGCCGACGATCGCCCCGCTGATCTGCTGCATCGCCTTGCGCGTCGCTTCCTTGGGCGATAGCCCTTCGCTGGCCATGATTCGCTCGACGTTTTCCACCACCACGATGGCATCGTCCACCAGGATACCGATGGCCAGGACCATGCCGAACATGGTCAGCACGTTGATGGAGAAACCCAGGGCAAGCATGGTCGCGAAGGTACCCATCAGCGCCACCGGTACCACCAGGGTCGGGATCAAGGTGTAGCGGATGTTCTGCAGGAACAGGAACATCACGGCAAACACCAGCAACATTGCCTCGCCAAGGGTATAGATCACTTTGGTGATGGAGACTTTGACGAAGGGCGAAGTGTCGTACGGGATCTTGTACGCCACGCCAGCCGGGAAATAGCGCGCCAGTTCGTCCATCTTCGCCCGCACCAGGGTCGCCGTGCTCACGGCGTTGGCCCCCGGCGACAATTGCACGCTGACAGCGGTGGAAGGCTTGCCATTGAGCCGGGTGGAGAATTGGTATTCCTGACTGCCGATTTCCACGCGTGCCACGTCGCCGATGCGTACGGTCGAGCCGTTGGAGTTGGCCTTGAGCACGATGTCGGCGAACTCTTCGGGGGTCGACAGTTGGCCCTTGACCAGGATGGTCGCGGTGATTTCCTGAGTGGTTCGCGTCGGCAAGTCGCCGATGCTGCCGGCCGAGACCTGGGCGTTCTGCGCCACGATGGCGGCATTGACGTCGGCTGGGGTGAGGTTGAAGCCGATCAGCTTCTGCGGGTCGATCCAGATCCGCATCGCTCGCTCGGCGCCGTATAGCTGGGCCTTGCCGACTCCGTCCAGACGCTTGATCTCGTTCATCACGTTGCGCGCCAGGTAGTCGCTGAGGGCCACATCGTCGAGCTTGCCGTCGCTGGAAGTGAGGGTGATCAGCAGCAGGAAACCGGCCGAGACCTTATCTACCTGCAAACCTTGTTGGGTGACCGCTTGCGGTAAGCGCGACTCCACGGCCTTGAGGCGGTTCTGCACGTCGACCTGGGCCAATTCCGGGTTGGTGCCGGGTTGGAACGTCGCGGTGATGGTCGCGCTGCCCAGGCTGCTCTGGGAACCGAAGTACAGCAGGTTGTCGGCGCCGTTGAGTTCTTCTTCGATCAGGCTGACCACGCTTTCGTCCACGGTCTGCGCCGAAGCGCCCGGGTATACGGCATAGATCTCGATCTGCGGCGGCGCGACATCGGGGTATTGCGCCACTGGCAGTTGTGGCAGGGCCAGCACACCGGCCAACAGGATGAACAACGCGACCACCCAGGCGAACACCGGGCGGTCGATAAAGAACTGCGGCATGGCAAACGTCCTGCTTACTGACCAGGTACCTGGGCAAGTGGAAGAGGGGAATCGTCGATCCGGACTTTTTCACCGGGCCGGGCGTGTTGCAGGCCTTGCACGACGATGCGGTCGCCGGGCTTGAGGCCATGGGTGACGATCCAGCGGTCGTTTTGCACGGCGCCCAGCTCCACCGGTTGCACGTGAACCTGCTGCTGCCCGTCGAGCAGCAATACCTGGGCTACGCCGGAGCTGTCACGCTGGATCGCCCGTTGCGGCACGCTGATGCCTTGCCGGTCGAAGGCCTGCTCCAGGCGCACGCGCACGAAGCTGCCCGGCAGCAGGTCGAGGTCGGGGTTGGGAAACTCGCTGCGCAGGGTGATCTGGCCAGTGCCCGGGTCGACGCTGATGTCGGTGAACAGCAGTTTGCCCGGTAACGGGTAGAGGCTGCCGTCATCCTGGATCAACGTGGCTTTTGCCTGGTCCTGGCCGACCTTCTCCAACTGCCCGGAGCGCAGGGCACGGCGCAGCTCGTTGAGCTCGCGGGTCGATTGCGTGAGGTCGGCATGGATCGGGTTCAATTGCTGGATCAGGGCCAGCGGCGTGGTTTCGTTCTGCCCCACCAGGGCGCCTTCGGTCACCAGTGCCCGGCCGATGCGCCCGGCGATCGGTGCCGTGACGGTGGCATAACCCAGGTTCAGCCGGGCCCGTTCCACGGCGGCTTTGTTGGCGGCGACATCGGCGGCGCTCTGGCGCACGGCGGCGCGGGCGTTGTCGTAGTCCTGGCCACTGATGGCGTTGCCGTCGACCAGTTGCGAGTAACGCCGCTCCTGCAAGCGGGCCTGGAATAAGTTGGCCTCGGCTTTGCGCAGTGCCGCTTCGGCGCTGTCCAGGTCGGCCTTGAATGGCGCCGGGTCGATGCGAAACAGCACATCGCCTTTTTTCACATCGCTGCCTTCGCGAAAGAGCCGCTGCAACACCACACCGGGCACCCGCGCGCGGACTTCGGCGATTCGCGGCGCGGCAATGCGCCCGCTCAGTTCGCTGCTGATGGACAGCGGCCGGGCCTCGATGGTCTCGACGGCCACGGAGACCAGCGGCGTTTCATCCTTGGGGCCTGAGGATGAATCGCAGGCGCTCAACAGCAGCGCCCCGAGCAGCAGGCCCAGGGTGGCGAAAAGGTTTCTTGGCATGGTGCTTCCCCAATAATGAGCGTTGCCATGCTACGGGGGGCGAGCGTCGACAACGGTAAAGCTTTGTAGGGGGTATGTGAAATTGTGTAAGGGGTTTGCTCGTGGGTGGGTGAGGGCGTATATCCTTGGCAGCTTGAGAATTTCTGTGCTTGGGATACCGCTATCGCGAGCAAGCTCGCTCCCACAACGGTCACGCGAATCCTGTGGGAGCGAGCTTGCTCGCGAGGAGGTCCTGCCAGGCGCCCCAGCACTTTCTGGAAACACCCATGCCCAACATCCTCCTGGTGGAAGACGATTCCGCACTCTCTGAACTGATCGCCAGTTACCTGGAACGCAACGGCTATCAGGTCAGTGTGCTCAGCCGTGGCGATCATGTGCGCGAGCGGGCCCGGGTCGATCCGCCGGACCTGGTGATCCTCGACTTGATGCTGCCGGGGCTGGACGGTTTGCAGGTCTGCCGTTTGCTGCGGGCCGATTCGGCGACCCTGCCGATCCTGATGCTCACCGCCCGGGACGACAGCCACGACCAGGTGCTGGGCCTGGAGATGGGCGCCGACGACTACGTCACCAAGCCTTGCGAGCCCCGGGTGCTGCTGGCACGGGTGCGCACCCTGTTGCGGCGCAGCAGCCTGAGCGAACCGCAGACGGCCAATGACCGCATCCTCATGGGCAACCTGTGCATCGACCTGTCCGAGCGCACCGTGACCTGGCGCGGGCAGCCGGTGGAGTTGTCCAGCGGCGAATACAACCTGCTGGTGGTGCTGGCCCGGCATTCCGGCGAAGTGCTGAGCCGCGACCAGATCCTGCAACGCCTGCGGGGCATCGAATTCAACGGCACCGACCGCTCGGTGGACGTGGCGATTTCCAAGCTGCGGCGCAAGTTCGACGATAACGCCGGCGAAGCGCGCAAGATCAAGACGGTGTGGGGCAAGGGCTATCTGTTCAGCCGTTCCGAGTGGGAATGCTGAGCGATGTGGAAGCTGCTGATTCGTCTCTACCTGGTCACCATCGTGTCCTACAGCGCGGCGATCTACCTGATGCCGGAACTGGTGATTCGCCTGTTCCATGAGCGCTTTGTGACTTACAACCTCGATCACTCCCGTGGCCTGCAAACCTTGATGGTCAAGCAGTTTCGCGCCGTGCCCAGCGCGCAGTGGCCGGCGCTGGCGGCGCAGATGGACAAGGAGTTCGAGCCGTTGCGCATCGAACTGGCCGCCGTCGAGGATAAGGATTTCAGCCCCGACGAACAGGCCCGTCTCAAACGCGGTGAGAACGTGGTGCGCCTGGGGGAATGGGCTTGGCGCACCCTGACGGCCGCGCCGCTGGATGAGCACACGGCGGTCAAGATGATCGTGCCTCCGGACCCGGCGGACGTCAGTTGGCTGTACTGGAGCATCAACGTCCTGATCGGCGCGACGATGCTCGCCTGCCTGCTGCTTTGGCTACGACCGCACTGGCGCGATCTGGAACGCCTCAGAAGCACCGCAGAGCGCTTCGGCAAGGGCCATTTGAGCGAACGCACGCACATCGCCTCCAGCTCGAATATCGGCAGCCTGGCCCATGTGTTCGATACGATGGCCGGCGACATCGAGAGCCTGCTCAACCAGCAGCGCGATCTGCTCAACGCGGTGTCCCACGAACTGCGCACACCATTGACCCGGCTCGACTTCGGCCTGGCCCTGGCCCTGTCCGATGATCTGCCGCCGGCCAGTCGCGAACGCCTGCAAGGGTTGGTGGCACACATCCGCGAATTGGATGAGTTGGTGCTGGAGTTGCTGTCCTACAGCCGTTTGCAGAACCCTGAGCGTCTACCCGAGCGGGTCGAAGTGCCTTTGGACGAATTCATCGACAGTATCCTGGGCAGCGTCGACGAGGACCTGGCGGCGCCGGACGTGGTGATCGATGTGCTGTTGCATGGCACGCTGGAGCGTTTCGTGCTGGACCCGCGTCTGACTGCACGGGCATTGCAGAACCTGCTGCGCAATGCCATGCGGTATTGCGAGAGGCGGATCCAGGTTGGGGTGCTGGTCAGTGATCACGGCTGCGAAATCTGGGTCGACGACGACGGCATCGGGATTCCCGACAGCGAACGCGAGCGCGTGTTCGAACCGTTCTACCGCCTGGACCGCAGTCGTGACCGCGCCACGGGCGGTTTTGGCCTGGGCCTGGCCATCAGCCGCCGCGCCCTGGAAGCCCAGGGCGGCACCCTGACGGTCGAAGCCTCGCCGCTGGGCGGGGCGCGCTTCAGGTTGTGGCTGCCAACACCGTCCTGAAATTGTTCACCCTGTGTCGCTTGAAGCTGACTCTGTGGCGAGGGAGCTTGCTCGCGCTGGGCCGCGAAGCGGCCCCAATGGATCTCACCCGAACAACCCCGCCGCAATATTGATTGAAAACCCCAGAATCGCCGTATTGAACACAAACCCGATCAACGATTGCGCGAGCACGATCTTGCGTAACTGTCGCGTGGCAACGCCCACGTCCGAGGTCTGCACCGCGACCCCGATGGTGAACGAGAAATACAGGAAATCCCAATAGTTGGGCGTGGTCAGCCCTTCGGCAAATCGCAGCGCTGGCTCCTTGCCCTCCCAGGTGTAATACAACCGCGCATAGTGAACGCTGAAGATCACGCCGATCAGTAACCAGGAACCGATCACGGTCATCGCCGTGAAGCCGTAGTGCAGCAGCTTGCCAGCGGTTTGCAGATCGCGGCTGCCCGCCAGTTCGAAGGTGATGGTCGCCAGGCTGGCCAATGCCGCGATGCAGACGACCAGCAGGACCAACCCGGCGTTTTCGTCTTCGATCTCGGCGATACGCTTGACGTCCGGCGCCTTGGCCCGCACGGTCAGCCAAGACATCAGCACCAGGTAGGTCCAGACCCCGGTGTTCCAACCGATCAGGATTTTGCTGATGATCGAGTCCACGGGAACCAGCAGGCCCACCGCCAGGCCAAGGACCGTGGCGCTGGAAAGACGCGGGTGGGTGCGGGCGAGGAAAGGCATGGAGGCTCACTGTTCGAAAAGGGGCCGCTGAGTATGAGCCATCAGGCAAAGGACCGGCCGGTTATCGCTGTGGATTGAACCAACTCCACCCCCGCGGTCTGCATTCTGCGGATCGCGGTGTCCATCGAGCCTTCGCTATCGATGCCCCGGCAGGCGTCGAGCAGCACAATGGCATTGAACCCCGCCGCCCGGGCATCCAGCGCCGAGAACATGACACAAAAATCCAGGGCCAGGCCTACCAGGTATACCGTGTCGATACCGCGCTCCTTCAGGTAACCTGCCAACCCGGTCGTGGTCTGGCGGTCGGCTTCCATGAAGGCCGAATAACTGTCGATGTCCGGGTTGCAGCCCTTGCGAATGATCAGTTGGGCGTGGGTCAGTTCCAGCATCGGGTGGAATTCGGCGCCTCGGCTGCCCTGGATGCAGTGGTCGGGCCAGAGTTTCTGCTCGCCGTATGGCAATTGGACGATGTCGAAGGGTTGCTTGCCTGGATGGCTGGAAGCAAACGACGCATGCTTGGTCGGGTGCCAGTCCTGGGCGAGGATGACCTGTTTGAATGAACGGCCCAGTTGGTTGATCAACGGCACGATCTCATCGCCCCCCGGCACGGCCAACTGGCCGCCGGGGATGAAGTCGTTCTGTACGTCGATCACCAATAGGGCAGTGGTCGAAGCCCGGGTGGCTGGAGCAGGCATGGATAAATCCTCCTTGAAGTGGTGCTTCGATATTAGCCGAACGGTTCGAGTTGGGTTTTTTGGATCCGGAATTTTCGCGCACTGACACACCGCTATCGCGAGCAAGCTCGCTCCCACAGAGGGACTGGCGACGGACATGGTTCTTGTGGACACCCTGGAAAAAAATGTGGGAGATTCTATGTTGCAGGGGAACCCTGCAACCGTGAATTTGGTTGGTATTCGCTCTGATTTTTCATCAGGGCGAATGCTACCCGACACAACTTGCGGGCGAGGATAACCAAGGCCTGAGTTCTGGCCAGGCCTCGTGCCAAGAAGGCCTCATAGTAAGGTTTCCAGGCAGGAGACCGACAGGCCGCCATCGCGGCGTTGTGCGCCAGGCGTCGTAGCTCCCCGTCCCCTTTTTTGCTCAAGTGACGAGGACTGTGCTTCTTCCCTGAGTCTTTTGGACGCAAATCCATCCCCAAGAAAGCAATGAATGCATCGCCACTGACAAAGTGACCGCGCATGAATGCGGTCGCCAAGCCAATGGCCGTCAGTTCACCAATCCCTTCAATGGCTTTGCAGCGGTTGATGTTTTCAGTGATCCCTACCGCTTGGCTGGCCTCACGCATTAGCTTCTGAATGGCCTGATCGGACTCTTTGAAGACCTCCAACTGCCGGGCCAAGATGTCCTTTAGGCACGGTTCGTTCGAAAAACTCAGCACGATACTGACGCGGGCCTTGATGAGTGCCGCACGTTTTCTAAGCAGGTTTTTTAACACTTTGTAGGCTTCTGGAGGTGGGCTCCAGATACGCAGCCTTGCTTGCTCGTTCGTTAGATAACGAGCCAGCAAACGCGCATCACAAGGATCAGTTTTAGCCCGCAGCCCAATACTTTCACGGTAATGGGCCACCCGATAAGGATCCACAACGTAAACATGAAACCCCATTCCATGGGCCAGCTCAGCTGTGTCCAGGTGATAAAAACTGGTGGCTTCCAGCGCAATCGAGCTTTGGGCTGGTAGCGTTTTGAGCCACCGGCCAAGAGCTTCTCGATTGTTGGCGATGGCTTGAGTGATTTTCAGGTCTTCGCGGTAAACGACGATTTCGGCCTTCGCTACATCGATACCAATAACCGTTGGTGAGTTAAGGATTGTCATGACGAATCCTCGGAGCTAGGGTTTAGGTGCTTGTCGGGGTCTACCTTTGCGCTGGCTTGCCTCTATCGTCGGTTTTACCGATGAATTCCTTATCGGCGCTTTAGGTAGAAAGGGCGGAACGAGAAGTCTCCCACGGTCCGTACTGGCTAGAGTCGGAATCGAGCTTTTAGTCCCGCCCACCCCTTCAAGTCTAAACATACAAGCGAGCTTGCTCGCGAAGACGGCAGGTCAGTCGATATTGATGTTGGCTGACACACCGTTATCGCGAGCAAGCCCGCTCCCACAGAGGATTTGTGACGGACGTGGTTTTTGTGGACTCTTGGGACGATGTGAGAGCTGTTTTCACTTTTGCCAATGGGCAAAATGTCTTTCGTCGAAAATGTTCCAGGTTTGATGGCTTTTTGACATTTGGCCCGTGCGCCGGCGATACGATTGCGTACAATCGCCGGCTTTCAACCGGGCATGGAAGCAGTTCGGCTTTGCAGTATCGAGAAAAAAACCATGCTCATTGGTAGTTATTCCCCTGCCTTAGTTTCTATTTCCCTGTTTGTAGCGGTATTGGCGTCCTACACAGCCCTGGACCTGACCGGGCGTATCGCCACCACTCGGGGGCGTGCGGCCCATTTATGGATGGCTGGAGGGGCATTGGCGATGGGCGTGGGCGTCTGGTCCATGCATTTCATCGGCATGCTCGCGTTCACCTTGCCGGTGGAGCTTGGCTACGACGTGCGAATCACCGCGCTGTCGCTGCTGATCGCCATTCTTTCCTGCGGTTTTGCCCTGTGGCTGGTCAGCCAGCCGCGGCTGCCGGCCTGGCAGTTGGCGTTTGGCGCGCTGATCATGGGCGCGGGCATCAGTGCCATGCATTACACCGGCATGGCCGCGCTGCAGATGCAACCGGGCATCGACTATGACCCGACGCTGTTCGGCGCTTCGTTGGTGATTGCCGTTGGCGCGTCGGCGGCGGCACTGTGGATCGCTTTTCGCCTGCGCCACAATTCTCCCCATGTGCGCATGGCTCGCGCTGGAGCCGCGGTGGTCATGGGCATCGCCATCGTCGGCATGCACTACACCGGCATGGCCGGGGCACGGTTCAACGAGGGCAGCTTCTGCGGCTCCCTGGATGGCTTGAGCGGCAAGGGCCTGGACAACCTGGTGCTGATCACCACCCTGGCGGTGCTGGCCATTGCCTTGCTGACCTCGATTCTCGACGCGCGCCTGGAAGCCCGTACCGCAGAGCTGGCCCAATCGTTGACCCAGGCTAATCGGGAACTGACCCAATTGGCCCTGCACGACCCTCTCACCGCGTTGCCCAACCGCGTACTGCTGGCCGATCGTATCGACCAGGCCATGCACCTTGTGCAAGAGCAGGGCGGTTGTTTCGCTTTGATGTTCATCGACCTGGATGGCTTCAAACCGGTCAACGATGCCTTTGGTCACCACATGGGCGATATGTTGTTGCGGGACGTGGCCCTGCGCCTGCGCGAAGACCTGCGCAGCCAGGACACCCTGGCGCGGATCGGCGGTGATGAGTTCGTGCTGCTGGTGCAACTGGCCGAGCCCGACGATGCCTTGCGACTGGCGGCACGCCAGGTCGGGTTGATCGCGCGCACCTTCCGGGTCGCCGACCACGACCTGCAGATATCCGCCAGTGTCGGCATCGCGTTGTATCCAGGCAACGGCCAAAGCGCCGATGAGTTGCTGATGAATGCCGACGCGGCGATGTACCACGCCAAAGGCGCCGGCAAAAACGGCTACAGCTTTTTCGATGCCTCGATGAACAGCAACGCGCGCAAGCAATTGCAGTTGTTGCAAGACCTGCGCATCGCCGTAGAGCAGCGGCAGTTCAGCCTGTACTACCAGCCCAAGTTCGACGCCGCCAACGGCCGGCCGGTCGGCGCCGAGGCGTTGTTGCGCTGGAACCATCCGACGCAGGGCCTGTTGATGCCCGACACCTTTATCGACCTGGCGGAAAAGACCGGGCTGATCATTCCCATCGGCGAATGGGTACTGAACGAGGCCTGTCGCCAGATGCGCGAATGGTACGTGCTCGGTTATACCGATTGGCGCATTGCGGTGAACCTGTCGGCCTTGCAGTTTTGCCATACGGGCCTGGTGCAGAGCGTGGCCAAGGCGTTGGAAACCCATAAATTGCCGGCCAACAGTTTGACCCTGGAAATCACCGAAACCACCGCCATGAGCGATGCGGACGCAAGCATGACGGTGCTGCAACAGCTTTCGGACATGGGGGTTGACCTGTCCATCGACGACTTTGGCACGGGCTATTCGAGCCTGATGTACCTCAAGCGCCTGCCGGCCAACGAGCTGAAAATCGATCGCGGCTTCGTGCGCGACCTGGAGCACGACAGCGATGACGCAGCCATTGTCTCGGCCATCGTCGCCCTCGGCCAGGCCCTGGGCCTGCGCATCGTCGCCGAAGGCGTAGAGACCGATGTGCAACAAGACTTCCTGACCCAACTGGGCTGCGATTCGCTGCAGGGTTATCTGCTGGGCCACCCGTTGCCGGCAGAACGCTTCATCCAAGACATCCGCAAGGCGCAACGCGTGGCGGTGGTCTGAGCGGCTTCAAGGCGCGATGTCGAACGCTGTGCTGCCCAGTCGCTCGCCATTGACCAGCAAATGCACCACATGCCGGCCTGCATAGTGCCGGCGAGTGGTCAGCTCGCGAATGTGTTGTGAACGGCTGAGGCTGGCGCACCCGTGGGCAGGCAGGTCGAAGGTCTGGAGCTTGAAGACCTTGGCCGAGGTGCCGCCCGAGGCTTTCACGTAATCGATCGCGTAATCGATCACCAGGCGCTGGCTCTGCCCGAGGGTCGATTGCACCTTGAAGGACAGGCTGATCTGTTCGCCCAGGCGAATGACCGCTGGCGTCACCTTCAGGTCCAGGATTTCGACCTGGGCCTTACCACCCACACCGATGACTGCCAGCGCCCGGGGATGGCCTTGTTTGATCAGGCTGCGCAGGGCATGCCGGGCTATCCATGCGGTGTGGCGGTTTTGCAGTGGCCAGCTTTCGATCTGGTTCAGCACCCAGTCCGGATGCTGCTTGGTGACGTCGTTGAGGTGGTTGGCCACGGACTTGCGCACATAGAGGCTGTCGTCGGTCTTGAGGGCGTCGAGGATCGCGGCCGCCAGGTCGGGGTTGGCCTGGATCGGCTCGAGGTGGAACGACCACGGCAAGCGCGGCCGACTGCCTTCGCTGGCCAGGCGCCGTACGTGCTCGTTGGTATCCAGTGCCCAGTCGTGCATGACCTTGAGGGTGCGCGCCAGGTCGTCGCGCAGGAAGTGCCGCACCGCGAACTCCGACGAGCCGAACCGGGTGAAGTACTTGAGCGCGTCCATGGAAAGGTCGAAGGCGTGCCGGCCGTAAGACGCCACATAGTGCGGCAGGAACATGCTGACGAACATGCTGTTGAGGCGCGGCGCCAGATCACGCAGCAGCTCCAGAGACGCTTCGTAATCCAGGGGTAGCACGGCATGCAGGCATTCACTGACCCGTGCCATGCGCTGCATCACCGACAACTCGGCCAGCCCCTCGTTGGCCATGTGCAAGAAGGCCTTGGCGTCGAATGCCGGATACACCACGAGCATTTCGCTGGCGATGTGCTCCAGACGGGCGCTGTTGAAGATTTCCTTGAGGGCAGGGGAAGAGGCGGTGGTGCTCATGGTGGGTCCGTCCGGCGGGTGTTGTAGTTTCAGGCCTGTCACTATGCCATGCACGACCTGTGGCGAGGCTCTCAGCTTCCAGTCGCAGCAGTAAAGGGAATGATTCGCCGCCGGCGAAGTCCCAGATTCAGTCCCTTGAATAACTGGAGTTTTTTCTATGCGCAAACCAACCCTGATCGCCAGCCTGGTCCTGATCGCCGGCCTCGGAGCCTTTGGGCCTGTTGCGCAAGCGGTCGAGAAGACTGGAGACGCCCTGGAGCATTCGCCGAGCAATGGCCGCCGGCTGGTGGAAAACGACCGAGTACCGGCGGACTACCAGCGTGCGGACAGGGCCATGAAAGACTGGAAACAGAAGAAACTCGAACAGCCGACACAAGAACAGCAATGGGTGCATATCGACGACAAGTACTTGCTGATCGAAACCGTGTCCGGCGCAATCGTCAAGATTGTTCCGGCCACACGTTAAGTCCTCAGGTCACTTCGCCCTTGTCCCACAGGCGAACCAGTTCGCCAGGTGCCTGGTCCTCAGGCACCTGCAACACCATTTCGTCATCCTGGTCGTTGGTGCGATAACGCACCTCGATCTGGAAAAAACGTTGGTCGCCCCGGCCAGGCGTGGACGAAGTCAGTGGCAGACAACCTTCGAGCAGCGAGCAGATGCGCGTGCGCTGGTCGAGGTCGCACTGGGCGAACTCGATTTCCCGGGGGCGGGTCAAGGCCTGGATGGCCGCCACACCGCCCTGGCGTGATAGCTTGACCACCGCCTTATCGTCGAGAGTCGGAAGGGTTTTCATCAGCTTTCCTCTGTCAGGTCGACGCCGACCTGAGCCCAGCCGTCCTGCACCGCTTGCACCTCCCGTTGGCCGAAAAGCTGGCGGGCATGCTCGACGGTCAGGCGGGCGAAAGCGCTGAAGGACGCATCGTTGGCCAGTTTTCGGTCGCACAAGGTGTCATACCAGATCCGGCCAGCCTTTTCCCAGGCAAATCCGCCCAGCGCGGTGGCCACCAGATAAAAGGCGCGGTTGGGAATGCCGGAATTGATGTGCACGCCGCCGTTGTCTTCGCGAGTAATGACGAATTCGCGCATGTGCGCCGGTTGTGGGTCCTTGCCCAGCATCGGGTCATTGTAGGCGGTGCCAGGGTTGGACATGCTGCGCAGGCCGTCACCGTTGATCTTGTCGGTGAGCAGGTCGGCGCCAATCAGCCAGTCCGCCTGGTCGGCGGTCTGTTCGAGTACGAACTGTTTGACCAGCACGCCGAATACATCGGAGATGGACTCGTTCAAGGCCCCGGACTGGTTGGCATAGATCAACCCGGCTTCGCTTTCGGTGACGCCATGGGCCAGTTCATGGGCCACGACGTCCAGGGAGCGGGTGAAGCGCTGGAAGATTTCGCCGTCACCGTCGCCGAACACCATCTGCGCGCCGTTCCAGAACGCGTTTTCGTAGCCCTGGCCATAATGCACGCTGCCCACCAGGGCGAAGCCTTTGTTGTCGATGGAGTCGCGCCCCAGGACCTTCCAGAAAAAATCGTAGGTGGCGCCCAGGGCATCGTAGGCCTCGTCCACGGCCGGGTCGCCGCTGGCCGGTTGGCCTTCCAGGCGTATCGGCTGGCCGGGTAGTTCCATGTTGTTTTGTGCGTCATGCACGCTGCGTCGTGGTTGCCCGGCCTTGCCTGGCTTGGCCAGTTTCGCCGCGGCGGGAAGGTTACCGGGCGGGCCGGGGTTGTGTCGCAGGCTGCGCACGTGGGTCAGGGTACCAAGGGCCTTGGAGCGTTGCTGTTCGGAGCCGTGGGCGATGATTCGATTGAGGATATAGGGAGGGATGAAACCGTGGTGCGGGCGAGAGTCGATCATCAGAACATCCTTATCTGAAAGGCAGGGTCGATATCCATGTGAACCGAAGCTACCGCCGCGGTTCCCTCCTGCATGTAATACAACGCGGCGGTGGGTCACAACGGGGCATGAACAGAGAACCGCACAAAAGATTGCCAGCGGCGGCAAATTCTGCGAAAAACCGCGCCTTGATTGACACGGAACTACCCCATGAACGAAGAGCTGCAAATCATCGACCTGGAACAGGGCGACGGCAAAAGCGTAGTCAAAGGTGCGCTGATTACCACTCAATATCGCGGTACGCTCGAAGACGGCACCGAATTCGATTCGTCCTACAGTCGCGGCAAACCTTTCCAGTGCGTGATCGGCACCGGCCGTGTCATCAAGGGCTGGGACCTGGGCCTGATGGGCATGAAAGTCGGTGGCAAGCGCAAACTGCTGGTCCCGGCGCACCTGGCCTACGGTGAGCGATCAATGGGTGCCCACATCAAGCCCAACGCCAATCTCATCTTTGAAATCGAGCTGCTGGAAGTCCTGACCCGGGACGATTGATGCTGGAGTTGGTCACCGCGCTTTCGCCACTGGCCGGTCGCTGAACAGCGGGATGCGTGCGTTGATGGAGGGGCGGTAGCGCCACGCCAACCGGTCCAGTCGCGGTGCTCGCTCGACCAAGATATCCAGTGTGGCGTGGGCAATGCCCAGGGCCAAAGCTTGGCCGGGGCACTCATGGTGCCCGGTGCCGAAGCTGAAACTGCGGCGGTTCGGGCGTTCGAGCAGCAGGACGTCCGGTTGCGGGTTGAGCTGCGGATCGCGGTTGGCCGACGCTAGCAGTACCAGGACCGCATCCCCAGGGTTCAGCATGGCACCGAGGATTTCGCAGGGGGCGATGACGAAGCGGCGAGTGTTTTGCACCGAAGGGTCCAAGCGCTGGACTTCGACCAGCAACGGGGAGATCTGTGTGGGGTCGGCCCTGAGCGTGTGCGGCAGCGCCGGATCGCGGATCAGTGCCAGCAACGCATTGCCAATCAGGCCGGCCGTGGCTTCATAGGTTTGCGAGAGCAGGCCGATCAGGTTGGCGATCAGGCTGTTCGTATCGGCATCTGCGAACCCCTGGCCAATGCGTGCCAACAGGGGGTTGTCCTGTGCCTCGATCCGCTCGCGGAAAAACGTCAGCAGTTGTTCGGTGGCCCGGTGCGCCGCGTCCAGTTGCGTCGCATCACTCAGAGGCGACAGGCAAGCGACGAAATCCCCCGTCAGTTCGCTGATCAGGCGACTGTCCGCCGGGTTGAAACCCAGCAACGCCGCCACCACGCTGGTCGGTCCGATGAACTGAGCCTGGTGCAGGCCTTCGGCGCCGTCCTTGAGAAAACGCGCCTTGACCAGCGCTTCGACCTGCTGCCGATCGATCGCCTGCAACCCCGGCGCAATCGCTGCTTTCGGGCAACGCTGCGGTTCACCTTCGTTCATGCGCATCAGGCGCCCGAACACCCGACCGGCGGGCCCTTCGGCAATGGCCTTTGGCACGGGCTCGTGGGCCGGACGCACAACGCATGCGGGGTGACGCAGCACCGCGCACACGGCCTCGGCGCTGCTGGCGATCCACAGGTTCAATCGTGGATCGAAGGTCAGCCCGCCTGCGGCCCGCAGGCTGGCGTAGTAGGAGTAGGGATCGGTGTGAGTCGCGGCGATGATCGGGTCCATGAAGCGCTGCCTTGTTCGTGACGGAGAAAGTGTTGCTACTATCTTCAGTCGATGCATGGCTTGATTCGTCAGGGAGCGAAATATGGACGCAGAACATCATGACCTGGGTGTGTCCCAAGTGGCCGCGGCCATTGCTGAACCGGCGCGCACCCGAATGCTGTGCGCGTTGATGGACGGCCACGCCCGCACCAGCACCGAATTGGCGAGCATCGCCGAGGTCAGCGCCTCGACCGCCAGCGCCCACTTGGCGAAGCTTAAGGAATTGGTCTTGGTGCGGTTGCACGTGCAGGGTCGTCATCGTTACTACAGCCTGGCGGACAAGCGCGTGGCCCAGGCCCTCGAAGCGCTGATGGTAATCGGCCAGAGCGCCGCGCCGACCTTTACGCCGCGCACCCCGGATCGCCTGCAGTTCGCCCGCACCTGCTACGACCATATGGCCGGCACCCTGGCGGTGCGCCTGTATGATCGGATGATCGAGGCCGGGTGGTTGGTGGAGGTGCAAGGACCGGGGTATCGGCTGAGTGAATCGGGAGAGCGGTTGTTCGAGGGATTGGGCGTCGATGTTCAGGTCCTCGCCACCCAACGACGCCGATTCGCCTGTCCCTGCCTGGACTGGAGCATGCGCCGTCCGCACCTGGGCGGTGCCTTGGGGGCGGCATTGCTGCAAGTGGCGATCAAGCGCAATTGGGTGATCCAGGATCTGGATAGCCGGGCGTTAGGGGGGACGGCCAGTGGCCGCCGGGAGATGGCGGGGCGGTTTGGCGTTAATGCCGAAATGGATGCCGCCTCTACCGGCGCCTTCGCGAGCAAGCTCGCTCCCACAGTGGGCCTGCTGTAAACACAAAACTCATGCACACCCAAAACCACCCGTGGGAGCGAGCTTGCTCGCGATGACTGCGGCACATTCAATACTGATGCAAGCTGGCACACCGCATCGCGAGCTCCCCGCGTCATCCAGCCATATGCCGGCGCCGATACTCATCTGGTGTGGTGCCCATCATTTTGCGAAACATGCTGATGAACGCCGAGGCGCTGCTGTAGCCCAGGTCCAGGCCGATGGTTTCCACGCTCTGGCCACGTTCGAGCAGGGCCAGGGCTTCGATGACTTTCAGGCGCTGGCGCCATTCCACCAGTGACATGCCCAGGTCCCGCTGTGCCCGGCGCATCAGCGTGCGTTCGGTGGTGTTGGCGGCGCGGGCCAGTTGCGGCAATGAGCGCGGGTCGCTGGGGTTCGCCTCCAAGGCCCGCAGCACGGGGCCCAGCAGGGGATCATCCGAGGAGGGCAGGTAGCTGCCGACGTGGGGCGCCTGGATCAGCTTGTCCACCAGCACCTGCAACAAACGTTGCTGTTCGGGCGTCTGTGGCTGGCTTGGTGGGTCGCTGCGCAGCTCCTCCAGAAGCGCGCGGATCAGCGGGCTCAAGGTCAGCGCACAGGGGACGGCGGGCAGCGCAGCGCACAGTTCGGCGGCCAGGTACAGCGAACAATGGCAGGCCTCATGCCGATTGAACCCAACGTGCTCCATGTCCGGCGGCAACCAGATGCCGTATTGCGGCGGTGCCAGATAATGGTGCTGCGCGATCTCGATTTCCATCACGCCACTGTAGGAGTAGACGAACTCCCCCCAGGCATGCCGGTGCCGAGGGTAAGTGGCGTGGGCCGGCATGCAGGCGCTGCGAAAGTAGATCGGCGAGGGCAGGGCCACTTCGAACGGAGGAATCTTCAGATGTTGGGCTGGAGGATGCATGGCGAGCGCAATGGCGGATTACCGGGATGGCTTGTCGGGTAATCACTATATCCAGCAAAGGTGTCAGGCAGACAATTCTTTCATCTGTTTTCTGCCCTCAAGGACCTTTCCCATGACCACCCGCCGAGCCCTGGATGGCCAGGTCTGCGCCCTGATGACCGGCCTCTGTGCCATCTGGGGTTTCCAGCAAGTCGCGATCAAGGCCAGCGCCGCCGACATGACGCCGATGCTGCAACTGGGCGTGCGCTCGGCCATCGCTGCGGTACTGGTCTGGCTGTTGGTGCTGCTGCGCGGTGAACGCCTGTCTCTGACCGATGGCAGCTGGCGTCCGGGCTTGCTGGTGGGATTGTTGTTTGCCTTGGAATTCGTGATGGTGGGCGAAGGCCTGCGGCATACGACGGCTTCGCACATGGTGATTTTCCTGTACACCGCGCCCATGTTCGCCGCCCTCGGCTTGCACTGGAAACTGCCGAGCGAACG